>NZ_CP070977.1:300895-601791 GCF_018417535.1 Burkholderia pyrrocinia | reverse complement strand
GAGCACGATCAGCGCGACCCCGGCCACGGCCGACAGCACCCTGCCGGCGGCCGCGAGCGCGGGACCGCTGCCGGTGCCGATCGACCAGACGATCGTCAGTACGCCGGTCAGCCAGTACACGTGGCCGACCGACCGCGCGACGGGCGCGGTGAGATCGCCGTTGAACGCCGCATGAAACGCGAGCCACGCGAGCCCGAGCAACGCGATGCCGAACGCCTGGCCGAGCATCGCCGGCTGGACGTTCGCAAGCTGCAGCGCATTGAAGAGCGACTGCCAGGGCGTCAGCACGAACAGCACGCCGAACGCCAGCAGCAGCACGGCATCGATGATCAGCACGGCTCGCAGCAGCGGTTTCATCGGCGCTCAGTCCACGTGGTAGTTCGGCGCTTCCTTCGTGATCTGCACGTCGTGCACGTGCGACTCGCGCATGCCCGCTGCGGTGATCTGGACGAATTCGGCCTTGTCGTGCAGCTCGTCGATCGTCCGGCAGCCGCAATAGCCCATGCTGGCGCGCACGCCGCCGACCAGCTGGAACAGGATCGCGTTGACCGAGCCCTTGTACGCGACACGGCCTTCGATGCCTTCCGGCACGAGCTTGTCGATGTTCGCCGAGTTGTCCTGGAAGTAGCGGTCTGCCGCGCCGTCCTTCATCGCGCCGACCGAACCCATGCCGCGGTACGACTTGTACTGGCGGCCCTGGTACAGGAACACGTCGCCCGGCGATTCTTCGGTGCCCGCGAACATGCTGCCCATCATCACCGCATTCGCGCCGGCTGCGAGGGCCTTCGACACGTCGCCCGAGAAGCGCACGCCGCCGTCGGCGATGCACGGCACGCCGGTGCCCTTCAGCGCTTCCGAGACGTTCGCGATCGCGCTGATCTGCGGCACGCCGACACCCGCGACGATCCGCGTCGTGCAGATCGAGCCGGGGCCGATACCGACCTTGACCGCGTCCGCGCCGTATTCGACGAGCGCCTTCGCGGCGGCGGCCGTCGCGATGTTGCCGCCGATCACTTCGACGTGCGGGAAGTTCTGCTTGACCCAGCGGACGCGCTCGAGCACGCCCTTGCTGTGGCCGTGCGCGGTATCGACGACGATCACGTCGACGCCGGCCTGCACCAGCAGCTCGACGCGCTCTTCGTTGTCGGGACCGACGCCGACCGCCGCGCCTGCGCGCAGCTTGCCGTGTTCGTCCTTGCACGCGTCCGGGTGCTCGGTCTGCTTCGTGATGTCCTTGACGGTCATCAGGCCGCGCAGTTCGAATGCATCGTTGACGACCAGCACGCGCTCGAGGCGGTGGCTGTGCATCAGCGCCTTCGCTTCGGCGAGCGGCGTGCCTTCCTTGACCGTGACGAGGCGCTCGCGCGGCGTCATGATCGACTTGACCGGCTCGTCGAGGCGCGTTTCGAAACGCAGGTCGCGGTTCGTGACGATGCCGACGAGCTGCGGGCCTTCGACGACCGGGAAACCCGAGATGCCATGCTGGCGCGACAGCGCGATCACGTCGCGCACCTTCATTTGCGGCGGCACCGTGATCGGATCGCGGACGACGCCCGACTCGAAACGCTTGACCTTCGCGACCTCGCGGGCCTGTTCGGCCGGCGTGAGGTTCTTGTGGACGATACCGACGCCACCCTGCTGCGCCATCGCGATCGCGAGACGGCCTTCGGTGACCGTGTCCATGGCGGCGGACACGAGCGGCATGTTCAGGGAGATGTTGCGGGTCAGCTTGGTCTTGAGGCTGGTGTCGCGCGGGAGAACGTCAGAGAAGGCGGGAACGAGGAGCACGTCATCGAAAGTGAGTGCTTTTTGGATCAGACGCATGGCAAATCCTATGGGCGCAAAAGCGAATTATACGCGAAGCGCTGCGAATTTTCACAACACGAACAACGGCTTAGCCGTTTTCATGCGTTCGGGGGCCGAATCGTTCGGATCGCCGTTCGGTTCGTTTTCGATCGCCTTTCGTTTCACCGCTGCATCGGGCCATTCGCGCAACGGGCTGCGCTGCGGCAACTGCGCCGGCCGCGGCCGGGCTGCACGACAGCGGCGGCCGCGGTCGCCCGCGGCCCGGCAACATGCCGAATCGGCTCGCCTCCCCGGTCTTACACCAGCCCGGCCGTGCGCGCGATCATCGCGATGCCGCCCCCGATCGCGACGCCGCCGACGATCCGCACAACACGCTCGCCGGCCGGCGCGAGGCGCTCGGCGGCGATCGCGACCGTGACGGCAGCCATCACGCGCAGATCCATCATGCCGGCCGCCAGCGCGACCGCCATCAGGTTCCCGCAACAGGCGCCGCAGCGCATCGCGGCTTGCACGCCGTGGCGCCATGCCGCGCCGGCATCCGCACGCGACCGGTGCGCGTCCGCCGCCGCGTGCCTGCAGCACGCCAGCCGGCGCAGCTTCCACGCCGAGAACTGCAGCACGCCCGCGGCCGACACGACCGCGCCGGCCGCGAACGGCATCGCGCGGGCGAGCGCCGGCAGCCGTGCCGCGGCGGCCGTCAGCGCGCCGCCGAGCGGAAACGCCATCGCGCCAAATGCCATCCATACCGCGAAGTACCCGGCGCCCGCGACGACGAGCAGCCAGGTCGAGCGCGCCGCGGTCAGCGGGCCGACGCGCTGCCGGTATCGCCAGAGGGGCGGTGCCAGTACGGGCAGCATCATCGTCACCGTCATCGCGCCCCACATGCCGGCGAACGCCGCGAACGCGCGACCGGCGCCCCATCCGCATGGCCGCAGCCACGCCGACGAGAGCGTCCAGCCGCCGGGCATCGGTTCGCCGCCCATCGCGTCCATCGACGCGTGCTGCGCCAGTGTCGCCATCGCGGCGGCGGCGAACACGGCAACGAGCGCCGCGCCGAATGCCCGCCGATCGCGGCCCGTATCGCCGGTTGCCGGCCGTGTCATCGCACGCTCCCGCCCGTCGCCGGCCCGCGCTCAACCGCGCGCGTACTCGTCGTGGCGGCGCCACCACGGGCCCGCCTCGTTGCGCCCGCGCGGCGCACGATCGAGCCACTGGTACATCCCCCACAACCCGTCGAGCCCGCGCGCATAGGTCGAGTACGTGTGATAGACGGCGCCGTCCTCGCGCACGAACGCGCTCATCCCCGGCCGGTCGAGCGAATACGTGACCGCGTCGGTGCCGCACGTCGCCGCGAACTGCACGACGGGCGCCGGCGGCGGATCCATGTCCATCGCGTGTCCCGCCCGCGCGTAGTTGTATTCGACGTCGCCCGCGCGCTGCTGCGTTTCGGTGAACGACACGTTGAAGTCGAAGTTGAAATCGCTGCCGACCGACGACGCCCACGGGAAGGTCCACCCCATCCGCTGCCGGTACGCGAGCAGCTTTGCAAGCGGCGCGCGCGACACGGCCGCGAGCGTCACGTCGTGGTTCGCCAGGTGCACGGCAAAACCGTCGAAGCCGTCCGCGAGCGCCGAGCACGACGGGCAGCCGGCCTTGTAGTCGGGACCGAACATGAAGTGATAGACGAGCAGTTGCGAACGGCCGCGAAACAGGTCGTCGAGCGTCGCCTGCCCGTCTTCCGTGTCGAACCGGTAGGTCTTGTCGACGCGCACCCACGGCAGTGCCTGGCGCCGCCGCGCGAGTTCGTCGCTTTGCCGCGTCAGCGCCTTTTCCGCCTCGAGCAGCGCCCTGCGCTCGGCCAGCCATTCGTCGCGCGTTCCGGTGAGATGGGTCGTCATTGCGGGCTCCTCCTTCCGATGGGTATCCGGGCACGGCGTACGGTGCCGTGTGCGTGGTGCTAGATTAGTGCTCGGCATCGGGCCGGAGGGAGTGACAAGTGTGTCGGGATTCGGATGGATTCGCTGATTACCGCGGCCGCGCGTGCGCTCGCGGCCGGTGACGCGCTCGGCGCGCTGAACCGCGTCGCACTGCGCGACGACGCCCCAGCGCTCGCGCTGCGCGGCATCGCGATGGCACAGCTCGGCGATTTCGAACGCGCACGGGCACTCGTGCGCGGTGCCGCACGCGCTTTCGGCGCGAAGGAGGCCGTGGCGCGGGCACGCTGCGTCGTCGCGGAAGCCGAGATCGCGCTCGCGTCGCGCGACCTCCGCTGGCCGACGCGCGCGCTCGATGCCGCGTGCGCGACGCTCGACGCACACGGCGACCGCACGAACGCCGCGCATGCGCGCTATCTCGGCGTGCGCCGGCTGCTGCTGATCGGTCGCATCGACGACGCCGAACGGCTGCTCGCGCATCTCGATCCCGCGCCGCTGCCGGCCGCGTCACGCGCCGCCCATGAGCTGATCGCGGCCGGCATCGCGATGCGCCGCATCCGCACGCACGCGGCCCGTGCGGCGCTCGCCCGTGCGCGGGCGGCCGCCCGCGACGCCGGCATCGCCGCGCTGACGGCCGAGGTCGACACCGCAGCGCGCGTGCTCGATGCGCCGGCCGCGCGACTCATCGCGCGCGGCACGTCACGGCTCGTGCAGCTCGACGAAGTCGAGACGCTGTTCGCGTCGAATGCGCTCGTCGTCGATGCGTGCCGCCACACGGTGCGCGATGCGCGCACGTCCGTGTCGCTCGCGCGCCGCCCAGTGTTGTTCGTGCTCGCCCGTGCGCTTGGCGAGGCATGGCCGGCCGACGTGTCGAGAAACGCGCTCGTGGCTGCCGCGTTCCGCGCGAAACATGCGGACGAATCGCATCGCGCACGCCTGCGCGTCGAGATCGGCCGGCTGCGTGCGGTGTTGCGGCCGCTCGCGAACGTCACCGCGACACAGCGCGGCTTCGCGCTCGAACCGCTCGGCGTGCGCGAGACCGTCGTACTCGCGCGCCCGGTCGACGATCGCCACGCGGCCGTGCTCGCGCTCCTCGCCGACGGCGAAGCGTGGTCGAGCTCCGCACTGGCGCTCGCACTCGGTGCAAGCCAGCGCACCGTGCAGCGCGCGCTCGACGCGCTCGCCGAAGCGGACAAGGTGCAGGCGTTCGGCCGCGGCCGCGCGCGGCGCTGGACGACGCCGCCGCTGCCCGGATTCGCGACGACCTTGTTACTCCCTGCCGCGCTGCCGGGAGATTAGGATGGCCTCACCGAACGACGAGGTGACGAACATGAAACGCTCAAATGCAGAGATCATTCGCGAGTACGGCCCGTTTCCGGGCGTCGACGGCGTGCACGGCGTCACGTTCGACGGGCAGCACGTGTGGTACGCGTCCGGCGACAAGCTGAATGCGCTCGATCCGGAACGCGGCACGACCGTCCGCTCGCTCGACATCGCCGCGCATGCGGGCACGGCGTTCGACGGCCGCCACCTGTTCCAGATCGTCGAGGACCGCATCGAGAAGATCGATCCGGAATCGGGCCGCGTGCTCGCGACGATCCCCGCACCCGGCGGCGGCGCCGACTCGGGGCTCGCGTGGGCCGAAGGCACGCTGTGGGTCGGCCAGTACCGCGAACGCAAGATTCATCAGATCGACCCGGAATCGGGCGCCGTGCTGCGCACGATCGAATCGAACCGCTTCGTCACCGGCGTGACGTGGGTCGACGGCGAGCTGTGGCACGGCACCTGGGAAGCCGACCAGAGCGAGTTGCGGCACATCGATCCGCTTACGGGACAAGTGCTCGAGCAGGTCGACATGCCGACCGGCGTCGGCGTGTCGGGGCTCGAATCCGACGGCCACGACCGCTTCTACTGCGGCGGCGGCAACAGCGGCAAGCTGCGCGCCGTGCGGCGCCCGGCGCGAACGCGGGCGTCGGGCGACGGCGCCGGTGCGACGCCCGATCCTGCCGACGGCTGATTCGACCGGCGGCCGATCCGCACCATGCCGCGGCCGCGAACCCTCGATAATCAGGAACGGATCGCGGCCGCTTCGTCGCGCGGCACGTCGGCGCCCCGCCATGCCCCGAGTGCAGGAATAAACAAGACGCCGCCGAGCCGGCGTCGCTAAGATGCGCGCTCGTCAGTCATGTGTTCGGAGCGGTCGATGCAGCGCGGTGTGGTCTATGGTGTCCTGGCAGGTGCCCTGTGGGGCATGGTGTTTCTCGTTCCGCGGCTGCTGACCGACTTCTCGCCGCTGCTGCTGAGCGCCGGCCGCTACGCGATGTACGGCCTCGTGTCGCTCGCGGCCGCACTGCCGGCCGCCCGCTCGCTGCTCGCGCGGCTGACCCGCGAAGATCTCGTCGCGCTCGTGAAGCTCGCCGTCGTCGGCAACGTCGCGTACTACATGCTGCTGTCCGGCGCCGTGCACCTGATCGGCATCGCGCCCAGTTCGCTGATCGTCGGCGTATTGCCCGTCACCGTCACGCTCGCGGGCCTCGGCGACCACGGCGCCGTGCCGCTGCGGCGGCTTGCCGTCCCGCTCGCGCTGGTGATCGCGGGTATCGTCTGCATCAACGTCGACCTGTTCACGTCCGAGGCCGCGCACGCGACGACGCTCGGCCAGAAGCTCGCGGGCATTGCTTGCGCGGCCGGTGCGCTCGCGAGCTGGACCTGGTACGCAGTCGCGAACGCACGCTATCTGCAGCGCCATCATCATTTCGGCGGCAACGAATGGTCGGTGCTGTGGGGCGTCGTGACCGGCCTGATCGGCGGACTCTGCTGGATCGCAATCCTCGCGGTGCCGGCCGGCACGGTGCAGGCGGCCGTCCCCGCGTCGCGCTGGGAGTTGTTCTGGCTGCTGAATCTCGTGCTCGCAATCGGCGCGTCGTGGCTCGGCAACGGACTGTGGAATGCCGCGTCGAAGCGGTTGCCGCTCACGCTGTCGGGCCAGTTGATCGTGTTCGAAACCGTGTTCGCGATGCTTTATGCGTTCGTCTACGATCAGCGCATGCCGCACGCGCTCGAGATCGCCGCGCTGGTGTTGCTGCTCGCAGGCGTGTACGGCTCCGTGCGACAGCACGGCGACACGCCCGCCGGCGGCAATACGCCGGGCAGCGCGTCGGCCAACGCGAACGTCGCGGCCCACTGAGCGCCGCGGCGTTTGATCAGACGAATGGGGATGGAAGGAGCGGAACCGCGCGCGTCAGCGCGCGTCCTTGTGCATCCACTTGCGGCCCTCGATGGAGCCGGCGCGGCGGGACTTGTCGACGCGCCGCTGGCGCGCCAGCTTCGGATCGACGATCAGCGGGCGGTAGATCTCGACGCGGTCGTGGTCGACGAGCGGCGCATTGAGCGGTGCGAGCTTGCCGTGCACGCCCGTCTTCGCTTGCGCGAGGTCGATCTCCGGGTGCAGCGCGAGCACGCCGCTCGCGTCGATCGCCGAGCGAACGGTCGCCCCTTCGGGCAGCGACACCGGAATCAGCGTCTGGCGGTCCGGCAGCGCATAGCAGACTTCGATCGACAGCATCGCGTCACCCCTTCCCGTAGCGCTGGTCCGCGCGCTTCACGAACGAATCGACAAACGTGTTCGCAATGTGGCTGAACACCGGCCCGATGATCTTCTCGAGCAGGATGCTCGAGAACTCGTAGTGCAGCGCGAATTCGATCTTGCACGCATCGGCGCGCAGCGCGGTGAAGCGCCACGAGCCAGTGAACTTCTTGAACGGGCCGTCCGTGAACTCCATGTCGATCCGCGTCGGGCGCTGCTGCGTGTTGCGCGTCGCGAAATGCTGCTTGATGCCCTTGAAGTTGATATCGATGCGCGCTTCCATCCCGCTGTCGTCCTGACGGCGAATCTCGACGCCGCCGCACCAGGGCAGGAAATTGGGGTAGTCGGCCACGTCGGTGACGAGGTCGAACATCTGTTCCGCCGAATGACGGATCAATACGGTTTTCTGGACATCTGCCATAAATCGCGCGGCATCGCTGAAGGTAGGAACGCAAGCCGGGCGATTCTCGCCCCGCTTTGCTAAAATCGTGATTTTAAACGAGTTGGCCCGATCCTTTCATGAGCATCATCGACAACAGGAAAGCGCACTTCGATTATCACATCGAGGAGCGCTACGAGGCGGGGCTCGTGCTGGAGGGCTGGGAAGTCAAGGCGCTGCGCGCCGGGCGCGGCCAGATCAAGGAAGGCTACGTCGTGGTGAAGAACGCCGAGATCTTCCTGATCGGTACCCATATCAGCCCGCTGCCCGAAGCCTCGACGCACATCAACCCCGACCCGGTTCGCACGCGCAAGCTGCTGCTACACCGTGAGGAAATCAAGAAACTGATCGGCAAGGTCGAGCAGCGCGGCTACACGCTCGTGCCGCTGAACTTCCACTACAAGGGCGGCCGCGTGAAGTGCGACATTGCGCTTGCAAAGGGGAAGAAGCTGCACGACAAGCGCGAAACCGAGAAGAAGCGCGACTGGGAACGCGAGAAGGCACGCATCATGCGCGCCGGCACCTGACGCGCGCGACGCGCATCGCAAACGACACGGCCCGCTCGAAGCGGGCCGTGTCGTTTTGAACTGCATGAATCGTCGATACCAATCGACGGGCGGAGCCTGCCGGCAGGATTCCACACACAACGCTGCTTGTTTCGGCTGAAGATACGCGCCGGCGGTACCCCTCAAGCTTCACCCGAACCGGCCCGGCTGCGCGACGATTCGCCGCATGCCGACCGCGCGGCAACCGCCTGCGCATCGGGCAATTCCGGCTCAGCCCTTCCCGCCCGCGGCCGGCGACGCGCTTTTGACGATCGTCAGCGCCGACGCGATCGCGGAGCCGAGATCCGACAGGTTCGACGGCACGATCAGCGTGTTGCCCTGCTTCGCGAGATTCGCGAACGCGCCGACATACTGCTCGGCGACCTTCAGGTTCACCGCGTCCATCCCGCCCTGCGACTGCATCGCGTTCGCGATCTTCTGGATCGCCTGCGCGTTCGCCTCGGCCACGGCAAGGATCGCGGCGGCCTCGCCCTGCGCCTGGTTGATCGCGGCCTGCCGCTCGCCTTCGGACTTCTGGATCGCCGCTTCGCGCGCACCCGACGCGAGGTTGATCTGTTCCTGCTTGCGGCCCTCGGATGCGGCGATCAGCGCGCGCTTTTCGCGCTCCGCGGTGATCTGCGCCTGCATCGCGTGCAGGATTTCCTTCGGCGGCGTCAGGTCCTTGATCTCGTAGCGCAGCACCTTCACGCCCCAGTTCGCAGCGGCCTCGTCAAGCGCCGACACGATGCTGTGGTTGATGAAGTCGCGCTCCTCGAAAGTCTTGTCGAGCTCCAGCTTGCCGATCACCGAGCGCAGCATCGTCTGCGACAGCTGCGTGATCGCGAGCACGAAGTTGCTCGACCCGTACGACGCCTTCATCGGGTCCATCACCTGGAAATACAGCACGCCGTCGACCTGAAGCTGCGTGTTGTCGCGCGTGATGCAGATCTGGCTCGGCACGTCGAGCGGAATTTCCTTCAGCACGTGGCGATACGCAATGCGATCGACGAACGGCAGCACGATATTGAGACCGGGCGACAGCGTCGCGTGATAGCGACCGAAGCGCTCGAGCACCCACGCATGCTGCTGCGGCACGATCTTCACCGTCTTCGACACGATCACGATCGCGATGACGAGCAGGACAACCCAGATGATCAGCGAATCCATGAAGCGTTCCCTCCTTGTTATATCAGTGGACGATCAGCCCGCGGGTTTCGCGACGACCACGAGACAGTTGCCGCGCACGGCGCTCACCTGATACACGTGCGCATCGTCGCGTTCGCCGTTCGCGAGTTCGACGTCCCAGTCGGCGCCGCGATACTGCACGCGCGCGCGGCCGTCACGCCACGCATCGACCGTGACGGTCGCGCCGATATCGAGATTGACGTCGGGATTCGTCGACGTGTCGCGCTTCTGCTTGCGGCCGAGCCCCGAACGGCGCAGCGCGATCATCGCGACGATCGCGACCACGGCCGCCGCGCCGAACTGCACGTGCGGCGCGAACCCGGCCAGCTGCAGCAACCCGCCCGCGATAAAGCCGAGCGCGATCATCAGCAGATAGAACGTGCCCGTCAGCAACTCGGCCACGACCAGCACGCCCACTGCGCCCCACCAGAACAGATGCCCCGACATCATTGTGGTCTCCAGAAAACGCCCCCACGCTCACTTCGTTCACTGCCCCCCGAGGGGGCGGTCGGCACGCTTGGGGCGGCCCGGCGCGTCCCGACAAACAAAAACACCCCGGCGCCTACCGGGGTGTTTATAGCATGAACCTTGCATTTTGCCTTCAACGAAAGCACGGCGGTGCCGCCCTTTCGCCGAAGGGACGTTACCGGCCGTTACTTCCGGTTGGCCAGCGCCTGCCACGTTTCGATGATCGTGTCCGGGTTCAGCGAGATCGACACGATGCCTTCGTCGGTCAGCCATTGCGCGAAGTCCGGATGATCGGACGGGCCCTGGCCGCAGATGCCGACGTACTTGCCCATCCTGAGGCAGGTATCGATCGCGCGCTTCAGCAGGAACTTGACGGCCGGGTCGCGTTCGTCGAAGTCGACTGCCAGCAGTTCCATGCCCGAGTCGCGGTCGAGGCCGAGCGTGAGCTGCGTGAGGTCGTTCGAGCCGATCGAGAAACCGTCGAAGTGCTCCAGGAACTCTTCGGCGAGGATCGCATTGGTCGGGACTTCGCACATCATCACGAGGCGCAGGCCGTTTTCGCCGCGCTTCAGGCCGAACTTCTCGAGCAGGCCGACAACACGCTCCGCCTGCTTCACGGTACGCACGAACGGCACCATGATCTCGACGTTGGTCAGGCCCATCTCGTCGCGCACGCGCTTCAGTGCTCGGCACTCCATCTCGAACGCCGGCGCGAAGTCTTCGGCGATGTAGCGCGACGCGCCGCGGAAGCCCAGCATCGGGTTTTCCTCGTCCGGCTCGTAGCGCGAACCGCCGATCAGCTTCTTGTACTCGTTCGACTTGAAGTCGGACAGACGCACGATCACGGGCTTCGGATAGAACGCAGCGGCGATCGTCGCGACACCTTCCGTCAGCTTGTCGACGTAGAACTGACGCGGCGACGCGTGACCGCGCGCGACGCTCTCGACGGCCTTCTTCAGGTCCTGGTCGATGTTCGGGTACTCGAGAATCGCCTTCGGATGTACGCCGATGTTGTTGTTGATGATGAACTCGAGACGCGCGAGCCCCACACCGGCGTTCGGCAGTTGCGAGAAGTCGAACGCGAGTTGCGGGTTGCCGACGTTCATCATGATCTTGACCGGGATTTCCGGCAGTTCGCCGCGCTGCACTTCCGTGACTTCCGTCTCGAGCAGGCCGTCGTAGATCTTGCCTTCGTCGCCTTCCGCGCACGACACGGTGACGAGCGCGCCGTCCTTCAGCACGTCGGTTGCGTCGCCGCAGCCGACGACCGCCGGCACGCCGAGCTCACGCGCGATGATCGCCGCGTGGCAGGTCCGGCCGCCACGGTTCGTGACGATCGCGGCTGCACGCTTCATCACCGGCTCCCAGTTCGGGTCGGTCATGTCGGCAACCAGCACGTCGCCCGGCTGCACGCGTTCCATTTCCGACGGATCCTGGATCACGCGCACGGGGCCCGCGCCGATCTTCTGGCCGATCGCGCGGCCCGTCGCGAGAACCTGCGACTGGCCCTTCAGCTTGAAGCGCTGCTCGGCCTTGCCGGTCGCCTGGCTCTTCACCGTTTCCGGGCGAGCCTGCAGGATGAAGATCTTGCCGTCGCGGCCGTCCTTGCCCCACTCGATGTCCATCGGACGCTGGTAGTGCTTCTCGATGATGACCGCGTACTTCGCCAGCTCGATCACGTCCTCGTCGGTGATCGAGTAGCGGTTGCGCTGCTCGTGCGACACGTCGACCGTCTTCACGCGGCCCGGCTCGCCCGGCTGCGTGAATTCCATCTTGATCAGCTTCGAGCCGATCGAGCGGCGGATGATCGGGTACTTGTCCTGCGCGAGCGTCGTCTTGAACACATAGAACTCGTCCGGGTTCACCGCGCCCTGCACGACGGTTTCGCCCAGGCCATAGCTCGACGTGATGAACACGGCGTCCTTGAAGCCCGATTCGGTGTCGATCGTGAACATCACGCCGGCGGCGCCGACGTCCGAGCGAACCATGCGCTGCACGCCGGCCGACAGGGCGACCTCGGCGTGCGTGAAGCCCTTGTGCACGCGGTACGAGATCGCGCGGTCGTTATACAACGACGCGAACACGTGCTTCATGCGGTCGAGCACGTCCTCGATGCCGACGACGTTCAGGTACGACTCCTGCTGGCCGGCGAACGATGCGTCGGGCAGGTCTTCCGCGGTCGCGGACGAACGCACGGCGAACGACAGCTCGCCCGGCGAGCCGTTCTTCAGGACTTCGAACTGCGCGCGGATTTCCTGCTCGAGGCGCGCCTGCATCGGCGCGTCGACGATCCACTTGCGGATTTCGGCACCGGCTTCGGCGAGCGCCTTCACGTCGTCGATGTCGAGCGACTCGAGACGCTTGGCGATGCGATCGGTAAGGTCGTTGTGCGTGAGGAAATCGCGGAACGCAAGCGCGGTCGTGGCGAAACCGGTGGGTACGCGAACGCCTGCTTCGGAAAGCTGGCTGATCATTTCGCCGAGCGACGCATTCTTGCCGCCGACGATCTCCACATCGGTCATCCTCAACTGCTCGAACGGAATTACATACGCCTGGTCCTTTGCGACGTTTGCTGCGTTAGTCATACAAGCCCCTAAGTGTGAAAAAAATGCTCGATTGCGCAAGTGGGCTCGGACGCGGGCGCTTGCAAAAAGGCGCGGCGCGTCTTGCGCAACCTGTTAGATAAACAATCGCAGCGGCGGCAAATCTTCCGACCCGATTTGCAAAAATCCCGGCAGAAGGGCGATATTTGCAGACAAATCGCCAAACTTGCCGGGAATTTTTGAATCGAGCGGCCAAGCCACGGGCGCCGTTCGCACCCTGCCCCCACAATTGCTTATCCAACAGGTTGCCGCTATTCTACCGTGCCGGCTGCCGGATGTGGCGCGACCTTGTCACTGCGTCTGGAGGCGAACCTCCAGCCGCCCCGCGCAACTGCCCTTCACGTTCGACACCCAGATTCATGCTGCCTACCGTATTCATCGTCTCCGACGGCACCGGGATCACTGCCGAAACCTTCGCGCATTCGATCCTCTCCCAGTTCGACCAGAAATTCCGTCTC
Organism: Burkholderia pyrrocinia; assembly: GCF_018417535.1. NCBI lineage: Bacteria > Pseudomonadati > Pseudomonadota > Betaproteobacteria > Burkholderiales > Burkholderiaceae > Burkholderia > Burkholderia pyrrocinia. The sequence goes on along the minus strand of NZ_CP070977.1, from coordinate 588,767 downwards.
GTGCGCTTGCCGTTCGTCGACTCGCTCGACAAGGCCTATGCGACCGTCGAGAAGATCAACGAGGCCGCCGTGCACGACGGCCGCCGCGCGATCGTGTTCACGACGCTCGTCGACAGCGAATCGAACGACATCGTCAAGCGCTCGAACGCGCTCGTGCTCGACATGTTCCAGCGCTTCGTCGAGCCGCTCGAGCAGGAGCTGGAGCTCAAGTCGAGCCACGCAATGGGCCGCGGCCACCAGAACGCGGACACCGAGGAATACAAGACGCGGATCGAGGCGATCAACTTCTCGCTCGCGCACGACGACGGCCAGTCGAACCGCAACCTGTCGGAAGCCGACGTGATCCTCGTCGGCGTGTCGCGCAGCGGCAAGACGCCGACGAGCCTGTATCTCGCGATGCAGTACGGCGTGAAGGCCGCGAACTATCCGCTGATTCCGGAAGACTTCGAACGCGGCAAGCTGCCGTCGGCGCTCTCCGCGCACCGTGAAAAGCTGTTCGGGCTGTCGATCGACCCGCAGCGCCTGTCCGAGATCCGCAACGAGCGGCGGCCGGGCAGCAAGTACGCGGCGCCCGAGAACTGCCGCTACGAGATCAACGAGGCCGAAGCGATGATGCGCCGCGAAGGGATCAAGTGGCTGTCGTCGACGCACAAGTCGATCGAGGAAATCGCGACGACGATCCTGCAGGAAATCCGTCTCGACCGGCAGTCGTACTGAGCGCCTGCGCGCTTGCGGCCACCTGGCCGCCGCCGGAAACAAAAAGGCCGCGTCGAACGCGGCCTTTTTTCGTAGTGCGGGGAATGCCCGCGTGCGGCGTCATGCGGGCCGCTGCTGTCGCACCTGTTCGAACAGGCATACCGCGGCGGCGGCCGCGACGTTCAGCGACTCCATCCCGCCCGGCTGTGGAATCGTCACGCGATGCGTGGCGGCGTCGCGCCAGAACGCCGATACGCCGGCGCCCTCGTTGCCGAACACCCATGCGACGGGCCCCGACAGGTCGCAGTCGTAGAGCGCCTGCGCACCGTGCGAATCGGTCAGCGCGACTGGCACGTCGAGGCGTTCGGCGAGCGTCGCGGCGTCGACGTCCTCGTGGATCGACAGCAGGAAATGCGCGCCCATGCCCGAACGCAGCACCTTCGACGACCACGCGTAGGCCGTACCCGGCGCACAGAACACGTGGTGCACGCCGGCGGCCGCGGCGCTGCGCAGGATCGAGCCGACGTTGCCGGCGTCCTGCACGCCGTCGAGCACGACCGACGTGTGCGTCACGCGCTCAGGCAGCGGTTGCGCCGGCCGGTCGACGAGCAACAGGAAACCGACGCCGTTGACGACGTTCGACAACTGGCCGAACAGTGCGTCCGGCAGCGTGACGACGCGCTGCGCATCGACGCGCGCGACGATCGCCTGCGCCTCTGCGTGGCCGAGCGCGCCTTCGGTCGCCACGCACAGTTCGGGCGTCGCGCCCGTATCGAGGTACGCGCTCGCGAGATGGAATCCTTCGAGCAGCGCCTGGCCGCCGCGGCGCTGATGGGACGTCGACCCCGCGAGCGCTTTCAGGCGCTTGTACAGCGGGTTGTCGCGGGAAGTAATGCTTTTCATCGAATCAGGTCAAGTGCGGCGCGAACCGGTGCGAACGTGCGCCGGTGCGCTTCGCACGGGCCGTGCTCGCGCAGCGCGGCAAGGTGTTTCGCGGTGCCGTAGCCCGCATGCACGTTGAATCCGTACACCGGGAAGCGTTCGTGCAGGTCGACGAGCATGCGGTCGCGCGTAACCTTCGCGAGGATCGACGCGGCCGAGATGCTCGGCACGAGCGCATCGCCGCTGACGATCGCCTCGGCACGCACCGTCAGCGTCGGGCAGCGGTTGCCGTCGATCTGCGCGAGCGTCGGCAGCACCGACAGGCCCTCGACGGCCCGCTTCATCGCAAGCATCGTCGCGTGCAGGATGTTCAGCGTATCGATTTCGTCGACGCTTGCCGACGCAACGCAATACGCGCGCGAACGCGCGACGATCAGGTCGTACAGCGCGTCGCGCTTCTTCGCGGACAGCGCCTTCGAATCGTCGAGCCCGTCGATCGGCTGCGCCGGATCGAGGATCACCGCGGCGGCCACCACCGGCCCCGCGAGCGGGCCGCGGCCGGCTTCGTCGACGCCGCAGACGATCTCGTCGGGCCGGCTGAAGTCGAAGCCGCCCTGCACGTCGCTCGACGCGCGGCGGCGCGATGCGCGTACTGCCGTCATGCGCGCCCCTTGCGTTGTTCGAGCACGCGCACGACCGCTTCGGCCGCCTTCGCGGCCGTGTTCTGCCGCAGCGAAAGATGCATTTCGGTAAATACTTCGGTGAGCGTGCGGCGATTCGCGTCGTCGCGCAACTGCGTGAGCGTCGCATCGGCGAGCGCCTCGGGCGTCGCGAAATGCTGCAGCAGCTCGGGCACGACGAAGCGCCCCGCCAGGATGTTCGGCAAGCCGACATACGGCAGGTAACCCTGCCGGCGCATGATCTGCCCGGTCAGCCAGGGCACCTTGTACGAGATCACCATCGGCTTCTTCAGCAGCGCGGCTTCCAGCGTGACGGTGCCGCTCTTCACGAGGATCGCGTCGGCGGCCGTCATCGCGACCTGCGAGCGGCCGTCGGTGATCGTCAGCGCGAGCTGCGGATGCGCGTCGACGAGCGGCTGCAGCAGTTCGCGCAGCGCGGGTGTCGCCGCCGGCATCACGAACCGCACACCGGGCTCGCGTTGCTGCATCAGCGCCATCGCCGCGAAGAACGTCGGGCCGATCAGCGCGATCTCCGAGCGCCGGCTGCCCGGCAGCACCGCAATCACGGGGCCGTCTGCGGGCAGGCCCAGCGCGATGCGCGCGCCGTGCGTGTCGGGCTCGAGCGGGATCTCGTCGGCCAGCGGATGGCCGACGTAGGTCGATGCGACGCCTGCCTTGTCGAGAATCGCGGGCTCGAACGGGAACAGGCACAGCATGTGGTCGACGGACTTGGCGATCTTCTTGATCCGGCCGCCGCGCCATGCCCAGATCGACGGGCACACGAAGTGGATCGACGGGATGCCCGCGTCGCGCGCGGCCTGTTCGACGTTGAAGTTGAAGTCGGGCGCATCGATGCCGATGAACGCGTCCGGTCGCTCCGCGAGCAACTGGCGCTTCAACTCGCCGCGAATCCGCAGGATCTCGGGAATCTGGCCCAGCGCCTCGACATAGCCGCGCACGGTCAGCTTGTCCATCTGCCAGTGCGAGTCGAACCCCTGCGCGATCATCCGCGGCCCGCCGATCCCGTAGTACTGGGCCGATTCGGGCAGCCGCTCGCGCAGCCCGCCGAGCAGCGACGCCGCGAGCAGGTCGCCCGACGGCTCGCCGGCCACCATCGCGAGCCGGAGCTGATTGGTCGGAAGCGGCATCGCTTAGCGGATGATGCCGCGTTGCGACGCGTCGATGAACTCGACGAGCGCCTTCACCGGCGCATCGCCGTCGCCGCCCGCCTCCGCCAGTTCGCGCAACTGCACCTTCGCTTCCTCGAACGACAGACCGTTCTTGTACAGCAGCCGGTACGCGCTGCGCAACGCCGAGATCGCGTCGGCCGAGAAGCCGCGCCGGCGCAGCCCTTCGACGTTGATCCCGTGCGGCTCGGCCTTGTTGCCTGCCGCGATCACGAACGGCGGAATGTCCTGCACGAGCGCCGACGCGCCGCCCAGCATCGCGTGCGCGCCGATGCGCACGAACTGGTGAACCCCAGACATCCCGCCGACGATCGCCCAGTCGCCGATCTCGACGTGACCGGCCATCTGCGCGTTGCTCGACAGGATCACGTGGTTGCCGACGCTGCAGTCATGGCCGATGTGCACGTAGGCCATGATCCAGTTGTCGTCGCCGAGCGTCGTTACGCCGACGTCCTGCACGGTGCCCGTGTGGATCGTCGTGAATTCGCGGATCGTGTTGCGGCTGCCGATCACGAGCTTCGTCGGCTCGTCCTTGTACTTCATGTCCTGAGGGCGGCCGCCGACCGATGCGTAATGGCCGATGCGGTTGTCCTCGCCGAGCGTCGTATGGCCTTCGATCACGCTGTGCGAGCCGATCGTCGTGCGCGCGCCGATCGTGACATGCGGGCCGACGATCGCGTACGGGCCGATCTCGACCGATTCGTCGATCTGCGCGCCCGGTTCGACAATCGCGGTGGGATGAATCCTGGTCATGCGCCGTTGCCTCTCGATGTGATGTGTCGCGTTGCGTTGCCCATGCGTGCCGCGTCGCTCAGGGCGCCGCGTCGGTCGTCTTGACCGTGCACATCAGCTCGGCTTCCGCCGCCACCTTGCCGTCCACTTCAGCCACCGCCTTGAATTTCCAGATGCCGCGGATGTAGCGTTCGAACGTCACGTTCAGAATCAGTTGGTCGCCCGGTTCGACCACGCGCTTGAAGCGCGCGCCGTCGATCCCGACGAAGTAGTACAGCGTGTTTTCCGGATCCTTCGGCTGCTCTTCCGCGAAGGTCAGCAGCGCCGCGGCCTGCGCGAGCGCCTCGAGGATCAGCACGCCCGGCATCACCGGCCGCTTCGGGAAGTGCCCCTGAAAAAACGGCTCGTTGATCGACACGTTCTTCAGCGCTTTGATCCCTTTGTGCGGTTCGAGTTCGAGCACGCGATCGACGAGCAGAATCGGGTAGCGATGCGGCAGCAGCGTGAGGATCTTGTGGATGTCGAGATTGATTTTTTCAGTGCTCATGATGGTTCGTCTCACGCAGAGGCTGCGCGGTGGTGATGCAAAGGCTGAAGCGGGCCGCCGCGCGGCCCAGTCTGGCAAACCGGGCCGGTTGCGCTGGCCGTGCCCGGTTGGTGGTCTCGCATGGTGCGCTCAGGCGTCCGTGCCGCCCTGGGCGGCGAGCGTGGCTTCGAGCGCCTTGATACGGTCGCGCAGCTTGTCGAGGTTGCGCACGAGCGCGGCGCTCTTGTTCCATTCGCCGTGGTCGACGGCCGGAAACGCGCTGGTATAGATGCCGGCTTTCGGCAGCGACTTCGATACGCCCGACTTCGCGGTGATGATGACATAGTCGCCGAGCGTCACGTGGCCGGCGATCCCGGCCGCCCCGCCGATCATGCAGTGGCGGCCGATCGTCGTGCTGCCCGCGATGCCCGCGCTGCCGGCGATCACCGTATAGGCGCCGATCCGGCAGTTGTGGCCGATCTGCACCTGGTTGTCGATCTTCACGCCTTCCTCGATGACGGTATCCGCCATCGCGCCGCGATCGATCGTCGTGTTTGCGCCGATCTCGACGTCCGGGCCGATCGATACGCCGCCGACCTGCGGGATCTTGACCCAGCTGCCGGTGCGCGCGTCGCCGTCGCCGACGAAATCCGGCGCAAAGCCGAAGCCGTCGGAGCCGATCACCGCGCCCGAGTGGATGATCGCGCGCGGGCCGACCTTGCAGCCGTGGTACACCGATGCGTTCGGATAAAGATGCGAGCCCGCGCCGATCTTCGTGCCGCGGCCGACGAAGACGTTCGCGTCGAGCTGCACGCCGTCCTCGATCACCGCGCCGGCCTCGACCGTCACGTGCGGGCCGATCACCGCGCTCGCGGCGACTGTCGCGGCCGGATCGATCGTCGCGCTCGGATGTACGCCGACGGCGCGCGGCGGCGCGGCCAGGTCGATGAACAACTGCGCGACGCGCGCAAAGTACGCGTACGGATTCGGCGTCACGATGAAATTGCGGGGGCCGGCCATCCGGGGGCCGGCCGTCCGGCCAGTTGCGGCCGCGCCCAGCTTTTCGAGATCCTTCGGTGCGATCAGCACCGCGCCCGCGCGGGTCGACTCGACCTGCGACAGGTACTTCGGATTCGCGAGGAACGCGAGTTGCTGAGGGCCGGCCTGGTCGAGCGGTGCGAGCCCGCTCACCTTGCACTGTGCGTCGCCGGCGATCTCGCCGCCGAACCGCTTTACGAGTTCCTCAAGCGTCAATGCCATTCGTCGTCTGCTCCGTTCAGTTCGTCGAGCCGGACGCGAGCGCCTTGAGCACCTTGTCGGTGATGTCGATGCGCGGGCTGACGTACACGGCTTCCTGCACGATCAGGTCGTAGTTCTGCTGCTCGGCGATCTGCTTGATGACCTTGTTCGCCCGCTCCAGCACGGCCGCCAGCTCCTCATTGCGACGCTGGTTCAGGTCTTCGCGGAACTCGCGCTGCTTGCGCTGGAAATCGGTGTCGAGCTGGGCGAGATCGCGCTGCTTCTGCGCGCGATCGGCCGCCGACAGCGACGTGCCGTTCTTGTCGAGCGAATCGGACATCGACTTCAGACGCGCCGCCAGATCCTGCAGATCCTTGTCGCGCTTCGCGAACTCGGCTTCGAGCTTCGTCTGCGCCGCTTTCGCGGGCGCGGACTCGCGCAGGATCCGATCCGAATTGACCGCCGCGATGCGGGCGACGTCCTGTGCGTGCACCGTCGCCGCGCCCAAGGCCAGCGCAACGGTCAGCGCGCACATCACTCGTTTCGAAAACTTACCGGTTAGCAAAATTACCCTCTCGTTGCTGTTGTCATGCGTTCGGTCAGAACGCCGTCCCGATCTGGAACTGGAATTTCTGGTACTGGTCGCCTTCGTGCTTCTGCAGCGGGAAGCCGAGGCTCAGCTTCAGCGGGCCGATCGGCGAGATCCACGCGAGACCCACACCGTAGCCGTAACGCAGGCCGTTGGCGCCCGTACTCGTGCCGCCCGGCGCATTGCCCCACACGTTACCGCCGTCGAGGAACGTGAACACGCGCAGCGTGCGGTCGTAGCCGGTGCCCGGCAGCGGGAACGTCAGCTCGATGTTGCCGACCAGCATCTTCGACCCGCCGATCGGGTCGTTCGTCTTCGTGTCGCGCGGGCCCAGCGAGCTCGGCTCGTAGCCACGCACGGAGCCGATACCGCCCGCGTAGTAGTTCTTGAAGATCGGGTACGGGTTGCCGATACCGTTACCGTAGCCGCCCTGCAGGTTCAGGCCCAGGATGAAGCCGCGCGAGAACGAATAGTAGTATTGCGCCTGCAGGTCGGCCTTGTAGTACTGGATCTTGCCGACCGGCACGCCGTACTCCATGTTCGCCTGCGTGAAGTAGCCGCGGCTCGGGATCAGCGCGCTGTCACGCGCGTCGCGCGACCATGCGACGGTCAGCGGCACCGTGTTCGACACACGGCCGAACTGGTTCACGTAATCCTGGTAGCTCTGCGGCGTGTTCGAATCGACGTCGAGGCGGTTCTGCTCGAAGCCCGCGCCGAAGTAGACGGTGTCGACTTCCGAGAACGGAATGCCGAACTTCAGGTTGCCGCCGGCGCTGATGATCCGGAAGCTCGAACTCGTCGAATAGTAAAGCGGCTGGTACGTGCGGTAGTAGACGTCCGTGATCCGCTTGATGCCGTCGACCGTGAAGTACGGGTCGACCTGCGTGACGGTCAGCGTGCGGTAGCTCTTCGCGGTGTTGACGTTCACCGACAGGCTCGTGCCCGAACCGAACACGTTGTCCTGCGACACGCCGGCCGACAGCACGACCTTGTCCGTCGACGAAAAGCCGGCGCCCAGCGTGATCGCACCGGTCGGCTTTTCGTCGACCTTCACGTTCACGTCGACCTGGTCGTTCGTGCCTTCGACCGGCACCGTCGTCACATCGACGTTGGTGAAGTAGCCGAGACGGTTCACGCGGTCCTTCGACAGCGCGAGACGGTTCGAATCGAACCACGAGCTTTCGAGCTGGCGCATTTCGCGACGCACCACTTCGTCGCGCGTACGCGTGTTGCCGACGACGTTGATGCGGCGCACGTACACGCGGCGGCTCGGATCGACGACGAGGTTCAGGTTCACCTTGTGGTTCGCCTGGTCGATGTCCGGCTGCGCGTTGACGGCCGCGAATGCGTAGCCGTATTCACCGAGCTTGTCGACGATCGACTTGGTGGTTTGCTGCAGCTTTTCGGCCGAGAAGCGGTCGCCCGGCTTGATCTTGATCAGCTTGTTGAGTTCGGCCTCGCGGTCGAGCAGGTTGCCCGACAGCTTGATGCCCGACACCGTGTACGGCTCGCCTTCGTGCAGCGTGACCGTCAGGTACATGTCCTTCTTGTCGGGCGAGATCGACACCTGGGTCGACTCGATGTTGAACTCGAGGTAACCGCGGTTCAGGTAGTACGAGCGCACGGCCTCGAGGTCGCCCGTCAGCTTTTCCTTCGAGTACAGATCGTTCTTCGTGTACCACGAGAACCAGTTCGGCGTCGACAGCTGCATCTCGTCGCGCAGCGTGCTGGTGCTGAACGCCTTGTTGCCGATGAAGTTGATCTGGCGGATCTTCGCGCTCGGGCCTTCGGCCACCGCGAACAGGATCGACACGCGGTTCGCGTCGACCGGCGTGACCGTCGTCTTGACCTCGGCCGCATAGAAGCCGCGCGTCAGGTACTGGCGCTTGAGCTCCTGCTCCGCCTTGTCGACGAGCGCCTTGTCGTAGTAGCGGCCATCGGCGAGACCGACTGCGCGCAGCGCCTTCGTCAGGTTGTCCTTGTCGAATTCCTTCGTGCCGGTGAAGTCGATCGACGCGATGGCCGGACGCTCCTGCACCTGCACGACCACGACGTTGCCCTGCGTGGCGATGCGCACGTCGTTGAAAAAGCCCGTCGCGTACAACGCGCGGATTGCTTCGGATGCCTTGTCGTCCGTGAAGGTGTCGCCCTGCTTGATCGGCAGATAGGCGAACACCGAACCCGCTTCGACGCGCTGCAGCCCCTCGATCTTGATGTCTTGCACCACGAACGGTGCCGCTGCATGCGCCGCGAGGCCGTGAGCGGCGAGCGCGGCCGCTGCAACTGTCTTAGGTACAAAGCGATGAGGTTTGAACAACATGCATCCCCAATATTTAGCTGCATCAAATCGGGCGGCTGCCCAGCGGCGGCCGCCTGACGCTTCAGAAATGGATTAACCGAGCCAGGTCGTTGAACAGCGCGATCGCCGACAACGCAACGATGCAGATCAACCCGGCTCTTTGCAGAATCAGTTGCCAGCGCTCCGAGACGGCTTTCCCGGTCGCGGCTTCAACCGCATAATATAACAGATGCCCCCCGTCCAAAACGGGAATCGGCAACAAGTTCAGGACGCCAAGGCTAATGCTGACAAGGGCGAGGAACGACAGGAACGCCGACGGACCGAGCCGCGCGCTCTTGCCCGCGTAGTCGGCGATCGTCACGGGGCCGGATAGATTCTTCAGCGACGCATTGCCCGTGATCATCCGCCCGAACATCCGCAGCGAATACACGGAGATGTCCCACGTGCGGCGCACGCCGAGCCGCAGGCTCTCGATCGGCCCGTAGCGCACGTCGACGGACGGCGTCTGCATCGCCAGCGCCGCGCCGATGCGGCCGACCTGCTGCCCCGATTCGTCGTCGCGCTGCACCTGCGGCACGATCGATACCGTCTGCGCGGCGCCGTTGCGCTCGATCCGCAGGTCGAGCGCCTTGCCCGCATGGTGCTTGATGAAATCGATGAAGCGCGTCGCACCGCCGATCGGCTTGCCGTCGAGCGCGACCAGCTTGTCGCCGGCCTTCAGGCCCGCCTGCTCCGCCGCGCTGCCGGGCTGCACCGACGCGACCGACAGCGGGCCGCCGCCGGTCTCGAAGCCCAGGTGCGCCATGAAATCGTCGTCGAGCTGACTTTCGGGAACATTGCGGAGGTCGACGCGGAAATCGAACGTCGCGCCGCCGTCGCGCGCGCCGAGCACGATCTCGCGATGATCGAACGCGGCCGACAGCAACTTCCAGCGCAGGTCCGACCATGACCGCACCGGCTCCGACTCGCCGGCCGGCGCGTTGCGGATCGACACGATCGTCTCGCTGCCGTCGAAGCCAGCACGGGCCGCCACGGTGCCGGCGGCCGGCGGCGCGACGATCGCGACCGGCTCGGTCACGCCAGTGGCAAATACGACGGCAAACAGCACGATTGCCAACAGGAAGTTCGCGATCGGCCCGGCCGCGACGATCGCGATGCGCTTGTAGACCGACTGCCGGTTGAACGCCTGGCCGAGCTCCTCCGGCTTGACGCCGGGGCCCGGATCGCGCTCGTCGAGCATCTTCACGTAGCCGCCGAGCGGCAGCGCGGACAGCGTCCACTCGGTGCCCGTCCTGCGGCTGACCCAGCGCGCAACGGGCTGGCCGAAGCCGATCGAGAAACGCAACACCTTCACGCCGCACCAGCGCGCGACACGATAATGTCCGTACTCATGCACGACGACCAGCACCCCGATCGCCACCGCAAACGCGATCAGTTCGACCAGCACGTTCATGAGCACTCCATTCAAACAGTGCGCTCCACGCGTGGCGCAGGCGCTTTCGCAATAATCGCGGCGGCGAGGCGACGTGCCTCGGCATCCGCCGCCAGGACGTCTTCGAGCCCGTCGGGCGCACGGTTCGGCAGCGCGTTGAGTACTGCGTCGACCGTCGACGCGATCGCCATGAAGCCGATCCGGCGCTCGAGAAACGCTTCGACCGCAACCTCGTTCGCCGCGTTCAATGCGGCGCTCGCGATGCCGCCTTCCTCAAGCGCCTTCAGCGCGAGCGCGAGGCACGGGAAGCGCGCGTAATCGGGCTTCTCGAACGACAACTGCGCGATCTGCGCAAGGTCGAGCTGGTCGACGCCCGCATCGACGCGATCGGGAAACGCGAGCGCGTGCGCGATCGGCGTGCGCATGTCGGGGTTGCCGAGCTGCGCGAGCACCGAGCCGTCGCGGTACGACACGAGCGAGTGGATCACGCTCTGCGGATGGATCAGCACGTCGATCCGGTCGCCCGGCAGCCCGAAGATCCAGTGCGCCTCGATCACCTCAAGACCCTTGTTCATCATCGTCGCGGAATCGACCGAGATCTTGCGGCCCATCACCCAGTTCGGGTGCTTGCACGCCTCGTCCGGCGTCACGTCGACGAGCGTGGCCGGCTCGCGCGTACGGAACGGGCCGCCCGATGCGGTCAGGATGATCTTCGAGATCCCGCCGTGCTCGGCCGCGTCGCGCGGCATGCACTGGAAGATCGCGTTGTGTTCGCTGTCGACCGGCAGCAGGATCGCGCCATGGTCGCGCACGGCGTCCATGAAGATCGCGCCCGACATCACGAGCGCTTCCTTGTTCGCGAGCAGGATCCGCTTGCCGGCACGCGCGGCCGCGAGGCTCGGCGCCAGGCCGGCCGCGCCGACGATCGCGGCGACCACCGTGTCGCAGCCGTCGCTCTTCGACACGTCGACAAGTGCCTGCGGCCCGTGCAGCACGGTCGTCCTGCTGCCCGCCGCGCGCAGTTTCGCGTCGACGTGCGCGGCCGTCGCGGCATCGCCGACCACCGCCACTTCAGGCGCGAAGCGCAGACACTGCTCGACGAGCTTGTCGCCGTTGCGGTGCGCGGTCAGCGCGTAGACCGAGAATCGTTCGGGATGGCGCGCGACCACGTCGAGCGTGCTGTCTCCGATCGAGCCCGTGGAACCGAGCAATGTCAGACGTTTTTGCATAACAGAATTAATGGTTTAACCAAGCAGCAGCATCGCAAGCGGCAGCACCGGCAGCAGCGCGTCGACACGGTCGAGCACGCCGCCATGGCCGGGCAGCAGTCCGCTCGAATCCTTCACACCGGCCTGCCGCTTCAGCAGCGACTCGAACAGGTCGCCGATCACGCTGTACGCGACCAGCAGCGTCAGCGCGGCCCACGCACCGGGCATTCCGTAGCGCACGGCGAATGCGGAAAACAGGGTCGGCTCGAACACGTGCGCGGCGATCGCGACACCGGCGACGACCATCACCGCCAGCCAGCCGCCGATCGCGCCTTCCCAGCTCTTGCCGGGGCTGATCGTAATGGCCAGTTTACGCTTTCCGAACGCCTTGCCCGCGAAGTATGCGCCGATATCGGCCAGCCAGACGACCAGCAGCAGCGACAGCACGAACGGCACGCCCTGCGCGCGCGCCGCGACGAGCGCATGCCAGCAGGCCGCGAACACGATCAGCCCGGCCGCCAGCAGGAATGGCCGCCAGACGCCGCCGGCGAGATCGGGCTTGCGCCGCAGCGCGAACGGGCCGACCAGCAGCCAGAACATGCCGGCCGCCATGAAAAGGGGACGGGATGCGGCGGCATCGATGCCGAGCGGCGTGGTGGCCGCCAGCGCGAGCGCCGCGACGATCGCATAGACGACCGGGCCGGCGCCGCCGAGCTTCAGCAGGCGCGCCCATTCCCACGCAGCGAACACGAGCACGACGCCGATCAGCGCGCCGAACGCGGCGAGCGGCGCGAACAGCGTCACCGGCAGCAGCACTGCCAGCATCACGAGCGCCGTGATCACACGGGTTTTCAGCATGAAAGGGAATCGGCGTCCTGCGATTGCGGTTCGAGCTGCGCGCTCGTGCGCCCGAAACGGCGCTCGCGCTCGGTATACGACGCCATCGCGTCGGCCAGCGCCGCGCCGTCGAAATCCGGCCAGTATTTGTCGGTGAAATAGAATTCGGCGTACGCGAGCTGCCACAGCAGGAAGTTGCTGACGCGCTGCTCGCCGCCTGTACGGATGAAGAGATCGGGCTCCGGCGCATAGGCCATCGCCAGGTGCGGCGCGAATGCGTCCTCGGTCACTTCGACCTCGCGACCCTCGCGCACGGCCTGCTCGACGAGTTTCTTCGTCGCCTGCAGGATGTCCCACCGGCCGCCGTAGTTGGCAGCGATGGTGAGCGTAAGACGGGTGTTGCGCGCCGTCTTGGTTTCGGCGCGGCGAATCAGTTCGCGGATACGCGGCTCGAAGCGCTCGAGATCGCCGACGACACGCAGGCGGATCCCGTTTGCATGCAGCTTGCCCACCTCGCGCTCGAGCGCGGTGATGAAGAGCCGCATCAGGAACGACACTTCGTCGTTCGGCCGGCGCCAGTTTTCCGAACTGAACGCGAACAGCGTCAGGTATTCGACGCCGGCGCGCGCGCAGCCTTCGACCACCGCCCGCACGGCATCGACGCCGCGGGTATGCCCCGCGACGCGCGGCAAGCGGCGTTCGGTTGCCCAACGGCCGTTGCCGTCCATGATGATCGCGATGTGACGCGGCACGACGCCGACGTCAGGCACGCGAACGGTAGAGCTGGTATAGGTCATGGCCGTTGAGACAGTTGCGGGAAGAAGGCGGCGCGCGAGGACGGTCGTCAGACCGTCATGATCTCGGCTTCCTTGCTCTGCACGAGCTTGTCGATTTCGGCGACGTGCTTGTCGGTCAGCTTCTGCACGTCGTCGCTCGCACGGCGCTCGTCGTCTTCCGAGATTTCCTTGTCCTTCACGAGCTTCTTGAGCGCTTCGTTCGCGTCGCGGCGCAGGTTGCGGATCGCGACCTTGGCCGTTTCGCCTTCGCTCTTGACGACCTTGGTCAGCTCGCGGCGGCGCTCTTCGGTCAGCGCGGGCATCGGCACGCGGATCTGGTCGCCGGACGTTGCCGGGTTCAGGCCGAGATCGGCTTCGCGAATGGCCTTCTCGACCTTCGCCACCATGTTCTTTTCCCACGGCTGCACGCCGATCGTGCGTGCGTCGACGAGCGTCAGGTTCGCGACCTGCGAGATCGGCACCATCGACCCGTAGTAGTCGACCTGCACGTGATCGAGCAGACCGGTATGTGCACGGCCCGTACGGATCTTTGCCAGATCGTTCTTGAACGCTTCGATCGAGCGCTGCATCTTTTGCTCGACGCCCTTCTTGGTATCAGCGACACTCATTTCAACCTCCGAACCTTCAAACCTTCAAAGAACGCGGGCCCTTGCCCGGCGCATCTTGCGCACCGCGGCCAACGACCCGCATCCGCGGGAGTTTACACGTGGACGAGCGTACCTTCGTCCTCGCCCAGCACGATGCGCTTGAGCGCGCCCGGCTTGTTGATCGAAAACACGCGAATCGGCAGCTTCTGGTCGCGGCACAGCGCGAAGGCCGTCGCGTCCATCACCTGCAGGTTGCGGCTGATCGCCTCGTCGAAGCTGATCGTCGTGTAGCGCGTGGCCGACGGATCCTTCTTCGGATCGGCAGAATATACGCCATCGACCTTGGTCGCCTTCAGTACGACCTCGGCGCCCACTTCCGAACCGCGCAGCGCGGCGGCGGTGTCCGTCGTGAAGAACGGGTTGCCGGTGCCGGCCGCGAAGATCACGACGCGGCCTTCCTCGAGCTGGCGGATCGCGCGCGGCCGGATGTACGGCTCGACGACCTGGTCCATCCGCAGCGCGGACTGTACGCGCGCCTCGATACCGGCGTGGCGCATCGCGTCCTGCAGCGCCAGCGCGTTCATCATCGTCGCGAGCATCCCCATGTAGTCGGCCGTCGCGCGGTCCATGCCGGCCGCGCCGCCCGCGACACCGCGGAAAATATTACCGCCACCGATCACGACCGCAAGCTGCGTACCGAGACGCACGACTTCCGCGATATCGGCCACCATCCGTTCGATCGTCGCGCGATTGATGCCGAAGGCATCGTCGCCCATCAGCGCTTCGCCGGAGAGTTTGAGGAGGACGCGTTTATAGGCATTGGACATAGGGGCTTCCGAGCGACGAGAGGATGACAACCACGAACTGTAGGGGCGAAATACTGATTCGGGCAAGCGCCGACGGCCGGACCGGGGTTCCCGGCCGGCCGGCGGCACCGCCGGCCGCGGCGGAGCGGACGCCCGCCGCGGATACTGCCTGACTGCTTACTGCTGCTTTGCTGCTGCGACTTGCGCGGCCACTTCGGCGGCGAAATCGTCCTGGCGCTTTTCGATGCCTTCGCCGACGACGAACAGCGCGAACTTCTGCACTGCGGCATCCGCTGCCTTCAGCATCTGCTCGATCGTCTGCTTGTCGTTCTTCACGAACGTCTGGTTCAGCAGCGACACTTCCTTCAGGTACTTCTGGACGCTACCGTCGACCATCTTCGCGACGATCTCGGCCGGCTTGCCCGATTCCGCAGCCTTCTGCTCGGCCACGCGGCGCTCCGTGTCGATCAGCTCTGCCGGCACGTCGGCCGACGACAGCGCGACCGGCTTCATTGCCGCGATGTGCATCGCGACGTCCTTGCCGACCTGCTCTTGCGCACCCGTGTACTCGACGATCACGCCGATGCGCGCGCCGTGCAGGTACGTTGCGATCTTGTTCGCGGTTTCGAAGCGGACGAAACGACGGATCGACACGTTCTCGCCGATCTTGCCGATCAGTTCCAGACGCACCGCGTCGACCGTCTTGCCGTCGAGCGGCAGCGCCGACAGCGCAGCCACGTCGGCCGGGTTCTGCGTCGCGACGAGTTCGGCGACCGTCTTCGAGAATGCGAGGAAGTCGTCGTTCTTCGCGACGAAGTCGGTTTCGCAGTTCAGTTCGACCAGCGCGCCTGCGTTGCCGCCGACGAACGATGCGACGACGCCTTCGGCCGTCACGCGCGATGCCGCCTTGCTCGCCTTGTTGCCGAGCTTGACGCGCAGCAGCTCTTCAGCCTTGGCCAGATCGCCGTCGGCTTCCGTCAGCGCCTTCTTGCACTCCATCATCGGTGCGTCGGTCTTTGCGCGCAGTTCTGCCACCATGCTTGCGGTAATTGCCGCCATCATTCGCTCCTTGAGTCTGTATTCACAACGCCGCCCGCTTGGACGCGAACGGCCGAGATTCGTTTCCGGACCCGCGCCGATTCGGCGCGATCAGGTCCGGCGCACAAGCTTAAAAAAAGGGGGCCTGTTGAGAGCCCCCTTTTTGCGCCGGCTCGGGGCCAGTTACGCGTTTTCCTCGACGTACTCGTCGTCGCCACGCGCTGCCTGGACCACTTCGTTGACCGCGTTCGCACGGCCTTCCAGGATCGCGTCGGCCACGCCTTCCGCGTACAGCGCGACTGCCTTGCTCGAGTCGTCGTTGCCCGGGATCACGTAGTCCACACCTTCCGGCGAGTGGTTCGTATCGACCACGGCGATGACCGGCACGCCCAGCTTGTTCGCTTCCGTGACGGCGATCTTGTGGTAGCCGACGTCAACGACGAAGATCGCGTCCGGAATGCCGCCCATGTCCTTCACGCCGCCGATCGACTTCTGCAGCTTGGCGATTTCACGCTCGAACAGCAGCGCTTCCTTCTTGCTCATCTTCTCGGTTTCGCCCGATTCGACAGCCGCTTCCATGTCCTTCAGGCGCTTGATCGACACCTTCAGCGTCTTGAAGTTGGTCATCATGCCGCCGAGCCAGCGTGCATTGACGTACGGCATGCCTGCGCGCTGCGCTTCCTGGGCGATCGTGTCGCGCGACTGGCGCTTCGTGCCGACGAACAGGATCGTGCCGCGGTTCGCTGCCAGCTGACGCACGTACTTCTGTGCGTCCGTGAACATCGGCAGCGTCTTTTCGAGGTTGATGATGTGAATCTTGTTGCGGTGACCGAAAATGAACGGTGCCATCTTCGGGTTCCAGAAGCGCGTCTGGTGACCGAAGTGGACACCCGCTTCCAGCATTTGGCGCATCGTAACTGCCATGTGAATTCTCCACGAGGGTTGGGTCTTAAGCCGGCTGCCGTACCGCCGCGCGAACCTGCCCCGAATTACTCCGGAAGGCACCGGATTCCACGCGGCCGGCACCCTGGTTGCGCCGGCTTGCGATTCGGCACGTGCAAAACGCCCGTGCCGTAAGCCTTTCACCGCGATGCCGCCCCAAGACGGGGCAAACTCGGCATTTGGATGTCGACTTAGCCAAAGAGTATAGCACGCCGATTTGTCGGCTCTCAAGTCGCCCGCTACTTTCGCTTGCCGTGCGGCAGCCGGCCGGACAATCCGCGAAAACCCGCATCCGCGCGGCCGGCAGGGGCTGCGAGGCCCGCCATAAGGTGCGATAATCCTTCAATTCACCGCATTCCAGGCATACCTCGATGGCTATTACGCTCAAAAACGAACACGATATCGCCGAGATGCGCGTCGCCTGCCGTCTCGCGAGCGAAGTGCTCGACTTCATCACGCCGCACGTCGTCGCGGGCGTCACGACCGCCGAACTCGATCGCCTCTGCCACGAGTTCATGCTCAACGAGCAGGGCACGATTCCCGCGCCGCTGAACTACCAGCCGCCCGGCTATCCGCCGTACCCGAAGGCCACCTGCATTTCGGTCAACGACGTGATCTGCCACGGCATTCCCGGCGAGAAGGTGATCAAGAACGGCGACGCGCTGAACATCGACGTCACCGTGATCAAGAACGGCTACTTCGGCGACACGAGCCGGATGTTCATCGTCGGCGAGGGCTCGATCCTCGCGAAGCGCCTCGTGCAGACCACCTACGAGTGCATGTGGCTCGGCATCGACCAGGTCAAGCCCGGCGCGCACCTCGGCGACATCGGCTACGCGATCCAGAAGCATGCGGAAGCGCAGGGCTACAGCGTCGTGCGCGAATACTGCGGCCACGGCATCGGCACGGTGTTCCACGAAGATCCGCAGGTCGTCCACTACGGCCGGCCGGGCACGGGCATCGAGCTGAAGCCCGGGATGATCTTCACGATCGAGCCGATGATCAACGCCGGCAAGCGCGACATCCGCACGATGCCCGACCAGTGGACGGTCAAGACGCGCGACCGCAGCCTGTCCGCGCAGTGGGAACACACGGTGCTCGTCACCGAAACCGGCTACGACGTGCTGACCGTGTCGGCCGGCACGCCGGTGCGCCCCGTGTTCGCGCAACCGGCCGCCGCAGTCTGAGCGCCGTCGCGCCAGCCCGCCCCGCCCGCACCTGAACGGCCGCCCATGAACGCTCACGCCGCCCCCTCGCCCGAAGCGCTGTCGCGGCGCGCCGAATTCAAGGCCGCCAAAGCCGAGATGCTCGAGCGCTTTCGCCGCGCGACGAACGTCGCGTCGCTGATGCACGCGCTGTCGAAACTCACCGACGACGCGCTGAAGCGCGTGTGGGACGACTGCGGGCTGCCCGCGACGCTCGCACTCGTCGCCGTCGGCGGCTACGGGCGCGGCGAGCTTGCGCCCCAATCCGACGTCGACATCCTCGTATTGCTGCCCGATGCGCACGATCCTGCGCTCGATCCGCGCATCGAGCGCTTCATCGGGATGGCGTGGGATCTCGGCCTCGAGATCGGCAGCAGCGTGCGCACGGTCGCGCAGTGCATCGAGGAGGCATCGCAGGACGTCACGGTGCAAACCTCGCTGCTGGAAGCGCGCCGCATCGTCGGCAGCACCGCGCTGTTCGAGCGCTTCACGGTGCGCTACCACGAGGCGCTCGACGCCCGCGCGTTCTTCACCGCGAAGGTGCTCGAGATGCGCCAGCGCCACGCGAAGTTCCAGGACACGCCGTACAGCCTCGAACCGAACGTGAAGGAAAGCCCCGGCGGGCTGCGCGACCTGCAGACGATCCTGTGGATCGCGCGCGCGGCGGGCTTCGGCAGCAGTTGGCGCGAGCTCGACACGCGCGGCCTCATCACCGATCGCGAAGCGCGCGAGCTGCGCCGCAACGAAGGTTTCCTGAAGACGCTGCGCGCGCGGCTGCACGTGATCGCCGGCCGCCGCCAGGACATGCTCGTCTTCGACCTGCAGACGCAGGCCGCCGAGAGCTTCGGCTATCAGCCGACGCAGGCCAAGCGCGCGAGCGAGCAACTGATGCGCCGCTATTACTGGGCCGCGAAAGCCGTCACGCAGCTCGCGACGATCCTGATCCAGAACATCGAGGCGCAGCTCTTCCCCGCGACGAGCGGCATCACGCGCGTGCTGTCGCCCGACCGCTTCGTCGAGAAACAGGGGATGCTCGAAATCGTCGACGACGGCGTGTTCGAACGCCATCCCGACGCGATCCTCGAAGCGTTCCTGCTGTACGAAACGACCCGCGGCGTGAAGGGCCTGTCCGCACGCACGCTGCGCGCGCTGTACAACTCGCGCGAAATCATGAACAACGCGTGGCGTCGCGATCCGCAGAACCGCGACACGTTCATGCGGATCCTGCAGCAGCCCGAAGGGATCACGCACGCATTCCGGCTGATGAACCAGACGAGCGTGCTCGGCCGCTACCTGCTGAACTTCCGCCGCATCGTCGGCCAGATGCAGCACGACCTGTACCACGTGTACACGGTCGACCAGCACATCCTGATGGTGTTGCGCAACATCCGCCGCTTCGCGGTCGCCGAGCATGCGCACGAATACCCGTTCTGCAGCCAGTTGATCGGCAACTTCGAGCACCCGTGGGTGCTGTATGTCGCGGCGCTGTTCCACGACATCGCGAAGGGCCGCGGCGGCGACCACTCGACGCTCGGGATGGCCGACGCGCGACGCTTCTGCCGCGAACACGGGATCGCCGGCGACGACGCGGCGCTGATCGTGTGGCTTGTCCAGCATCACCTGACGATGAGCCAGGTCGCGCAGAAGCAGGACACCAGCGACCCTGAAGTCATCAAGCGCTTCGCCGAACTCGTCGGCAACGAACGCCGCCTCACCGCGCTCTACCTGCTGACCGTCGCCGATATCCGCGGCACGAGCCCGAAGGTGTGGAACACGTGGAAGGGCAAGCTGCTCGAGGATCTGTACCGCATCACGCTCGCGGTGCTCGGCGGCGCGAACCCCGACGCACACTCGGAGCTGAAGTCGCGGCAGGAACAGGCGCTCGCGCTGCTGCGCCTCGAGACCGTGCCGGACGACGCGCACCGCGCGCTGTGGGATCAGCTCGACGTCGGCTTCTTCCTGCGTCACGACGCAGCCGACATCGCATGGCAGACGCGTGTGCTGTACCGGCACGTGAACGCCGAAACCGCGATCGTCCGCGCGCGGCCGTCGCCGATCGGCGATGCGCTGCAGGTGCTCGTGTACGTGAAGGATCGCCCCGACCTGTTCGCGGGCATCTGCGCGTATTTCGACCGCAACGGGCTGTCGGTGCTCGACGCGCGCGTCAGCACGACGCGGCACGGCTATGCGCTCGACAACTTCATCGTCACGCAGACCGAACGCGACGTGCGCTACCGCGACATCGCGAATCTCGTCGAACAGCAGCTCTCGACGCGGCTCACCGAAACCGCACCGCTGCCGGAGCCGTCCAAGGGCCGCCTGTCGAGGCTGTCCCGGACGTTTCCGATCACGCCGCGCGTCGACCTGCGGGCCGACGAGCGCGGCCAGTACTACATCCTGTCCGTGTCCGCCAACGACCGGCCGGGCCTTCTCTATTCGATCGCGCGCGTACTCGCCGAGCATCGGATCGGCGTCCATGCGGCGCGGATCAATACGCTCGGCGAACGCGTCGAGGACATCTTCCTGCTCGCGGGCGCCGGCTTGTCCGACAACCGCCTGCAGATCCAGCTCGAAACCGAATTGCTGCGTGCGATCGCAGTCTGAATGAATCCCAGCGTTTATGCGCACCAAATTGACCGTCAAGAATCCGCGGCCGGCGTCGCCGACCCGCGCACCTGTCCGCTCCGGCAGCCTCGTCGCCCGCAAGGCGGTGCGCCCCGCTGCGCCGCCCGCGGGAGACAAGCCGGCCCGCCCGAAGAAGGCGTCCCCGGCAGCCGGCGGCGAACGCTCGTTCAAGCCGCGCGGTGCCGCGGGCGCCGAGCGCCCGGGCGCGGATCGCGCAACGGCCAAGCGTGCGCCGCGCGACGGCGGTGCCGAACGCGGCTATCGCGGCACTGACGGCAAGCCCGACTCGCGCCCGCCCCGTCGCAGCGACGACGATGCGCGGCCGCGCCGCGCGGGTGCCGAAGGCGGCGCGCGTGCGCCTTATCGTGACAACGCAACAGGCGAAGGCGCGAAGCGCAGCTACGGCGAGCGCCGCACGACGTCGGACCGCCCGCCCCGTCGCGGCGACGACGATGCACGGCCGCGCCGCGCAGGCGCCGAAGGCGGCGCGCGTGCGCCCTATCGTGACAACGCAACAGGCGAAGGCGCGAAGCGCAGCTACGGCGAGCGCCGCACGACGTCGGACCGCCCGCCCCGTCGCAGCGACGACGATGCACGTCCGCGCCGCGCAGGCGCTGACGACGTCAAGCGCACGCCGTATCGCGACAGGACGGCCGACGAAGGTGCAAAACGCAGCTTCGGCGACCGCCGTACGTCGTCCGACCGCCCGCCCCGTCGCGGCGACGACGATGCACGTCCGCGCCGCGCAGGTGCTGACGACGTCAAGCGCACGCCGTATCGCGACAGGACGGCCGACGAAGGTGCAAAACGCAGCTTCGGCGACCGCCGTACGTCGTCCGACCGTCCGCCCCGTCGCAGCGACGACGACGCACGGCCGCGCCGCGCAGGTGCTGACGACGTCAAGCGCACGCCGTATCGCGACAGGACGGCCGACGAAGGTGCAAAACGCAGCTTCGGTGACCGCCGTACGTCGTCCGACCGCCCGCCCCGTCGCAGCGATGACGACGCACGGCCGCGCCGCGCAGGCGCCGAAGGCGGTACGCGCGCACCCTATCGCGACAAGGCAGCCGGCGAAGGCGCGAAGCGCAGCTTCGGCGACCGCCGTACGTCATCCGACCGCCCGGCCCGCCGCAGCGACGACGATGCACGTCCGCGCCGCGCAGGCGTTGACGACGCCAAGCGCACGCCCTATCGCGACAAGGCAGGCGAAGGCGCGAAGCGCAGCTTCGGCGAGCGCCGCTCGTCCGGCGCGGGCCTGAAGACCGCGCAACCCGTCAAGCGCCAGGCGGCCGACACCGATTACGGCGACGAAACGGGCCTGATGCGCCTGTCGAAGCGGATGTCCGAGCTTGGCATGTGCTCGCGCCGCGAAGCCGACGAATGGATCGAAAAGGGCTGGGTGCTCGTCGACGGCGAACGCATCGACACGCTCGGCACCAAGGTGCGCGCCGACCAGAAAATCGAGATCGACGAGCGCGCGAGCGCCGCGCAGGCCGCGCAGGTGACGATCCTGCTGCACAAGCCGGTCGGCTATGTGTCGGGCCAGGCGGAAGACGGCTATGAGCCCGCGGCCGTGCTGATCACGCGCGGGAACCACTGGAACGGCGACCGCTCGCCGCTGCGCTTCTCGCCGCAGCACCTGCACGCGCTCGCGCCGGCCGGCCGGCTCGACATCGATTCGACCGGCCTGCTCGTGCTGACGCAGAACGGCCGGATCGCGAAGCAACTGATCGGCGAGCAGTCGGACATCGACAAGGAGTACCTGGTGCGCGTGCGCTTCGGCGAACGGCTCATCGACATCGACCAGCACTTCCCCGCGGAATCGCTCGCGAAGCTGCGCCACGGCCTCGAGCTCGACGGCGTCGCGCTGAAGCCCGCGATGGTGAGCTGGCAGAACGGCGAGCAACTGCGCTTCGTGCTGCGCGAAGGCAAGAAACGCCAGATCCGCCGCATGTGCGAACTGGTCGGCCTCGACGTGATCGGCCTCAAGCGCGTGCGGATGGGCCGCGTGATGCTGGGCGCGCTGCCGCAGGGGCAATGGCGCTATCTGTTGGCCGACGAGACGTTCTGACCGCGGGCACGCCCTCCGTCCACGCCATGACAAAGCCCGCGCAAGCGGGCTTTGTCGTTTCCGGCGGGCGACGCGAAACCGGACGCCTGCCACCCCGCGCGCCGGTCAGTCGTCGGCCGCCGGATCGAGCCCCGGGAACAGCACCTCGGTGAAGCCGAAGCGCGTGAAGTCGGTGATCCGCATCGGATACAGCTTGCCGATCAGGTGATCGTATTCATGCTGGACCACGCGCGCATGAAAACCGTCGGCGACACGATCGATCTTCTCGCCGAACTGGTCGAAGCCGCTGTAGCGCACCTTCGCGTAGCGGCTGACGACGCCGCGCATGCCCGGCACCGACAGGCAGCCTTCCCAGCCCTCTTCCATGTCCGGCGGCAGGTACTCGATCTTCGGGTTGATCAGCACGGTTTCGGGCACTGGCGGCGCATCCGGATAGCGGTTGTTGTTGCCGAAGCCGAAGATGATGAGCTGCAGCCCGATGCCGATCTGCGGCGCGGCCAGCCCGGCGCCGTTCGCATGGTGCATCGTCTCGAACATGTCCGCGACGATCTCGTGCAGCTCGGGCGTGTCGAATCGCTCGACCGGTTTGGCGACTTCGAGCAGGCGCGGATCGCCCATCTTCAGGATCTCGCGAATCATGGCGTATTGCCCTCCAGGAGTTGGTGCAGGCCGTCTTCGTCCAGCACGGGGATGCCGAGTTCCTCGGCCTTCGCGAGCTTGCTGCCGGCTTCGGCGCCCGCGACCACGTAATCCGTCTTCTTCGATACCGAGCCGGCCACTTTCGCGCCCGCCGCTTCGAGCATCTCCTTCGCGGCATCGCGCGTGAGGGTCGGCAGCGTGCCCGTCAGCACGACCGTCTTGCCGGCCAGCACGCCCTGCGGCGCCTTTGGCGCGGGCGGCCCTTCCGGCCACGTGACCTTGCCCGGCGCGCGCAACTGCTCGATCACGGTCCGGTTGTGCTCTTCCGCGAAGAACTGGTGGAGCGACTCGGCGACGATCGGCCCGACGTCGTTGACTTCGAGCAGTTCGTCGAGCGACGCGTCCATGATCGGCGTCAGCGAGCCGAAATGCTTCGCGAGATCCTTCGCGGTCGATTCGCCGACATGGCGAATGCCGAGCCCGTAGATGAAGCGCGCGAGCGTCGTGTGCTTTGCCTTCTCGAGCGAGTCGAGCAGATTCTGTGCGGACTTCTCGGCGAACCGGTCGAGTTCGGCGAGCGTCGCGAAGCCGAGATTGAACAGGTCGGCCGGCGTGCGCACGAGATTCAGTTCGACGAGCTGATCGATGATCTTCTCGCCGAGCCCGTCGATGTCGAGCGCGCGACGCTGCGCGAAGTGCCACAGCGCCTGCTTGCGCTGCGCCGGGCAGAACAGGCCGCCCGTGCAGCGCGCGATCGCCTCGTCAGGCAGGCGCTCGATCTTCGAGCCGCACACCGGGCATTCGGTCGGCATCACGAATTCGGCCGCGTCGTCCGGGCGCCGGTCGAGCAGCGCACCGACCACCTCGGGAATCACGTCGCCCGCGCGTCGCACGATCACGGTGTCGCCGATCCGGATGTCCTTGCGGCGCACCTCGTCCTCGTTGTGCAGCGTCGCGTTGGTCACGGTCGCACCGCCGACGAACACGGGCTCGAGGCGCGCGACCGGCGTGATCGCGCCCGTACGGCCGACCTGCACGTCGATCGCGACGAGCTTCGTCAACGCTTCCTGCGCGGGGAACTTGTGCGCGAGCGCGAAGCGCGGCGCGCGCGACACGAAGCCCAGGCGCTCCTGCTCGTCGCGCCGGTTGACCTTGTAGACGACGCCGTCGATGTCGTACGGCAGCGACTCGCGCTTCTCGCCGATCTTGCGGAAGAAGCCGAGCAATCCGTCGGCGCCGTGCACGACCGCGCGCTCGCGGTTCACCGGCAGGCCGAGCGCTTCGTACCAGTCGAGCAGCGCGCTGTGCGTGTCGGGCATCGGCATCCCTTCGAGCACGCCGATCCCGTATGAAAAGAACGAAAGCGGACGCTGCGCGGTGATCTTCGAGTCGAGCTGCCTCAGGCTGCCGGCCGCCGCGTTGCGCGGGTTCGCGAATTCGCGCTGCTCGGCCGCGCGCTGGCGTTCGTTCAGGCGCGCGAAATCGCGCTTGAACATCAGCACCTCGCCGCGCACGTCGAGCACGGCCGGCACGTTCTCGCCCTTCAGCTTCAGCGGAATCGAGCGGATCGTGCGCACGTTCTCGGTCACGTCCTCGCCCGTCGTGCCGTCGCCGCGCGTCGACGCCTGCACGAACACGCCGCGCTCGTAGCGCAGCGAGATCGCGAGCCCGTCGAACTTGAGCTCGCACGCGTATTCGACGGGCTCCGTCACCGAGCCGGCGAGATCCGTTGTCTTGTCGAGCGCGTCGGCGACGCGCTTGTCGAACGCGGTGATGTCCTCGTCGGCGAAGCCGTTGTTCAGCGACAGCATCGGCGCGTCGTGGACGACCGGCGTGAAACCGCCGGCTGCTTCGCCGCCGACGCGCTGCGTCGGCGAATCGGGCGTCACGAGTTCGGGATGGTCGGTTTCGAGCTGCTGCAGTTCGCGGAACAGCCGGTCGTATTCGGCGTCGGGCAGATCCGGCTGGTCGAGCACGTAGTAGGCGTAGTTCGCCCGCTCGAGTTGGTCGCGCAGCCACGCGGCGCGCGCGTCGGGCTGGCTGGCTGGCGGTTCGGCTTGGGTTCGGGCCATGCTGGCGGCAGATTCGTTCTGAAAAATCGGATGCCCGATTATCTCAGTTTGACGCCGCGGCGGGGCATGCAATGCACGCCGGACAAGCGTGCTGCAGCGCACACGGAAAGGCGTGCGCTGCAACGGCGGACGACAGTGCCGAGGCCCGCCGTCCGCGCCATCGCGTTACTGGCTGAAGAGGCGCCGCGTGACCGGCGAACCGGCCGGGATGCCGGCTTCCTCGAGCTTCGCGTACAGCTTCATCAACTGCTGTTCGATCGCCAGCAGCGTCGACTCCGGCAACGTCCGGCGCGAATCGTCGACGACCCGTGCGCCGATCCGTTCGGACAGCGATTTCGCGTAATCGCACATCAGCCGGAACGGCAGGATGTCCTCTTCGGCAACCGGCACGTCGAGCACCAGCGTGATCATGTTGCCGCCCTTGTACGTGAGGTCGTCGCGCAGGAAGTTCGTGTCGCCGAACTGCAGCATGAACACGGGGTTCTGCTTCGCGTCGAGCTTCACGAAACGCGTGCCGTCGCGCGACAGCAGCAGCCCGTCCTGCGACGCAACAGCCTGCACGTAGTTCGCCGACCACGGCGCGCCGTCCGACATCACGTTGATCGACAGTTGCGCATCGCACTGCGCGGCAAAGGCGTCGAGCTCGCGCGCCATCGCCACCGTTTCCATCATGTCCGGGAATTCCGGCGCGCCGTCGATCGTGTCGGCGAACTGCTGGACGCCCGTCACGAATTCGGAGAACTCGAGCTCGTTCAGCGCACCGCTGCGGTTCGCGAGCTGTGCGGCCGCGCGCAGTTCGTCGTAGCGCACGCCGTTCTGCAGCAGTTCCCACTGGCCACCTTCCGGCTTGCCTTCGATGTGCACGGGCTTGCTGCCCGCGCGGCGCAGCCGCTGCGCGGCCGGCAGGATCTTGTCGCCCGGCAGCGGCCCGGCGAGGCGGATCGGCACGATGCAGTCGATCCGGCGGTCGACGATCGCGGGCGGCGCCGACGAGATTGTCGTCGCGGCCGGCAGCACGGGTTCGGACGGCTCGGCGGCCGCTTCGTGCACGGCGGCAGGTACGGCTTCTTCACCGGTGGCCGGGTCGGTCGACTCGGACGGCATGTCGACGCCGGTCGCCTCGGCCTGCAGATCGGCCGCCATATCGGCCGGTGCCACACCGCCGAACGTCGGCTCGACGCGCGCGACTTCGGCCGGCGTGGCGGCCGCCACGGCCGGAGCCGCGGGCTCGCGCCGCACCGGCTGACGCACCGGCTCGATGAACGGCAACTCTTCGTCGCGCTCGGGGCGATTCATCGCCTCGGCCGCTTCCTCCGGCATCGGGCGCGGCATCCTGCGCCGCACCTTGGCGCCCTGCCATGCGTTGTAGACCACGACGCCGCCCACCACGACGGCGCCCGCGCCGATCAAACCGAGTGTCAACTCGTCCATGCACGCTCCATCAGCAATTCTTTTTCGTCGGAACCGCGAACGGGCGCCCATGCGCCGCGCGAACGCGGTCCGGTTTCGTCAAACGTCAATTCTGGGCAAAACCCGCTGCGGTTTCCATGTCCACCGCCACGATCCGCGACACGCCCTGCTCCTGCATCGTCACGCCGATCAGTTGCTGCGCCATCTCCATCGCGATCTTGTTGTGCGAGATGAACAGGAACTGCGTCTTGTCGGACATCGCACGCACGAGATTCGCGAAACGTTCGGTGTTCGCGTCGTCGAGCGGCGCGTCGACCTCGTCGAGCAGACAGAACGGCGCCGGGTTCAACTGGAACATCGCGAACACCAGCGCGGTCGCGGTCAGCGCCTTCTCGCCGCCCGACAGCAGGTGGATCGTCGCGTTCTTCTTGCCGGGCGGCTGCGCCATCACCTGCACGCCGGCATCGAGGATCTCGTCGCCCGTCATGATCAGCTTCGCCTGGCCGCCGCCGAACAGGCGCGGGAACAGGTCGCTGAAGTGACGGTTGACCTCGTCGAAGGTGCCCTGCAGCAGCGTGCGGGTTTCCTGGTCGATCTTGTGGATCGCGTCCTCGAGCGTCGTGATCGCGTCGAGCAGGTCGGCCGACTGCGCGTCGAGGAACACCTTGCGCTCGCTCGCGGCCTTCAACTCGTCGAGCGCGGCCATGTTCACCGGGCCGAGCGCGTTGATCGCGTTGTTGAGCCGCGTGACTTCGCCCTGCAGGTACGACGGCTTCAGGTCCGGCGTCAGCTTCTCGAGCAGCGCGGCTTCGTCGACCTCCGCCGTCGCGAGTTGCTCGGCGAACTGCTCGACGGCCAGGCGCGCGGCCTGCTCCTTCAACTGCAATTCGGTGATGCGGTCGCGCTGCGGCTGCAGCGAACGCTCGGCGACGAGACGCTGCTCGTCCGACGCGCGCAGCTTCGCGGTCAGGTCGTCGAGCTCGATCCGCGCAGCCTGCAGCGCTTCTTCCTTCACCGCGCGAATCTCGAGCGCGTCCTGCAGGCCCGTGTGCGCGGTCTGTTCGTTGATCGTCTCGAGCTCGGCGCGCGCGTCTTCCAGCGATGCGGCGACACGCTCGCTCTGCTCGTGCGCGACCTGGATGCTGCGCTTGAGCTCGTCGATCCGGGTCACCGCGTTGCGCGCGGCGAAGCGCGCGTCGTTCGCGCCGCGCTCCAGATCACGTGCTTCCTGACGCGCCTGCGTCAGCGATTCGTCGAGCGATTCGAACGCGAGCTGGTTGTCCTCGAAGCGCGCCTGCAGCTCCGCGAGTTCGCCGTCGAAGCGTTCGAAATTCGCTTCCGACTCCGCGCGCAGCGCGCGCTGTTCTTCGATCTGCGCACCGATTTCCTCGAGTTCCTCGCGGATCTGCGTACTGCGCTGCGTATAGCGCTCATGTGCCTGCGCGAGCCTCAGCACGTCCATCTGCAGCGCATGCACACGCTGCGTCGCACGCTCGGCCTGCGCGCGCACGTCGCCGAGCGCCTGCGTGGCCTGCGTGTGCGCGGCTTCCGCGCGTACCGCGGCCGTGCGCGCCTCGTCGGCGAGCAGTGCCTGCGCACGCACCTGGCGCGTCAGGTTCTCGATTTCCTGCTGGCGGGCCAGCATCCCGGCCTGCTCCGAATCGGCCGCGTAAAGCTGCACGCCGACGCGCGTGACGATATGGCCGGCCTTGACGACAAACGCGCCGCCTGCCGGCAGCTGCGTGCGCGTCGCGAGCGCCTGCGCGACGTCGTCGGCGACATACACGTTGCCGAGCCAGTCGTTCAGCACCGCACGAATGCCTGCGTCGTCGATGCGCACGAGCGACAGCACCGGACGCAGCCCTGCCACCGCCGCGGGCGGTTCGCCGGCCGCGGGCGGCGCGTAGAACGCGAGCTTCGCGGGCGGCGCATCGGTCGCGAACGCCTTCACCCAGTCGAGATTCGACACTTCGAGCGCGGCGAGGCGCTCGCGCAGCACGGCCTCGAGCGCCGCTTCCCAGCCCGCTTCGACGTGCAGCTTCTTCCACAGGCGCGGCAGCGCACCGAGCTCGTGCTTGTCGAGCCACGGCTGCACCTTGCCTTCGGTCTGCACGTTTTCCTGAAGCTGCTTCAGCGCGGCCAGGCGCGCCTCGAGCTGGTGAATCTGCGCGCCTTCGGCCTGCACGCGCTCCTGCGCGGCCCGGCGTTCGCCGTCGAGGCGCGGCACCGTTTCCTGCGCGTCGGCGAGGCGCGCCTGCGCTTCGGCCAGGATCTCTTCCTGCTCGGCGAGCTGCATGCGCAACTCTTCGAGCTGTGCCTCGTCCGGCGCGTCGAGCCCGCCCGCTTCGCCCTTCAGGCGCTCATGGCGCTGCTGAAGCTGCTGGAGCTGCTGGTCGGCGTTGCGCTGGTGCGCGGCTTCGAGCTTCAGCGACTGTTCGGTCTGCGCAATCCGCGCGCGCTCGTCGTTGAGCTGCGCCTGCGCGTCGCGCCACTTCGCCTCGAGCGCAGGCAGCGCGTCGTGCTTCGCGGCCGCGTTGTCCTCGGCGAGCGCCGCCTTTTCGTCGGCCATCGCGCGCGCCTCTTCGGCTTCCTCGAGCTCGTCCTGCGACTTCTCGGCCTGCGCGCGCCATTGCTCGCGCTGTGCGTTCAGCGCGGCGATCTGCGCCTGCACGCGATTGCGCGATTCGACGATGAACTTGATTTCGGCTTCGAGGCGGCTCACCTCGGCATTCGCCTCGTAAAGCGAACCCTGCGCGCCCTGCATCGCGTCGCTCGCCGCGTAATGCGCGACGCGCAGTGTCTCGAGCTGCGACTCGACCTCACGCAGCTTCGCCGTCTGCGCCTCGAGGTCGATTTGCGCCTGTTCGATCGCGCGCTGCTGCTTCTGCTGCTCGCCGGCGGCCTCGTTCTTGCGCAGCAGCCACAACAGGCGCTGCTTCTCCTCGCCGTCGGCGACGAGTTCCTTGTACCGGGTCGCGACGACGGCCTGCGCCTCGAGCTTCTCGAGGTTCGCACCGAGTTCGCGGACGATGTCCTCGACGCGCGTCAGGTTCTCGCGCGTGTCGTGCAGGCGGTTCTCGGTTTCGCGGCGGCGTTCCTTGTACTTCGACACGCCGGCGGCTTCCTCGAGGAACACGCGCAGCTCTTCCGGCTTCGCCTCGATGATCCGCGCGATCATGCCCTGCCCGATGATCGCGTACGCACGCGGCCCGAGGCCGGTGCCGAGGAAGATGTCCTGGATGTCGCGGCGGCGCGCCGGCAGGTTGTTGATGTAGTAGCTCGACGTGCCATCGCGCGTCAGCACGCGCTTCACGGCGATTTCGCCGTACTGGCCCCATTGCCCGGCCGCGCGGCCGTCGGAGTTGTCGAAGATCAGCTCGACGCTGGCCCGGCTGCCGGGCTTGCGGGCGGTCGAGCCGTTGAAGATCACGTCCTGCATCGACTCGCCACGCAGCTCGGAGGCGCGCGACTCGCCGAGCACCCAGCGCACGGCGTCGATGATGTTGGACTTGCCGCACCCGTTCGGGCCCACCACGCCGACAAGCTGGCCCGGAACCTGGAAATGCGTGGGATCGACGAAGGATTTGAAGCCAGCGAGTTTGATCGAGCTCAGACGCACGGCGGTATCGGATGTGAAGAAGGTGTGAAACGGACGGGGCCGTGCTGCGCGGGGCCGGACGGCCCATGCGCGCGACGCGCCCCGGAATTCAAAAGCGGGGCCGCGCGCATCCAGCGTTGGGCCCCGCAAACGGCTTCCATCATACCATCGCGCGTGCGCCGTCCCGACCGTCGCCGGGTTTGTCCGGTGCCGGCGCGGCACGATGGACCCGGCTGGACAGCAGCGTCGCCAGCACGATGCACACGCCGCCCGCCCACTCGCGTGCGCTCGGCAGCTCGTTCGCGAACACCCACGCCGACAGCGCGGTGATCACGATCTCGAACAGCATGATGATCGACGCGCGGTTCGCCGGCACCCGCGCGAGGCCGTATTGCACGAGCAGGTTGTTCGCCGCCATCGTCACGCCGATCGCGGCGATGATCAGCGCGGCGACGCCGAGCTGGCCGCCCGCCGGCGCGGCCGGCAGCCCTTCGAACAGCGACGCGATCGCGCCGAATACCGCCGCGCCGCCGAACAGCGTCGCGGTGCGCATCTCCGCGCGCATCCCGGGCAGCTCGCGGCTCGCCTTGATCACGAGCACGTTGCTCATCGCGAAGCTCAGCCCGGCCGCGAGGCCAGCCCATTCGGCCGGATTGGCCGGCAGCGGCAAGCCGAGCTTCGGCGACCACAGCATCAGCATCGCGCCGCCGATCGACAGCGCCGCGAGCCCCGCGCCGGCCCAGGTCAGCCGTTCGCGCAGCAAGAAGTGCGCGTAGATCGCGGTCCATGCGGGCGTCAGGTAGAACAGCAGCATCACGCGCAGCACCTCGCCGTGGATCGTGCCCCATACGAAACCGAGGTTCGTCACGCCGGCCGTGACCGCGATGCCCGGCAGCACCCAGTGCCAGCGCAGCGTCGCGATCGTGCGGTGCCGCGTGACGATCACGAACAGGAGCGCGACGAGGCTCGTCAGCGCGCTCGCCAGCGTGCCCGTCACCCCGAGCGACGCGAGGATCCGCAGCGGATACCAGATCAGGCCCCATACCGACGCGCCGATCAGGATGGCCAGCGTCGGCAGGCTGCCGCGTACCGCGTTGTTCATTTGGTTCGATACCCTTTATTCGACCGGCCCGGCCGCCGCTCAGGCAGGCCGTGACCGCATTCCGTCACGCTATAATCATTCGTTGCGACCCGCGCGCCGTCGGCGCCCGTTCGCAGCCGCGCGGCACGCCCGCCGCTTCTTTCGCTCCAACCGGCCGCGATGGCCGCTTCGCCCGTGAACCCTCGACTCGACTCGCTCCAGCCCTATCCCTTCGAAAAGCTGCGCGCCCTGTTCAAGGACGTGACGCCCTCCGGCGACCTCAAACCGATCAGCTTCGGCATCGGCGAGCCCAAGCACCCGACCCCGGCGCTGATCCGCGACGCCGTGGTGGCCGCGCTCGACGGCCTCGCGTCGTACCCGGCCACGGCCGGCTCGGACGCGCTGCGCACGTCGATCGCGCACTGGCTCGAGCGCCGCTACGGGCTGCCCGCGATCGATCCGGCCACGCAGGTGCTGCCCGTGTCGGGGTCGCGCGAGGCGCTGTTCTCGCTCGCGCAGACCGTGATCGACGCGCGCCCGTCCGGGCACGGCGAGAAGGCGATCGTACTCTGTCCGAATCCGTTCTATCAAATTTACGAAGGCGCGGCGCTGCTGGCCGGCGCCGAACCCTATTTCGCGAACAGCGATCCGGCCCGCAACTTCGCGTGCGACTACGCGGCCGTACCCGACGACGTCTGGGCGCGCACGCAACTGCTGTACGTGTGCTCGCCAGGCAACCCGACGGGCGCCGTGCTGACGCTCGACGACTGGCGCGAGCTGTTCGCGCTGTCCGACCGCCACGGGTTCGTGATCGCGTCGGACGAATGCTATTCGGAAATCTATTTCGACGAAGCAGCGCCGCCGCTCGGCGGCCTCGAGGCCGCGCACCGCCTCGGCCGCGGCTTCGAACGGCTCGTGATGCTGTCGAGCCTGTCGAAGCGCTCGAACGTGCCGGGCATGCGCTCGGGCTTCGTCGCCGGCGACGCGGCGCTGCTGAAGAAATTCCTGCTGTACCGCACGTACCACGGTGCCGCGCTGTCGCCGGTCTGGCAGCACGCGAGCATCGCCGCGTGGAACGACGAGGCGCACGTGCGCGAGAACCGCGCGCTGTACCTGCAGAAGTTCAATACGGTCACGCCGATGCTCGCCGACGTGATCGACGTGAAGCTGCCCGACGCCGCGTTCTACCTGTGGGCCAACGTGTCGCGCACCGGGCTGTCGGACACCGAGTTCGCCCGCCGCCTGTACGCCGACTATAATGTGACGGTTCTGCCCGGCTCGTACCTCGCGCGCGATGCGCACGGCACGAACCCGGGCCGCGATTTCATCCGGATCGCGCTCGTCGCGGGCACCCCCGAATGCGTCGAGGGCGCGCAACGCATCGTCGATTTCTGCCGGGCTCTCGCGCGGTAATCGTCCATCCCGATCAATTCCATCCATCTCCTGCGAAAACGAACATGTCGCAACAACTTCAGCAAATCATCGATACCGCCTGGGAAAACCGCGCCGAGCTGTCGCCGAAGGCCGCGCCCGCCGACGTCCGCGAGGCCGTCGCTCACGCGATCGAGCAGCTCGACCGCGGCGCACTGCGCGTCGCCGAGAAAATCGACGGCAACTGGACCGTGCACCAGTGGCTGAAGAAGGCCGTGCTGCTGTCGTTCCGCCTGGAGGACAACGCGCCGATGCCGGCCGGCGGCTACTCGCAGTTCTACGACAAGGTGCCGTCGAAGTTCGCGAACTACACGGCCGAAGACTTCGCCGCGGGCGGCTTCCGCGTCGTCCCGCCGGCCATCGCGCGCCGCGGCTCGTTCATCGCGAAGAACGTCGTGCTGATGCCGTCGTACACCAACATCGGCGCCTACGTCGACGAAGGCACGATGGTCGACACGTGGGCAACGGTCGGTTCGTGCGCGCAGATCGGCAAGAACGTGCACCTGTCGGGCGGCGTCGGCATCGGCGGCGTGCTCGAGCCGCTGCAGGCGAACCCGGTCATCATCGAAGACAACTGCTTCATCGGCGCACGCTCGGAAGTCGTCGAAGGCGTGATCGTCGAGGAAAACTCGGTGATCTCGATGGGCGTGTACCTCGGCCAGAGCACGAAGATCTACGACCGCGAGACGGGCGAAGTCAGCTACGGCCGCATCCCGGCCGGCTCGGTCGTCGTTGCCGGCAACCTGCCGTCGAAGGACGGTTCGCACAGCCTGTACTGCGCGGTGATCGTCAAGAAGGTCGACGCGAAGACCCGCGCGAAGGTCGGCCTGAACGAGCTGCTGCGAGGCGACTGATGGCGAAGCCGCACACCGTGGTCGTCTACGGCATTCCGAACTGCGACACCGTGAAGAAGGCCCGCGTGTGGCTCGACGATCACGGCGTCGAATTCGAGTTCCACGATTTCAAGAAGCTCGGCGTCAGTGCGCCGCTGATTGAAGACTGGCTGAAGGACGTGTCGCTCGACGCGCTCGTGAACAAGCGCGGCACCACGTGGCGCGGCCTGGACGACGCGATGAAGGCGGCTGCCGAAACGAAGACCGGCGCGGTCGCGCTGATGATCCACAAGCCGTCGGTCATCAAGCGCCCCGTGCTCGTCGTCAACGGCCGCGTGAAATCGCTCGGCTTCGCATCCGATCAATACGCGGCGCTGTTTGCCGCATAGGGCTGCCCGCGCTGCGCCTGTAGAAGGGCCTGTTCACGCTAATAACGGGCTTGCGCTGGCCCCCAGAAGGGCCGAGCGCAAGGATCGCGACGAAGCGAATACTCGACGTATTCGCGAGGAGCATGACGCGGCGATCGGCCCTTCTGGGGGCCAGCCCCACGAATGATTTTTTCCAAACAGGGGAACGTGCCTTGCCGGCCGCATTGCGGCGTCGCGCGTCGCTTGTTTGGCTCGGCCAAACGGCGCTCCTTGCTTCTTGCACTGCAGCCGGCAAGGCACGTTCGCAAGCCCGTTATTAGCGTGAACAGGCCCTAGCCCGACGTCTTGTCGCTGCCGGCCACCGCGCCGGCATTTTTTATCGAAAGTGGTCCGAACCATGTCCGCCACCCTAGCCCTTACCGAACAGTTGATCGCCCGCGCGTCCGTGACGCCCGACGACCAGCATTGCCAGCAGATCATGACCGAGCGCCTGGTCGCGCTCGGTTTCGAATGCGAGACCATCGCGTCGCACGGCGTGACCAACCTGTGGGCCGTCAAGCGCGGCACCGACGGCCGCGACGGCAAGCTGCTCGCGTTCGCGGGCCACACCGACGTCGTGCCGACCGGCCCGCTCGAGCAGTGGACCTCGCCGCCGTTCATCCCCGCCCATCGCGACGGCAAGCTGTACGGCCGCGGCGCGGCCGACATGAAGACGTCGCTCGCGGCGTTCGTCGTCGCGTCCGAGGAATTCGTCGCGGCCCACCCCGGCCACCGCGGCGCGATCGCGTTCCTGATCACGAGCGACGAGGAAGGCCCGGCCACCGACGGCACCGTGAAGGTCGTCGAACTGCTGCAGGCACGCGGCGAGCGCCTCGACTACTGCATCGTCGGCGAGCCGACGTCGACCGCCGAGCTCGGCGACGTCGTCAAGAACGGCCGCCGCGGGTCGATGTCGGGCGAACTGGTCGTCAAGGGCGTGCAGGGCCACATCGCGTATCCGCACCTCGCGCAGAACCCGATCCACCTGCTCGCGCCGGCGCTCGCCGAGCTCGCCGCCGAGCAGTGGGACGAAGGCAACGAATATTTCCCGCCAACCACGTGGCAGGTGTCGAACCTGCACGCCGGCACCGGCGCGACCAACGTGATCCCCGGCCACGCCGACCTGCTGTTCAACTTCCGGTTCTCGACCGCGAGCACCGTCGAGGGCCTGCAGGCACGCGTGCACGCGATCCTCGACAAGCACGGCCTCGAATACACGCTGAAGTGGTCGGTGAGCGGCCTGCCGTTCCTGACGCCGCGCGGCGAACTGTCGAACGCGCTGGAAAACGCGATTCGCACCGAGACCGGCATCACGACCGAACTGTCGACGACGGGCGGCACGTCGGACGGCCGCTTCATCGCGCGCATCTGCCCGCAGGTGATCGAGTTCGGCCCGCCGAACGGCAGCATCCACAAGATCGACGAGCACATCGAAGTGCGCTTCGTCGATCCGCTGAAGAACGTGTACCGCCGCGTGCTCGAACAACTGATCGCCTGATGGAGCCTCGCATGACGACACCTTTTGCCACTGTTCGCGACCTGCTGCGCTACGCGGTCACGCGCTTCTCGAAGGCGCAGCTCGCGTTCGGCCATGGCTCCGACAATGCGTACGACGAAGCGGCCTACCTCGTGCTGCGTACGCTGGACCTGCCGCTCGACACGCTCGAACCGTTCCTCGACGCGCGGCTGCTGCCCGACGAAATCGCGGCCGTGCTCGCAGTGATCGAACGGCGCGCGACCGACCGCGTACCGGCCGCGTATCTCACGCATGAAGCCTGGATGCATGGCCACCGCTTCTATGTGGACGAACGCGTGATCGTGCCGCGCTCGTTCATCGGCGAACTGCTCGACGACGGGCTGCAGCCGTACGTCGCCGATCCCGAGCAGGTCGGCGCGGTGCTCGAACTGTGCACGGGCTCCGGCTGCCTCGCGATCCTCGCGGCAAGCGCGTTCCCGAACGCCGAGATCGATGCGGTCGACCTGTCCGACAAGGCCCTCGAAGTCGCGGAGATCAACGTGCGCGATTACGGCCTCGAAGACCGCGTCGCACTGCATCGCGGCGACCTCTACGCACCGCTGCCCGCGTTCCGCACCGACCCCGGCTCACGCTATGACGTGATCCTGACGAACCCGCCGTACGTGAACGCGTCGTCGATGGCCGCGCTGCCGCCCGAATACCGGCACGAGCCGGAGATGGCGCTCGCGGGCGGCGACGACGGGATGGACATCGTGCGACGCATCGTCGCCGAAGCGCACCGCTGGCTGCACGACGACGGCGTGCTCGTCGTCGAGATCGGCAACGAGCGCGAACACGTCGAAGCCGCGTTCGGCGGCCTCGAACTCACGTGGCTGCCCACCAGCGCGGGCGACGACACCGTGTTCCTGATCCAGGCGTCGGACCTGCCGCGCAAGGCCTGAGCCTCCCGGCTCCCCAACCGCGCGGCGCACCGCTGCGCTGCACGGTTGGGTAAGATGCGTGTAAGCGGCCGCCGCGCCGCACGACCTCAGGAGTCCGTCACGCGCCCATGACCCTCGACTGGCTACATCTCGGCACCCTGATCCTGACCATCCACGTGCTCGGGATCGTCGCGGCGTGCCACGCGATCATGAACACGCGCACGTCGCAAGGCGCGATCGCGTGGGCCGTCTCGCTCGCCGCGATGCCGTACCTGACGCTCGTTCCGTACCTGTTCCTCGGCCGCAGCAAGTTCTCCGGCTACGTCGACGCGCGGCGCCACGAGCTGGAACTGTTGCGCACGCACACACCGCGCTCGCCGTGGCTCAGCACCGATGCAACCGACGCGACCGACGGGCCGGCCGCCGACGCGCTCGGCCAGGCCGCCGTGCTCGCGCTCACGCGGCTAGGCGGCATGCCGTTCCTCGGTGGCAATTCGGTACGCACGCTCGTGAACGGCGACGCGACGTTCTCGGCGATCCTGTCGGCGATCGACGGTGCGCGCGACTACGTGGTCGTCCAGTTCTTCATCGTGCGCGACGATGCGCTCGGCCAGATGCTGCGCGACTCGCTGCTGGCACGCGCGGCGGCCGGCGTGCGCTGCTGCCTGCTGTACGACAGCATCGGCAGTTTCGACCTGCCGCACAGCTACGTCGACACATTGCGCCGGGGCGGCGTCGAGGTTCATCCGTTCGCGACCAATCGCAAGTTCGTGAACCGCTTCCAGCTCAACTTCCGCAACCATCGCAAGATCGTCGTGGTCGACGGCAACCGCGCGTTCGTCGGCGGCCACAACGTCGGCGTCGAATATCTCGGCGCGAAGCCGCGCCTGTCGCCGTGGCGCGACACGCACATCGAGATTCGCGGCCCGGTGGTCGCGAGCATCCAGTACGTGTTCGCCGAAGACTGGCACTGGGCGACGCAGAAGCTGCCGCCGCTCGCGCTGCCGCCGCCCGCGCAGCCCGGCGACGGCATGCATTGCCTCGCGGTGCCGATGGGGCCGGCCGACAAGCAGGAAACCGGCTCGCTGTTCTTCGTCGAGGCGATCAATGCCGCGCGCGAGCGGATCTGGATCACCACGCCGTATCTCGTCCCCGACGAAGCCGTGATCGCCGCGCTGAAGCTCGCGGTGATGCGCGGCGTCGACGTGCGCATCCTGATCCCGAGCCGGCGCGATCACTACGTGGTGTTCGAGGCGTCGAAGCTGTACGCGCGCGACCTGGTCGATGCGGGTGTCAAGGTATTCCGCTACCGGCCCGGCTTCCTGCACCAGAAAGTCGTGCTGATCGACCGCATCGCGGCGGCGATCGGCAGCGCGAATCTCGACAACCGCTCGTTCCGCCTCAACTTCGAGATCATGGTGCTGACCGTCGACCGCGCATTCGCCGACGAGGTCGAGACCATGCTCGATGCCGACTTCGCGCAAGCGTACGAGGTCGATGCGAACGAATACCGCCAGTCGCCCGCATGGCGGCGGATCGCGATGCACGTCGCGCGGCTGTTCGCACCGATCCTGTAACCGCCGGAAGGCCGGCCGCGCCCGCACGAACCGCACCGGCGCGGCGCACGCCGCCGCCCGCCGTCACAGCAGCTTGTCGATATCCGCGGCGATTTCGTCGGGTTTGGTCGACGGTGCGTAGCGCTTGACGATGCGCCCGTCGCGGTCGACCAGGAATTTCGTGAAATTCCACTTGATCGCCTTGAGGCCGAGAATGCCGGGCGCCTCGTCGGTCAGGTAGCGGTACAGCGGATGCGCGTGATCGCCCTTCACGTCGATCTTCGCGAACATCGGGAACGTGACGCCGTAGTTGCGCTCGCAGAACGCGCCAATCTGCGTGGCGTCGCCGGGCTCCTGCTTGCCGAACTGGTTGCACGGGAAGCCGAGCACGAAGAAGCCGCGCGCCGCGTACTGGTCGTACAGTTTCTGCAAGCCCGCGTATTGCGGCGTGAAACCGCACTCGCTTGCGGTGTTGACAATCAGCAGCACCTTGCCGCGATACGCGTCGAGCGATGCCGGCGCGCCGGCGAGCGTCTCTGCGCTGAACGAATACAGGGTGGACATCGGGCACTCCTTTTACGAAACCGGATCGACGTGGAGTCTAGGCGAAATCGCGCCGTCGCGGCATCCGCCGAGCGGCCGATGCCCGGCACGAGCGGCGCGCAGTCTAGAATAGCGGTTTTGGCCAGTTATTTCCGCCGTGATCCGTTTCAATCAGTTCAGCCTTGCACGCGGCACCAAGCCGCTGTTCGAGTCGACCTCGTTCGTGCTCAATCCCGGCGAGAAAGCCGGCCTGATCGGCGCGAACGGCGCCGGCAAGTCGACGCTGTTCGCGGTCCTGCGCGGCGAGCTGCACTCGGACGCCGGCGATTTCGCGATGCCGCCGTCGTGGCGGATCGCCCATGTGTCGCAGGAAACGCCCGCGGTCGACCGCTCGGCGCTCGACTACACGCTCGACGGCGATGCCGCGCTGCGCGAGATCGAGGCGCGCATCGCCGCCGCATCCGCCGCCCATGACGGCGCCGCCGAAGCCGACGCGCACGCGGCCTTCGCCGACGCCGACGGCTACACCGCGCCCGCCCGCGCCGAAGCGCTGCTGCTCGGCCTCGGCTTCACGCTCGCCCAGACACGCGAACCCGTCGCCAGCTTCTCCGGCGGCTGGCGCATGCGCCTGAACCTCGCGCAGGCGCTGATGTGCCGCTCCGACCTGCTGCTGCTCGACGAACCGACCAACCACCTCGACCTCGACGCGATCGTCTGGCTCGAAGACTGGCTGCACCGCTACCCCGGCACGCTCGTCGTGATCTCGCACGACCGCGAATTCCTCGATTCGATCTGCAACGTCACGCTGCATCTGGAAAACCGCCAGGTGAAGCGCTACGGCGGCAACTACTCGCAATTCGAAGTGCTCCGCGCGCAGCAACTGGCGCTGCAGCAAAACGCATACGAAAAGCAGCAGAAGACGATCGAGCACCTGCAGAGCTTCGTCGACCGCTTCAAGGCCAAGGCGACCAAGGCCAAACAGGCGCAAAGCCGGATGAAGGCGCTCGAGAAGATGGAGCTGATCGCGCCCGCGCACATCGCGTCGCCGTTCACGTTCGAATTCCGCACGCCCGACGCCGCGCCGAACCCGATGATGGTGATGGAAGACGTCCGCTGCGGCTACCATGCCGACAACGGCGCGGACATCCCGATCGTCGAACGCGTGGCGTTGTCGATCCAGAACGGGCAGCGCATCGGGCTGCTCGGCGCAAACGGCCAGGGCAAATCGACGCTGATCAAGACGCTGGCCGGCACGCTGGCGCCGCTGTCGGGCGACGTCCGCGAGGGCAAGGGGCTGACGATCGGCTATTTCGCGCAGCACCAGCTCGAAACGCT
Source organism: Burkholderia pyrrocinia (assembly GCF_018417535.1). Taxonomy (NCBI): domain Bacteria; kingdom Pseudomonadati; phylum Pseudomonadota; class Betaproteobacteria; order Burkholderiales; family Burkholderiaceae; genus Burkholderia; species Burkholderia pyrrocinia. The sequence goes on along the minus strand of NZ_CP070977.1, from coordinate 549,087 downwards.
GCGCGAGGACGATTCGCCGCTCGCGCATCTCGCGCGGCTCGCGCCCGACACGCGCGAGCAGGAGCTGCGTGATTTCCTGGGCGGCTTCAATTTCTCGGGCGACATGGCGACCAGCGCCGTCGGCCCGTTCTCGGGCGGCGAGAAAGCGCGCCTGGCGCTCGCGCTGATCATCTGGCAGAAGCCGAACCTGCTGCTGCTCGACGAGCCGACGAACCACCTCGATCTCGAAACGCGCCACGCGCTGACGATGGCGCTCGCGCAGTTCGAAGGCACGCTGATCCTCGTATCGCACGACCGCCACCTGCTGCGCGCGACGACCGACCAGTTCATGCTCGTCGCGAAGCATCGGCTGCAGCCGTTCGACGGCGACCTCGACGACTACCGCGACTGGTTGCTGCAACACGCGGCCGAGCAGCGCGCGGCCGCGAAGGCCGACAGCGCGGCCGCGTCGGGCGCAGGCGCCGCGGCCAACCGCAAGGACCAGAAGCGTCAGGCCGCCGAGGAGCGGCAGCGCCTGTCGGTGTTGAAAAAGCCTCTGCAGACGCGCATCACGAAGCTCGAAAAGGAAATGGAGACGCTGCACGTGGAGAAGGGGCGCCTCGACGCGTTCGTCGCGGACCCGGCGAGCTACGAGGCCACGCGCAAGACGGAGCTGACCGACGCGATCCGCAAGCTCGGCGACGTCAACACACGTCTCGAAACGATCGAAGCCGACTGGCTCGCCGCGCACGAAGAACTCGAACAGATCGGCTGAACGCGGCCGCCGTGCCGCCAGCCCGGCACGGGCGCTTCGACAAACCATCGCCCACTTGCCGGGCCCAGATGCGACAAGGCCGGACGCACTGGCCCGGCCTGTTCATTACCCTTGTTCGTCGATTCGCAGGCCGTCTGCCGGCTCAGCGTCGCGGCAACGTGTCGCGCGGCATCTGCTCGTCGTCGCCCATCAGGTGCCGGCGCCCTTCGGTCGGCCGCCGGATCGCCGCGGCGACCTCCGCTTCCGTCACGTCCTCGGACACGACCTTGCGCGCCAGGCGCCCTTCGTCGTCGATCCATTCGACGATCCGGCATCCGCCGCCCCAGGGCTGGCGAATCGGCTCCGACACGCGGCAGCCGCGCAGGTTGTAAAGGCTTCCGCTCGGCGCTTCCCCGTACGATTTCAACATAGGTTCCCTTCGCATTGCGCGGTTCGACAATTCGGCAAAGGATAGGGAAAAGCAATGTCCTGCGGGTTACAGAAGCCTACATCTTCTTTACAGCGAATTACGCGACAGATCGCCGACAGGCACAGCCCGCGCGGCTGCCGGGCCGGTCACTCGAGATCGCGCACGCGGTCGATCGCCTGCTCGATGCGCTCGACGGCCATCACGTTCAGCCCTTCGATCGGCTGTTTCGGTGCATTCGCCTTCGGGATCAGCGCGGACGTGAAGCCGAGCTTCGCCGCCTCGCGCAGCCGTTCCTGCCCGCGCGGGGACGGCCGGATTTCGCCCGCCAGCCCCACCTCGCCAAACACGAACAACCCCTTCGGCAGCGCCTTGTTGCGCATCGACGAATGGATCGCGAGCAGCACCGCGAGGTCGGCAGCCGGCTCGGTGATCTTCACGCCACCCACTGCATTGAGGAACACGTCCTGGTCGAAGCACGCGATGCCCGCGTGCCGGTGCAGCACCGCGAGCAGCATCGCGAGCCGGTTCTGCTCGAGGCCGACCGCGAGCCGGCGCGGGTTCGGCACGTGCGCGGTATCGACGAGCGCCTGGATTTCGACGAGCAGCGGACGCGTGCCTTCCTGCGTGACGAGCACGCACGAGCCGGGCACGACCTGCTCGTGCTGCGACAGGAACAGCGCGGACGGATTCGCGACGCCGCGCAGCCCGCGCTCGGTCATCGCGAACACGCCGAGTTCGTTGACCGCGCCGAAGCGGTTCTTGAACGCGCGCACGAGCCGGAACGACGAATGCGTGTCGCCTTCGAAATACAGCACCGTGTCGACGATGTGCTCGAGCACGCGCGGGCCGGCGAGGTTGCCCTCCTTCGTCACGTGCCCGACCATGATGATCGCGGTGCCCGACTGTTTCGCGATGCGCGTGAGCTGCGCCGCGCATTCGCGCACCTGCGCGACCGAGCCCGGCGCCGACGTGAGCGCCTCCGAATAGACGGTCTGGATCGAGTCGATCACGGCCACGTCCGGCCGTTCCGCGTCGATCGCGGCCTGGATCTTTTCGAGCTGGATCTCGGCGAGCAGCTGCAGCTCGGCTGCCGGCGTACCGCCGTCGAGCAGCGCAAGCCGTTGCGCGCGCAACGCGATCTGCGCGGCCGATTCTTCGCCGCTGATATAGAGCGCGCGCCGCTCGCTCGCGATGTCCGCGAGCGACTGCAGCAGCAGCGTCGACTTGCCGATGCCCGGGTCGCCGCCGATCAGCACGACGCCGCCGGGAACCAGCCCGCCGCCGAGCACGCGGTCGAATTCGCCGATGCCGGTCGAGAAGCGCGGCACGTCGGCCGCTTCGATGTCGACGAGTCGCTGGACGGGCGCCCGCTTCGCGAGCGACTGGAAACGGTGGGCCGACGGCGACTCGGCGACCGATTCGACGAGCGTGTTCCAGGCCTGGCACGACGGACACTGCCCCTGCCACTTCGGGGTCTGCCCGCCGCACTCGCTGCAGACATAGACGGTTTTCTGTTTGGCCACGCGCGACGCCCTTATTCCGCGCGCACGGGCACGCGGCCGGCGACCGCGCACATCAGCTCGTAACCGATCGTGCCGCAATGGCGGGCGACGTCGTCGATCGGCAGTGCGTTGCCCCACAGCTCGACGCGTGCACCGACGCCCGCCTGCGGGCACGGCGTCAGGTCGACGGTGATCATGTCCATCGACACGCGGCCGACGATCCGCGTGCGGATGCCGTCGACGATCACGGGCGTGCCTTCGGGCGCGACGCGCGGATATCCGTCCGCATAGCCGCACGCGACGACGCCGATCCGCATCTGCGCCTGCGCGGAGTACGTCGAGCCATAGCCGATGGCCTGGCCCTTCGCGATCGTTTGCACCGCGATCAACTCGGACGCGAGCGTCATCGCGGGCTTCAGCCCCGTGTCGGCGATATCGGACGACAGCCCCGACGGCGACGCGCCGTACAGCACGATTCCCGGCCGCACCCAGTCGAAGTGCGTATCCGGATGCCACAGTACGGCGGCCGAGTTCGCGAGACTGCGCGCGCCGGCGATATTTTCCGCACCGCGCTCGAACGTCGCGAGTTGCTCGGCGACGCCGCGCTCGTTGTCCGCGTCCGAAAAATGGGTCATCAACGTGATCTGTCCGATGCCGGGGCACGCGCGGGCGCGCTCCCAGGCCGCGCGGTATTTTTCCGGCACGTAGCCGAGCCGGTTCATCCCGCTGTTCATCTTGAGCTGCACGTTGACGGGCTTCGACAGCCGCGCCGTTTCCAGCATCCGCATCTGCTCGTCGTTGTGGACCGTCGTCGTCAGGCTGTAGCGGTCGATCACGTCGATGTCGGTCGACCGGAAGAAGCCTTCGAGCAGCAGGATCGGGCCGGCCCAGCCGAGCTCGCGCAGCTTCACGGCCTCGTCGAGGTCGAGCAGGCCGAAACCGTCGGTGCCGCGCAGGCCGGGAAACGCGCGGGCGAGACCGTGGCCGTACGCGTTGGCCTTGACGACCGCCCAGACCTTGGACGGGCCGGCAAAGCGGCGGACGACGGAGAGATTGTTCGCGAGAGCGGCGGTGTGGATGGTGGCGGAGATCGGGCGCGGCATGGGAAATTTACGTAAAGACGCTTGCGAATCATCAGCTTACCGCGCCTTTTGAGCACCGAAGCCGACAATTTGCGGAACGATCGGGGAATCTTGCTAGTCCGAATTGGCGTATTTTCATGTTATAAAGCCGTGCGCACAACCCATTTCGAACGGAATAAGCCGATCGCATATCAGGCGGCCTACGCGGCCCTGCCGCAGCGACGAAAGCATCGCATCAGATGAAAAAAGGTTTTTACACCATCATGGCCGCGCAGTTTTTCTCGTCGCTGGCCGACAATGCGCTACTCATCGCCGCCATCGCCCTGCTGAAAGACCTCCACGCCCCCAACTGGATGACACCGCTGCTGAAGCTGTTCTTCGTGTTGTCCTATGTGGTGTTGGCGGCGTATGTCGGTGCTTTCGCGGATTCGCGCCCGAAGGGTCGCGTGATGTTCATCACCAACTCGATCAAGGTGATCGGCTGCCTGATCATGCTGTTCGGCGCCCACCCGCTGATCGCGTACGGGATCGTCGGATTCGGCGCCGCGGCCTACTCGCCCGCGAAGTACGGGATTCTCACCGAGCTGCTGCCGGCCGACCGGCTGGTCGCCGCGAACGGCTGGATCGAAGGCACGACCGTCAGTTCGATCATCCTCGGCACGGTGCTCGGCGGCGCGCTGATCAGCCCGCACATCGCGTCGCACGTGATCGCGCACACGCCCAACTGGATCGGCACGCCCGCCGAAGCGGCGATGGCGATCATCATGGCGATCTACGTGATCGCCGCGCTGTTCAACCTGCGCATTCCCGATACGGGCGCCCGTTATCCGAAGCAGGAGCGCGGCCCGGTCAAGCTCCTCACGGATTTCGCCGACTGCTTCATGGTGCTGTGGCGCGACAAGCTCGGCCAGATCTCGCTGGCGGTCACGACGCTGTTCTGGGGCGCGGGCGCGACACTGCAGTTCATCGTGCTGAAGTGGGCCGAGGTGTCGCTCGGCATGTCGCTATCGGAAGGCGCGATCCTGCAGGCCGTGGTCGCGGTCGGCGTCGCGGCCGGCGCGATCGCCGCCGCGGCCAGGATCCCGCTGAAGAAGTCGCTGACCGTGTTGCCCGTCGGCATCATCATGGGCATCGCGGTGATGCTGATGGCGTTCTACACGCGCGACCTGTTCCCGTCGCACTGGGCCGTGCATTTCGGCCACCTGCGCATGCCCGTCTACCTGATCGTCGCGTATATCTTCCTGATCTGCGTCGGCGCGCTGTCGGGCTACTTCGTCGTGCCGATGAACGCGCTGCTGCAGCATCGCGGCCACGTGCTGCTGTCGGCCGGCCACTCGATCGCGGTGCAGAACTTCAACGAGAACCTGTCGGTGCTCGTGATGCTGTGCCTGTATGCGGTGCTCGTGTGGCTCGACGTGCCGGTCGGCGTCGTGATCGTGCTGTTCGGCACGTTCGTCTGCCTGACGATGTGGCTCGTGATGCGCCGCCACCAGGCGAACCAGCGTCAGTTCGACTCGGTCGCGCTGATCGGCGAATCGCGGCACTGACGCTACACTTCCCGTTTCCGTCCGCCAGCGCCGGTCTTCGAGCCGGCGCGTTGCCATCATGACGCACCCGATACCCAACATCCTGACGATCGCCGGCTCCGATTCGGGCGGCGGCGCAGGCATCCAGGCCGACCTGAAGACGTTCTCCGCGCTCGGTGCGTACGGCGCCAGCGTGATCACCGCGCTGACCGCGCAGAACACGCGCGGCGTGACGGGCGTGCACGCGCCGGACGCCGCGTTCGTGACCGCGCAGCTCGATGCGGTGTTCGACGACCTCCGCATCGACGCGGTCAAGATCGGGATGCTCGCGAACGCGGCGATCGTGCACGCGGTAGCCGACGCGCTGCGCCGTTACGCGCCGCGCTTCGTCGTGCTCGACACGGTGATGATCTCGAAGAGTTCGCACGCGCTGCTCGCGCCCGACGCGGTCGACGCGCTGCGCGACGCACTGATGCCGCTGGCGACCGTCGTCACGCCGAACCTGCCCGAAGCGGCCGCGCTGCTCGGCGACTCGCCCGCGACCACCGAAGACGACATGGTCCGGCAAGGGCGGGCGCTGCTGCAGACGGGCGCGCGCGCCGTGCTGATGAAAGGCGGCCACCTGCCCGACGCGTCCGCGAGCCCCGACTGGCTCGTCGATGCGGCGCGCACCGTGCGGCTCGACGGCCCGCGCGTGCCGGTCAGCAACACGCACGGCACGGGCTGCACGCTGTCGTCGGCGATCGCCGCGCTGCTGCCGCAGCAGCCCGATCTCGAAAGCGCGGTGCGCGAAGCGAAGGCCTACCTGACCGGCGCGATCGCCGCGAGCGGCCGCCTCGACGTCGGCCACGGCGTCGGCCCTGTCCATCACTTCTATCGCTGGTGGTAAGCGCCGCCTGACGCGGCGTCAGTTGTCCTGCGCCGCGAACGCCTGCGCCCGCGCCGGCCAATCGTCGGGCACGACGAAACCGCGCGCCGTCTCGCGCCACGTGCCATCGTCGCCCTTCTCATGGATGCCGATCAGGTCGGGAGCCTGACGCGTCGCCAGCACGCGCGGCAACTCGCATGCAGCCGCCAGCGGTTCGGGTTCGAAGCCTGCGTCGGCGGCAGCGCGCCGCGGCGCGAGCCACGCAAGCCGCGGCAACACGCTCCACGCAACGCCGGCACGCTGCGCGGCCGCCCACGCCGGCCACTGCGCATGCGTCAGCCAGAAACCGCGCGGATGATCCGGCGCGATTTCAGCGGACACCGGCGGCAACGGCGCGCCGTGCGGATAGAACAGCCAGCCCCTGATGAACATCTGTGCGTCGGACGGCGCGCCGTAGCCGAGCAGCGCAAACCCGGCCCGATCGCCGAGCCGAAGCTGGTGGTCGAGCAACCGGCTGCGCTTGCGGTCGAAGCGGTCGACGAGATTGGGGCCGACGAAGTCGGCAAGCGATGCGCCGCCGCGCACCGGCGCGCACAGATAACACTTCACCGCGAGTTCCCAGTGCAGGCGCTGCCCGCCTGGCGCATCGACGAGAAAATCGACTTCGCCGAGCGTCAGGCCGTTGCTGCGCAGCGGGAGATTGGCCGCGACGAGCCGCAGCGACGGTCCGTGCGTGAGGAAATACTCGAGCAGGCATTCGGCGTAGCGGCCGAGCCGGGTGGGCCGCAACCCGTCGAGCGCGCGGCGCAGCGGCTCGGGCGCTGCATCGAGCGCGGCGAGCCATGCTTCGACGGCCGACTGTCCGGCCGCATCCGGCCACGGTTGCGCGAGCGGCGCACCGGGTGCCGCGGTCAGCAGGCTCGGGCTCGCGAGCAGCCAGCCCAGATCGCGAACCGCGGCGTCACGCAGCGTATCGACGAATGCGAACGCCGCGCCGGTCGTCATTGCCCGGCCGGCCCGTTCGCGTCGGTGCCCTCGGCGCGCCGGAACGTGTCGCGTGCGAGGCACAGATCGGCCCACGCCTTCGACTTGTCCTGCAGGCTGCGCAGCAGGTACGCCGGGTGGTAGGTGACGATCACCGGCACACCTTCATACGCATGCACGCGGCCGCGCAGCGACGCGATGCTGGCGTCCGTCTTCAGCAACGTCTGCGCGGCGAAGCGGCCGAGCGCGACGATCAGCTTCGGCTTCACGAGCGCGACCTGGCGCTGCAGATAAGGCTCGCAGCTCGCGACCTCGTCCGGTTCCGGGTTGCGGTTGCCGGGCGGCCGGCACTTGATCACGTTCGCGATGTACACGTTGTCGCCGCGCTTGAGCGCCAGCGACTGCAGCATGTTGTCGAGCAGCTTGCCGGCCTGGCCGACGAACGGCTCGCCCTGCTTGTCCTCGTTCTCGCCCGGCGCTTCGCCGATCAGCATCCAGTCCGCTTCACGGTCGCCGACGCCGAACACGGTGTTGGTCCGCTTCTCGCACAACCGGCAGCGCGTGCAATCGGCCACGCGCGCGGCCAGCGCATCCCAGTCGAGCATCGCAACCGGCGTTTCGGCGGGACGCGATCCGGCTGCCGGCACGGGATCGCCCGGCGGCGCCGCGTCGAACCACGCGAAATCTTCGGGCGCGTCGTCCATCGGCGGCATCGCATCGGCGGAAGCCGCCGGCGCGCGTGCGCGATCGCCATCGACGACACGGCGCGCCGGTATGCCCGAAGCCGGTACGCCCGACTCACGAGCCGGCGAAGCCTCCGCAGCACGCACGACGGCCGGCGGCGCATCGTCCTGCACCGGTGCGCGCATCGCGCGCGCCGGCCGATCGGCCGCGACCGCGGACACGTCGTCCGCCGCACCGGTTTGCGCGATGGCGGGCGTTTCGGCTGCCGCGCCTTCGTCCGCGCGCTGCCCGCGCCGCACCCAGATCTGCGCGAGGCCCATTTCCTCGAGCACCGCTTCAGCCCACGCCATGCGCGTCCCCCTCGTCCTTGTTCAGCGTCAGACGCATCACGATCGCGTCCTCCCGGCCGCGATGCTTCGCCGGATAGTAGTTCTTGCGCCGGCCGATCGTCACGAAGCCGAAACGCTCGTACAGATGGATCGCGCGCGGATTGGACGGCCGCACCTCGAGCAGCACGCCGTCGAGCCGTTCCGCGCGCGAAATGCGCACGGCCTCGCGCAGCAGTGCGAGGCCCGCGCCCGCACGCTGCGCGTCCGGTGCAACGCACAGGTTCAGCAAGTGCATCTCGTCGACCACCGGCATCAGCACGCAGTAGCCGATCAGCGAACCCGTCACGTGCCGCAGGCACACGCCCAGATAGCCGTTGCGCAACGAATCCTCGAAGTTGCCGCGGCTCCAAGGGAATTCGTACGCGACGTGCTCGATCGCAACGACCTCGTCGAGATCGGCATCCGTCATCGGCGCCAGATAGCGCTCGCTCAGCAGTACACCCGTCATCCCTTCGCCCCGCCCGTCTGCGCGGCCCGCGCCGCGACCCGTTCGGCCGTCGTCTGCGCGACCTTGTCGCGCACGTATTCGGGCGCGGCCTGATCGGCCGGCACCGTGCGCCCGGCTCGGAACGCGCGCAGCGCGGCATGCGCGATCGCCAGCGCATGCGGCAATGCTTCGCCGTCGATCACGGCCGCGCGCGTCGCGGCCGGCAACTGCGCGCCGAACGCGGCAGCCGCATTGCCTGCGAGCGTGAACGGCACATCGGGCACGCCGACGGCGCCCGGCGCGTCGAGCGACGCCGGATGCAGCGTGCGCCAGTCGCCGGCGCTGTCGTCCCACGCGAAGTCCGCCCAGTAGGCTTCGTCCATCCGCGCGTCCAGCGCGGCGAGCACGCGGGTCGTGCCGGACGCGCGCAGCCGCGCGTGCTCCGCGCACGCGAGCAGCGTGCCGATCGGCACGACCGGCAGCCCGCGCCCGAATGCGAGGCCCTGGGTAATGCCGGTCGCGGTGCGCAGGCCCGTGAACGAGCCGGGGCCCGCGCCGAACGCGATCGCGTCGCAATCGGCGAGCGTCAGCCCCGATTCGGCGAACAGCTCCTGGATCGCCGGCAGCACGCGCGTGCTCGACACGGCGCCCGTCAGTTCGTGGCGGACCCAGGTTTGCGGGGTGGAAACGGCGTCATCGGCCTGAGCCGAGCGCAGCAGCGCGACCGAGCAGTATTCGGTCGACGTATCGATGGCGAGGAGCACTGTTTGCGTCATGGCCGACATTGTAATGCGGCGCCCCGCTCGCACGGGCGATCGGGCCCGATCTGTGCACGCGCGCGGCGCCGGCGGCGGTTTGGAAGGATCGCTCGACCCCGCGCGGCGGTCCGCTTGTTAAGATCGCCCGACCTGAAACCCTTACGGAGACACCCGATGAGCGAACTCACCGCCCAATTCGACCAGGCCCAGATCGACGTCAAGCAACTGACGGAACGGCCGGGCAACCTGACCCTGCTGCGCCTGTACGCGCTCTTCAAGCAGGCGACCGACGGCGATGCCCACGGCGACAAGCCGGGCTTCACCGACATCGTCGGCAAATACAAGTACGACGCATGGGATGCGCTGAAGGGCACGTCGCAGGATGCGGCGAAGCAGCAGTACATCGAACTCGTCGAATCGCTGAAAAACGGCACGGCCTCCTGACCGAACCGCTCCCGACGCAATAGGCAATCAAATCAGTGGCGCAGCGCAGCAAATTTCTTTATAATGCGGCCTGCGTCACCTCCCGCGCTCGGCTCGCAAGCCGTTCCGGCCCGACGCCTCGTAGCGTTAAGCTCCAATCCGGTTTAGAACCTGTCCCCTCCTGCTTCGACCCTCGCGGTCGTCACTTATCAGGCTGGCGGCCCCGCTCCTGAAGCGCGCCGCACCCAAAACAGCTTCTAATGCCTCATCCGCCGACTGTTCGGCGGATTGCACCCGTTTCCCGATTTGCTCGCTGAATCCGACGACTTGGGTATGCGCGATTGGCGCCGACGTTTCACCCACTGTGTTTCAAGGATTGTTATGACTTCGAGCATCAACTCCAGCCCGCTCAACGCGATCGCCGACCAGGCGCTCGGTCTCGACGACGCCGCCGCACCGGCCGCGGTCGAACCGGCGTCGGACGAGCCGAGCTTCGCGTCGCTCGGGTTGTCGCCGGAGATCGTCTCCGCGCTGGAGGCCGCCGGCTATGTGAAGCCGACGCCGGTCCAGCAGCGCGCGATTCCGGCCGGCATCGCCGGCCGCGACCTGCTGGTGTCGAGCCCGACCGGTTCGGGCAAGACGGCCGCATTCATGCTGCCGGCGATCGAACGTTTCGCGCAGCTCCAGAAGACGCAGGCGCAGCAACCGCGTGCGCCGCGCGAACCGAACCAGGGCGACCGCCGCGTGCGCCGCCCGCAACCCGTCGCGCGCCCGGGCCTGCTCGTGCTGACGCCGACCCGCGAACTCGCGATGCAGGTCACCACGGCCGCATCGACCTACGGCAAGCACCTGAAGCGTCTGCGCACGGTCAGCATCCTCGGCGGCGTCGCCTACGGCCAGCAGCTGATGCTGCTCGCGAAGAACCCCGAAATCCTGGTCGCCACGCCGGGCCGCCTGCTCGATCACCTCGAGCGTGGCCGCATCGACCTGTCCGAGCTGAAGATGCTCGTGCTCGACGAAGCCGACCGCATGCTCGACATGGGCTTCATCGACGATATCGAAACGATCGTCGCGGCAACGCCCGCGTCGCGCCAGACGATGCTGTTCTCGGCCACGCTCGACGGCAAGATCGGTTCGCTGACGGGCCGCCTGCTGAAGGATCCGGAACGCATCGAGATCCAGCAGCGCCTCGAATCGCGCACGAACATCGCGCAGACCGTGCACTACGTCGACGACCGCGATCACAAGGATCGCCTGCTCGATCACCTTCTGCGCGACGACGCGCTCGACCAGGCGATCATCTTCACGGCGACCAAGATCGACGCGGACCAGCTCGCCGGCCGTCTCGCCGACGCTGGCTTCGAGTCGGCCGCGCTGCACGGCGACCTGCCGCAGGGCGCGCGTAACCGCACGATCCGTGCGCTGCGCGAGCGCCGCGTGCGCGTGCTGGTCGCGACGGACGTCGCGGCACGCGGTATCGACATCCCGGGCATCACGCACGTATTCAACTACGACCTGCCGAAGTTCGCGGAAGACTACGTGCACCGTATCGGCCGTACGGGCCGTGCGGGCCGTTCGGGCACCGCGGTGAGCCTCGTGCACCACGCCGAGCAGGGCGCGCTCAAGCGCATCGAGCGCTTCGTGCGCGCGCCGCTGCCGGTCAACGTGATCGAAGGTTTCGAGCCGCGCAAGGCTCCCCCGCGCAACGGCGGCACCGGCGGCCGTGGCCGTCCGGGCGGCGGTAACGGCGGCGGTCGACGTTTCGGCGGCAAGCCGGGCGGCGGTCATGGCGGCAACGGCCGCAGCTACGGCGGCGGCAATGGCGGCGGCTGGAGCGGCAAGCCGGGCGGCAGCCGTGACGGCGGCCCGCGTCGCGACGGCCAGCGTAGCAGCGGCCCGCGCCGCGGCAACTCCGCGTCGTAAGCACGCACGGGCGGCCGCTGGCCGCCCCACGGATGGCCACCCCGCCAATCCAGCCAACCGGCGCATCTGCGCCGGTTTTTTTTTCGCCTTGCCGCACATTTCACGATGCGGAAAATTTTTTTGCGTCGTAAAAAATCATGTTGCGTGGCACAACCCAGACGATTGCAGGATGGGAAAAGTCATTTCTTATCTCGAAATTACAAATTCAAGCCATTGATTTAAAACAACTAAAAAATTACGCACTTCCTGAGGCAGCCCCTGTTTCGCTCCGGCCGATTTGCCTAGACTCTTATACAAGACTTCACGAAACGGAACGCACCGCTCCCCGCTTCGAGAACGGCATCACCACCGTCAGATTCGACCCATTAGGCAACACACCGCATCAAGGAGCTCATCATGTCGCGTCAGCAACAGGCACAGGAACTGCAAAAGCAATGGGAAACCGATCCGCGCTGGAAGGGCATCAAGCGCGGCTACTCGGCCGAGGACGTGGTCCGCCTGCGCGGCTCGATCCCGATCGAGCACACGCTGGCCAAGCGCGGCGCGGAAAAGCTGTGGAGCCTCGTCAACAATGAGCCGTTCGTCAACGCACTCGGCGCACTGACCGGCAACCAGGCGATGCAGCAGGTGAAGGCCGGCCTGAAGGCCATCTACCTGTCCGGCTGGCAAGTGGCCGGCGACGCGAACGTCGCGGGCGAAATGTACCCGGACCAGTCGCTGTACCCGGCGAATTCGGTGCCGCTCGTCGTGAAGCGCATCAACAACACGCTGACGCGCGCCGACCAGATCCAGTGGTCGGAAGGCAAGAACCCGGGCGACGAAGGCTACGTCGACTTCTTCGCGCCGATCGTGGCTGACGCGGAAGCCGGTTTCGGCGGCGTGCTGAACGCCTTCGAACTGATGAAGGCGATGATCGAGGCAGGCGCCTCGGGTGTTCACTTCGAAGACCAGCTCGCTTCGGTGAAGAAATGCGGCCACATGGGCGGCAAGGTGCTCGTGCCGACGCGCGAAGCCGTCGCAAAGCTGTCGGCTGCGCGTCTCGCGGCCGACGTGATGGGCACGCCGACCGTGCTGGTCGCACGTACCGACGCGGAAGCAGCCGACCTGATCACGTCCGACGTCGACGACAACGACAAGCCGTTCCTGACGGGCGAGCGCACGGTGGAAGGCTTCTTCCGCACGAAGCCGGGCCTCGAGCAGGCGATCTCGCGCGGTCTCGCGTACGCGCCGCACGCCGACCTGATCTGGTGCGAAACCGGCAAGCCGGATCTCGAGTACGCGAAGAAGTTCGCGGAAGCGATCCACAAGCAGTTCCCGGGCAAGCTGCTGTCGTACAACTGCTCGCCGTCGTTCAACTGGAAGAAGAACCTCGACGACGCGACGATCGCGAAGTTCCAGAAGGAACTCGGTGCGATGGGCTACAAGTTCCAGTTCATCACGCTGGCCGGCTTCCATGCGCTGAACTACTCGATGTTCAACCTCGCGCACGGCTATGCCCGTACGCAGATGAGCGCGTTCGTCGAACTGCAGCAGGCCGAGTTCGCGGCAGCCGACAAGGGCTTCACTGCCGTCAAGCACCAGCGTGAAGTCGGCACCGGCTACTTCGACGCAGTGACGCAGACGGTCGAGCGCGAAGCATCGACGACCGCGCTGCACGGCTCGACCGAGGACGAACAGTTCTTCGACGGCAAGAAGGTCGCGTAACACGCGCAAGCGTCGCGCCGATGCCGCGCCGTCTCGCAAGCGGCGCGGCATCGGCCACAGAACAACAATCAGGGAGGAGACGGCAGGCGCGCGATACAGATCGCGCGACCGGCCGCGCGGCCTGCGGGCCGCCAGCAACGACGCGCGCCGGCTCTGTCCGGCGCGCCCTTTTTCTGCGCTGCCGATCCAGTTGCCGCCCGCGCGGCCACAACCGGCGCCGCCCTACCGATAGACGATCACCGGAATTTTCGTATGGGTCAGCACGCGCTGCGTCTCGCTGCCGATCAGCAGGCTGCCAAGCCCGCGACGTCCGTGGGACGCCATGAAGATCACGTCGCAACCGCCGCGTTCGGCCGCCTCGATGATGCCGAGATACGGCGACGGATGCACGCTCGTCCACGTGTCGCAGACGACGCCGGCCGCCTTCGCGGCCGATTCGACTCCGTCGAGATGCGCGCGCGCCTCGCGCTCGCTGCGCGCCCGGAAATCGGCGGGCGGCTCGATGATCACTTCGGAAAACGGCGAGTACGGATACTGCGGCAGGCACGCGTAGGCCGTCACGCGTGCGCCGACCGCGCGAGCCAGGTCGATCGCGCCGTCGATCGCCTTTTGCGACAGTTCGGAACCGTCGGTTGGAACGAGGATGTGCTGGAACATCGCGCCCTCCTTCGTCAATCGCACTCCGCGCGCCGCGATCCCGTTCGAGCCGGCCGCGACGCGTCGGTTACGTCACCTACGATTGTAGTGTGCGAAACGGCGCAACCGGCACCGGCAGCGGGTTCGCCCTCATATCGGAAACGCGCGGGCACACGCGGCCTACTCGCCCCAGTAACCGGGCCGCTCGTACGTGTGTTTCAGGTAATCGAGAAACAGGCGCACGCGCAGCGGCAGGTGCCGGCGCTGCGGAAATACCGCATGGATGCCGATCGGCGGCGCCGCAAACGCGTCGAGCACGCTGACGAGCCGGCCGGCCGCGATGTCCTCGCCGACTTCCCACCACGAACGCCACGCCAGGCCGTATCCGGCGAGGCACCACTCGTGCAGCACCGCGCCGTCCGAGCACTCCATCGTACCGTTCACGCGGATCGACACGACCTTGTCGTCCTCCTGGAACGCCCAGCCGCGTTGCTGGTTCGCGTTCGCCGCGAGCGCGAGGCAGTTGTGCCGCGCCAGCTCCGCGAGCGTGGCCGGCGTGCCGCGCCGCGCGAGATACGCGGGCGACGCGACGCACACGCGGCGATTCTCGCCGAGCTTCAGCGACACCAGCGACGAATCGGGCAGTTCGCCGAGCCGCACCGCGCAATCGAACCCTTCGTTGACGAGGTCGACCATCCGGTCGGACAGGTCGAGCGTGACCGACACGTCCGGATGCCCGACGCTGAATTCGGGCACGAGCGGCGCGACGTGCCGCCGGCCGAAACCCGCCGGCGCGGAAATGCGCAGGTGGCCGCTCGCCTTGACGCCGCCGGCGGACACGCTCGCCTCCGCGTTCTGCATGTCGTTGATGATCCGCTGGCAATCCTCGAGGAATGCCGATCCCTCGAACGTCAGCGTGAGCTTGCGCGTGGTGCGCACCAGCAACTTGACGCCGAGCCGCTCCTCGAGCGCGTCGAGGCGGCGGCCGATGATCGCCGGCGCGACGCCTTCCGCGTGCGCGGCCGCCGACAGGCTGCCCTTCGTCGCGACCGCGGCGAACGTTTCGATCTGTTTGAACCGGTCCATGACTCGCAGGGCGGCACCGCCGCCCTTCAAATAGCTTAAACCGTTCAAGATTAGGTATATGAAAGTAAAAGATCAAGTGATGATTAGCGTCTTTTTTAGTACCTACGATCACGAATAGAATCGATTCGACCTCTGAAACTGGAGCGCAAGGCTATGTCGGCCACAACGACACTCTCCTCTCCCGACGCAATCCTCTTCGACGCATTCGGCACGTTGTTTGACGTGCGCGCGGTCGTGCCCGCGGCAGAGCAGATGTTTCCCAGTCACGGGGAACGGTTGTCGCAGCTGTGGCGACGCAAGCAAATCGAATACTCGCAGTTGCGCACGCTCGCCGATCCGGCCGGCGCCCGCTATCGCCCGTTCCGGGACATCACGCTCGATGCGCTGCGGTTCGCCGCGCGCGCGCTCGGCCTCGCGCTGAACAGCGCGGCCGAGAAGCGCCTGATGGACGAATACGCGTGCCTGTCCACCTATCCCGATACGGTGCCCGCGCTGCGCAAGCTGCGCGCGCTCGAGCCGCGCCCGCCGCTCGCGATCCTGTCGAACGGCAACCCGCAGATGCTCGACATCGCGATCAAGAGCGCTGGCATGTCCGGGCTGTTCGATCGCGTGCTGTCGGCCGACACCGTGCGCGCGTACAAGCCGAGTCCGGCCGTCTACGCGCTCGGCACCGCCGCGTTCGGGCCAAACCCGCGCGGCATCGTGTTCGTGTCGTCGAACGCCTGGGACGTCACCGGTGCCGCGTGGTTCGGCTACACGACGTTCTGGCTCAACCGCACGGGCGCGCCCGCCGAGGAACTCGGGGCGCCGCCCGACGGCACGGGCACCGGCATGGCCGACCTGCTCGCATTCCTCGCCACCCCGGCTCCGTCCGGCAGACACGCAAACCGCACGCGCCCCGGCCCGGGTGCATGACGCTCGCAGCTGCCGCCTTCCCCCTTCACCGAAACCGCAACTGACCGACCAAGGAGATGAGACTCATGAGCACCCCGATCACGCTGCCGCAAGGCATGGCGATCACCGGCGAAATCAAGCCGGCTTACGAAGCGATCCTGACGCCCGAAGCGCTCGCACTCGTCGCAGCGCTGCACCGCACGTTCGAACCGCGCCGCCGGGCGCTGCTGCAGGCGCGCGTCGAGCGCACGAAACGCCTCGACGCGGGCGAGCGCCCGGACTTCCTCGCCGATACCAAGGCGATCCGCGAAGGCGACTGGAAGGTCGCGCCGCTGCCGGCCGACCTGCAATGCCGCCGGGTCGAGATCACGGGCCCCGTCGAGCGCAAGATGATCATCAACGCGCTGAACTCGGGCGCCGATTCGTACATGACGGACTTCGAGGATTCGAACGCGCCGAGCTGGACCAACCAGATCGACGGCCAGATCAACCTGAAGGACGCGGTGCGCCGCACGATCTCGCTCGAGCAGAACGGCAAGTCGTACCGGTTGAACGACAAGGTCGCGACGCTGATCGTGCGTCCGCGCGGCTGGCACCTCGACGAGAAGCACGTGACGGTCGACGGCCAGCGCGTGTCCGGCGGCATCTTCGATTTCGCGCTGTTCCTGTTCCACAACGCGAAGGAACTGATCGCGCGCGGCTCGGGCCCGTACTTCTACCTGCCGAAGATGGAAAGCCATCTCGAGGCGCGCCTGTGGAACGACATCTTCGTCGCCGCGCAAGAAGCGATCGGCGTGCCGCGCGGCACGATCCGCGCGACGGTGCTGATCGAGACGATCCTCGCCGCGTTCGAGATGGACGAGATCCTGTACGAACTGCGCGAGCACAGCTCGGGCCTGAACGCCGGCCGCTGGGACTACATCTTCTCGGCGATCAAGAAGTTCAGGAACGACCGCGAATTCTGCCTGGCCGACCGTTCGAAGATCACGATGACGGTGCCGTTCATGCGCGCATACGCGCTGCTGCTGCTGAAGACCTGCCACAAGCGCAACGCGCCGGCGATCGGCGGGATGAGCGCGCTGATCCCGATCAAGAACGATCCGGAAGCGAACGACAAGGCGATGGGCGGCGTGCGCTCGGACAAGCAGCGCGACGCGACCGACGGCTACGACGGCGGCTGGGTTGCACACCCGGGCCTCGTGCCGATCGCGATGGAAGAATTCGTCAAGGTGCTCGGCGACCAGCCGAACCAGATCGCGAAGCAGCGCCACGACGTGCAGGTCGAAGGCAGGAACCTGCTCGACTTCCAGCCCGAAGCGCCGATCACCGAAGCCGGCCTGCGCAACAACATCAACGTCGGCATCCACTACCTCGGTGCGTGGCTCGACGGCAACGGCTGCGTGCCGATCCACAATCTGATGGAAGACGCGGCCACCGCCGAGATTTCCCGTTCGCAGGTGTGGCAGTGGATCCGCTCGCCGAAGGGCGTGCTCGACGACGGCCGCAAGGTCACGGCCGAACTCGTGCGTGAATTCGCGAAGATCGAGCTGGGCAACGTGAAGCGTTCGGTCGGCGGCAACACGCAGCCGTACGAGCGCGCCGCGGCGATCTTCGAGCAGATGTCGACGTCGGAAGGCTTCACCGAATTCCTGACGTTGCCGCTGTACGAGGAAATCTGACGAAGCGGCCCGCTGCGATCGGCGGCCGGCCACGTCTGTCGCCGGTCGCACGCGGCGACCACATGAAAAAAGCGCCCCGCGGGGCGCTTTTCCTTTTGCGGCAAGACCCGATGCCGCATGGATGCTCAGGCGGTTTCCCGCTCGCGCCGGTGCTGGACCCAGTCGCCCGACGCGATGCGTGGACGCCCGGCTGCCGCGTGCGCGGCGACCGGATAATACAGGCATGCGTACTGTCGGCCGCCGAGCTCGACGGTCACCTGTTCCGGCTTGAACAGCGAGTCGACGCCCGGATAAACGCGCTCGATCTCGTCGAGCACGGGAACGAGCTGCTCATCGACCTCGTAGACATCGCCCCAGACCAGCGACTTGCCGGCCGGCCCGACGATCATCCCCGGATACGTGCCGAAATCGTACAGCTCGCCCGGCAGCGCGACCGCGCCAAGCAGCATCGGCGCGGCGATCCCGTGCCGCGCGGCCGCATGGCCGATGTCGTTGGTCTCTCCGGCTCTCAGGGTGCCGTAGACGAATACGTAGCGCATCTTGGTTCTCCTCTTCGATTCGTGTGTTGCCGTGTTCGCGCGCGATTCGTGCGAAATTGCGCACGCATCGATAGACCACGGGATCGGCCCGATGGTTCTGACCGGCAAGCGCGCGGCCCCGGATAGTCGCCCCGAATTAGCCCGGCCCCATACAAAGTTCATTTGACCACGGCATGATCGCCCGAAAAACCGCCGCATGCGCTTGCGCGGCGCCTTCTAAAATAACGGCATCGCCGCCGCGCAGCCCGAACCGTCCATGAATCCGCCCGTCCAAGCCGACGTATCGAACCCATACGACGTCATCGACATCCCGCCCGAATTCGCGCCGACCGCCGTCCATCCGATGCGCGTGCGCGCACGGCAGGTCGACGCCGGCCGCCGCATCCCGCTGCACACGCATGCGTGGGCACAGCTCGCGTACGCGTCGCGCGGCGTGCTGCGCGTCGCGACGACCGGTACGACGTGGATGGTGCCGCCGTCCCGCGCGATCTGGGTGCCGCCGCGCGTGACGCACGAGGTCGTGATCGTCGAGGAAGCGTATTTGCGTACGCTGTATATCGACGAGTCGATCGTGCCGGACGGGCTCGACGCGTGCCGTGTCGTCGAAGTGACGGGATTGCTGCGCGAACTGATCGTCGCACTCGATGCGCGCGACCTGAGCACCGCGCGCGAGCGCCTGCTGTGCGGGCTCGTGCTCGACGAGCTGAGCCATGCCGAGCCGCTGCCGCTCGCGGTGCCGATGCCCGACGAGAAACGGCTGCGCATGCTGTGCGAATCGGTACTCGCGCAACCCGCGCATGCGGAATCGCTCGAACACTGGGCCAGCGAGGTCGGCGCGAGCACGCGCACGATTTCGCGGCTCTTCAAGCAGGAACTGGGCGTGAGCTTTTCGCAGTGGCGCCAGCAGGCGCTGCTGGCGCGGGCGATCCCGCTGCTGAACCAGGGGCGCCCGCTGTCGCATATCGCGCGCGAACTCGGCTACCAGAGCCAGAGCGCGTTCTCGGCGATGTTCCGCCGTGCATTCGGCGAAAGCCCGCGCGCGTTCATGCTGCGCGGCTACGAGCACCGCGGCGCGGAAGGCCGCAGCGCGGACGACGAAGCGCCGGACGACGACGCGATCGACGCTGCCCGCTGAGCGCCGCGCTCCGGATCGTCAACCCTTCAGACCGGCCGCACCATGTGGCGAATCGAGCCGAGTTGCGCGAGCCGCGAGCCGGCGACCCGGTAGCCCATGCGCAGGTAGAGACGCGCGGCGGGGTTGTCGACGAACACGCGCAACTGCAGTTCGTGCAGACCGCGCGCACGCGCCCAGCGGTGCGACATGTCGAGCATGTAGGTACCGGCGCCCTGCCCGCGATGGCCGGCCGCAATCTGGACGTCGCGGATATGCAGCGAGTCGCCTTCCTCGGTCACGCGCAGCACGCCGATGCGCTCGCCGTCGGCCTCGAGGATGAAATTTTCGGATTCGCGCCAGCTCGCAAAGAACAGGTCGCTGCGCCACACGAGCCCATGGCGCTTGTAGTAGCCGCCCATGTTGCCGTGCGTCAGCGCTTCGGCAAACGGGAAATCGCCGGGCTCCGCGGGCCGGAGCTGATACAGGAGTCGCAGGTCGGTCGGATCGAGCATCGCGCAGGGGTCAAGAACGCATCCCGCCACGATAGCGCAGTCGCGCGCGGATGCAATCGCGAATTTCTCGTAGCGGCGCGGCGCAGGACGTAGAGGCGCGGGGGGCGGCAGACGCAACCGGAAACGCAAATGAAAAAGCCCGCGCGAGGCGGGCTTCTTCATTTTCTGGCGGAGCGGACGGGACTCGCCTACATCCCGCAGGCCGCGGCTGCGCTTGCAAGCGCAGCCCTTCGAGTCCCGCCGGAAGCCGCGCAGGCGGCTTCCTCCACTCCACAGTCACGCGCCCGAAAACGGGCGCAACAACGGGACGCACAAACGAAAATGCCCGCACAAGGCGGGCACTTTCGTTTGTTTGGCGGAGCGGACGGGACTCGAACCCGCGACCCCCGGCGTGACAGGCCGGTATTCTAACCGACTGAACTACCGCTCCAGTCTTGCTGCTTGCCTGGCAGGCGTCGGTTGCTTCCTGCCGGCGCGTCGTTTGTTCGAACGACGCCGAAATCTGGCGTCCCCTAGGGGATTCGAACCCCTGTACTCACCGTGAAAGGGTGATGTCCTAGGCCTCTAGACGAAGGGGACTACGTACTGCTTACATCCTTAATGCAAAAGCCCGTTCAAAAACGTTTTTTTTACGGGCTTCGTTCTGGCGGAGCGGACGGGGCTCGAACCCGCGACCCCCGGCGTGACAGGCCGGTATTCTAACCAACTGAACTACCGCTCCAGCTTTTTCTTCACCCCGCTTGCAGGACCTCGTTCACGTTCCTGCAAGCGTTGCGACACTTCTGACGAAACGCCGCTGAATCTGGCGTCCCCTAGGGGATTCGAACCCCTGTACTCACCGTGAAAGGGTGATGTCCTAGGCCTCTAGACGAAGGGGACAACGTACTGCTTACATCCTTAATGCAAAAGCCCGCTCAAAAACGTCTTGAACGGGCTTCGTTCTGGCGGAGCGGACGGGACTCGAACCCGCGACCCCCGGCGTGACAGGCCGGTATTCTAACCGACTGAACTACCGCTCCAGCTTTCTTACCCAACCCGCGGGACGTCGGTTACGTTCCTGCGAGCCTCGCGACACTTCTACGAAACGCCGCTGAATCTGGCGTCCCCTAGGGGATTCGAACCCCTGTACTCACCGTGAAAGGGTGATGTCCTAGGCCTCTAGACGAAGGGGACAAAATCTTTTCAGATCTGTCTGACTTTCGCTATTCACTTCTCATCAACAGCGAAGGCCGGAATTCTAACTGCTTTAGATCGTTCTGTGAAGCATTTATTACTACCACTGCTGCTTCGCAAATCAATCCAATTTGTTCTGTTGGTGGAGGTAAGCGGGATCGAACCGCTGACCTCTTGCATGCCATGCAAGCGCTCTCCCAGCTGAGCTATACCCCCTTGCAGAACAGAAATGAGATTATATGGACCGACTTTGAACTTGTAAATACCCTTTTTGCGATTCGAGCGAAATTTTTTGCGAAGCTGCCGCGATCTCACGCGCAGACAGCTTCGCTCGCGCACGAACCTCAGGCCAGCGCGGCCGCGATGCGCGACACCACGACGTCGCGACCGAACAGCACGAGCACCGCATCGATCGACGGCGTGTGCGTGGTGCCCGCCACCAGCAGGCGCACCGGCATCGCGAGTTGCGGCATCTTCAGCTTGTGCGTGCCGAGCGTCGCCTTCAGCGCAGCGGACACCGCTTCCTTCGTCCAGTCGGCCGCCTTCAGCGCGACGACGAGATCGGCCAGCGCCGGCCGCACCACATCGGTCACGTGCTGCGCAAGCGCGTCGGCTTCCGGTGCCGGCACGCGGTAGAACATCGCGGCGCCCTCCGCGATCTCCTTGACCGTCGTCGCGCGATCCTTCATCAGGCCGACCACGGCGTCGAGCGCCGGGCCCGTCGCGATCGCCGCGTCGTCGATGCCGAGCGCGTCGAGGAACGGCTTCGCGAGTGCGGCGAGGCGCGCGTTGTCGGCTTCCTTGATGTAATGCGCGTTCAGCCAGCTCAGCTTGCTGTGGTCGTACTGCGCGGGCGACTTGCCGAGATGCTCGAGATCGAACCATTCGACGAACTGCTCGCGCGAGAAGATCTCCGCGTCGCCGTGCGACCAGCCGAGGCGCGCGAGATAATTGACGACCGCTTCGGGCAGGAAGCCCGCGTCGCGGTACGCCATCACGCTCATCGCGCCATGCCGCTTGCTCATCTTCTCGCCCTGCTCGTTCAGCACGGTCGGCAGGTGTGCATAGACGGGCGCCTCGCCGCCGAGCGCATTCAGGATGTTGATCTGGCGCGGCGTGTTGTTCACGTGGTCGTCGCCGCGGATCACGTGCGTGATGCCCATGTCCATGTCGTCCACCACCACGCAGAAGTTGTAGATCGGCGTGCCGTCCGGGCGCGCGATCACGAGGTCGTCGAGTTCCTCGTTCGAGATCTCGACGCGCCCCTTCACGGCGTCGTCCCACACGACCGTGCCGGTCAGCGGATTGCGGAAGCGCAGCACGGGCTTCACGCCTGCCGGCGGCTCGGGCAGCACCTTGCCGGGCTCCGGGCGCCATGTGCCGTCGTAGCGCGGCTTCAGGCCGGCCTCGCGCTGGCGTTCGCGCAACGCGTCGAGTTCCTCGGCCGACATGTAGCACGGGTACGCGAGGCCCTTCTCGAGCATCTGCGCGAGCACCTCGCGATAACGGTCCATCCGCTGCATCTGGTAGATCGGGCCTTCATCGAAATCCAGGCCGAGCCACTGCATCCCCTCGAGGATCGCATCGACCGCTTCCTGCGACGAGCGCTCGACGTCGGTATCCTCGATGCGCAGCACGAACGTGCCCTTCATCTTGCGGGCGAACGCCCACGGATAGAGCGCGGAGCGAATGTTGCCAAGGTGGATGAAGCCGGTGGGACTCGGCGCGAAGCGGGTACGGACAGGACGGGTCATAAACGGTAACTCGAACGCCTGGGGCGCATGAATGATTCGACGCGGGATCGACGGCGGCAGCGCGGACAACAACGGGGCCGGCGACGCCCGGAACGGAAAAGAAGCCGGAATTATACTCGTGCCTGACATCGCGCCAAGCGCACCGCTTGCTTTATGATGTGCGCGCCGTGGCCGCCAGCCGGCGCGGCGCCGACCGCCCGGAACCCGCCGCGCGGCCGCTCGGAACCTATCGCCGCCGCGGGCCGTATGACCCGCCGCCAAGCCGCCGGAGAACCATTCGATGTCGTCCCCTCGCCTGTCGCGCCGCCACTTCACGATCGCGTGCGCGTCCGCCAGCCTCGCCGCCTGTACGTCGTTCGGCGGCAAGTCCCGCCCCGACAACGCATCCAGCCCCACGCAGCCGCACGAGAAGCCCGTGAAGATCGGCATCGCGCTCGGCGGCGGCGCCGCGCGCGGCTTCTCGCACATCGGCGTGCTGAAGGCGCTCGAGGCGCGCGGCATCCCGATCGAGATCGTCGCGGGCACCAGCGCCGGCTCGGTGGTCGGCGCACTCTACGCGTCGGGCATGAGCGCACTGCAGATCAACAAGATCGCGCTCGACATGGACCAGGCATCGATCAGCGACTGGGCGCTGCCGTTCCGCTCGCGTGGCCTCCTGCAGGGCGTCGCACTGCAGAATTTCCTGAACAAGACGCTCAACAACCGGCCGATCGAGAAGATGGCGAAGCCGCTCGGCGTCGTCGCGACGGATCTGCAGAGCGGCCAGCCGATCCTGTTCCAGCAAGGCAACACGGGGCTCGCGGTGCGCGCGTCGTGCAGCGTGCCGTCGGTGTTCGAACCGGTGAAGATCGGCAATCGCGAATACGTCGACGGCGGCCTCGTGAGCCCGGTGCCCGCGTCGTACGCGCGCAAGATGGGCGCGAGCTTCGTGATCGCGGTCGACATCTCGGCCCGGCCGGACGGCGCGGCGACCAACAACCCGATCGAGATGCTGCTGCAGACCTTCACGATCATGGGCCAGACGATCAAGACCTACGAACTCGACAAATACGCCGACGTCGTGATCCGCCCGAACCTCGCGGCCATGGGCGGCAGCGACTTCAACCAGCGCAACGCAGCGATCCTCGCGGGCGAGGAAGCGGTCGCGCGCATCATGCCGGAACTGCAGCGCAAGCTCGCGGCGGCGCGCGGCACGGCTGCCGCGTAAGAAGCACGCCATTCGCGAGGCGGGACGGCATGCGCCGCCGCCCCGCGACCGGCGGAACGACTTCCGCGTCGCCGCCGGCGCCGGCGCCGGCGCCGGCGCCGGCCCCAAAACAAAAAACCCTGCCGCCTTTCGGTGACAGGGTTTTTTCAATCCGGTCCGGCTGACCGGCGAACGTCGTCAGTTGTTGCCGCTCGCCGAATCGTTGCCGAGCGTCGCGCGCACGCGCTGGCGCAGATCTTCGGGCTTCATCGGGAACTCCGATTCGATCCGGCGTGCGCCGGTGAAACGCTTTTCCCAGTAGCCGCTATCGAGATCGTCGACGCGGACGGTGCTGCCCGTCGACGGTGAGTGCACGAACTTGTTGTCACCGATGTAGATGCCGACGTGCGAGAACGTGCGGCGCATCGTGTTGAAGAACACGAGGTCGCCCGGCTTGAGGTTACTCATGCTCACCTTCTCGCCGACGCGGCTCATCTCTTCCGCGCGACGCGGCAGCGACATGCCGAGCGTGTCCTGGAACACGTAGCGGACGAAGCCGCTGCAGTCGAGGCCCGAATCCGGCGAGTTGCCGCCCCAGCGATAGCGCACGCCGATCATGTTCAACGCGCCGACGACGACGTCGCCTGCCTTGCCCGCCATGCCGGCAAGGAACGACTTCGCGCCGCCGCTCGACGGCTGGGCATTGGTCTGCTGGAGGGAGGAACCCGACCCGACTTGGGTCGAATTCGTGACATTCTGGTTAAAACTGCTGACTTCGTCGGCGAACGCGCCGGGAGCTGCTGCGAACAGGGCGCCGATGAACAGCCCGGCGATGGTGCGCGCGCATGCCTGGGTCAGGGATCGATGCTGCATTGGTCGATGGATTGTGCTTAAAAATCAGCTGATTGGCGGAAAATTTCGGTCGATACTAGCCAGCGCGTAATCGTTTGTCAAAACAAATTAATAAATTCAATCGAGATGATCAGACCATTGGACGCCTATCACGCTTTCCAGACCGCTTTCAACAGCTTTTGTGTGTAAGGATGTGACGGTTTGGTGAAGATGTCGGCCACGTCTCCCGACTCGACGACGGCGCCGTCCTGCATCACGGCGACGCGGTGCGCCATCGCACCGATCACCTCGAGATCGTGGCTGATGAATACATAGCCGAGGTTGTATTTCTGTTGCAAATTCGCGAGCAGTTTCAGCACCTGCTGCTGGATCGACACGTCGAGCGCGGAAGTCGGCTCGTCGAGGATCAGGATGCGCGGCTCCAGCACCAGCGCACGCGCGATCGCGATCCGCTGGCGCTGCCCGCCCGAGAATTCGTGCGGATAACGGTGCAGCACCGTGCGGTCGAGGCCGACTTCGCGCAGCACCGCGAGCGACTTCGCTCGGCGCGCATCGGGCGTCATTTCCGGGCGATGCAGCTCGAGCCCCTCGCCGACGATCCGCTCGATCGTGTGACGCGGCGAAAGTGAACTGAATGGATCCTGAAAGACGACCTGCATGTTCGAGCGCAGCGCCGTCTGTTCGCGACCGCGATAGGTCGACAGCGGGCGTCCCTGGAATTCGATCTCGCCGCCGGCCGTCTTCTGCAGCCCAAGCAGCGCCATCGCGAGCGTCGATTTTCCGGAACCCGATTCGCCGACGATGCCGAGCGTCTCGCCCTGCCGCACCGACACCGACACGTCCGCGACGGCCGCTACGGGCACCGTGCCGAACCAGCCCGCGAAACCCGGCCGCTTGCGGGCGAACCGCACGCTCACGTGGCGCGCGTCGAGCACGACGGGCGCAATCGGCATCACGGGCACGACCGCGCGTTGCGGCCGGCTGTTCAGCAGCCGTTGCGTATACGGATGCTCGGGTTCCGCGAAGATTCGCTCGACCGGCCCGCTCTCGACGAGCCGGCCGTGCTCCATCACCGCGATGCGCTCGGCGAAGTGCCGCACCAGATTCAGGTCGTGCGTGATCAGCAGGATCGCCATCCCGCGCTTTTCCGCTTCCTCGCGCTGCAGCTCCAGCAGCAGGTCGACGATCTGCGCGCGGATCGTCACGTCGAGCGCGGTGGTCGGCTCGTCGGCGAGCAACAGGCGCGGCCGGCACGCGAGCGCCATCGCGATCATCGCGCGCTGCCTCTGGCCGCCCGACAACTGGTGCGGGTAGCTGTCGACGCGCCTGTCCGGCTCCGCGATGCCCGTGCGTGCGAGCAGCGCAATCGCGCGCTTGCGTGCCTCGACGGCCGATACGCCGTCGTGCAGCACGATCGTCTCGCCGATCTGCACGCCGATCGTATACAGCGGGTTGAGCGCCGTCATCGGCTCCTGGAAGATCATCGCGATGTCCGAGCCGCGCAGCCCGCGCATCTCGCGCTCGCTCTTGGCCGAAAGGTCCTGCCCCGCGAAGCGGATCGCGCCGCTCACGTCGGCGTCGCGCAGCAGCCGCAGGATCGACAGCGCGGTCACGCTCTTGCCGGACCCCGACTCGCCGACGAGCGCGACGCGCTCGCCGCGACCGATCGCGAGCGTCACGTCCTCCACCGCGACCGTGTCGCCGAAGCGCACATGCAGGCGTTCGAGCGACAGCAGCGGCTCGTCGTGCCTCGTTACGACCGTTTCGCTCATCGCTGGCCTCCCGCCGCGCGCACCGAATCGGCGATCCGCGTATCGAGCGCGTTGCGCAGCGCGTCGCCCATGAAGGTCAGCAGCAGCAGCGTCGCGACCAGCACGCCGAACGTCGACAGCGAGATCCACCATGCGTCGAGGTTGCCCTTGCCCTGCGCGAGCAGCTCGCCGAGGCTCGGTGTCGGCGGCGGCACGCCGAGCCCGAGGAAATCGAGGCTCGTCAGCGCGAGGATCGCGCCGCTCATCCGGAACGGCAGGAACGTGATCACCGGCGTGAGACTGTTCGGCAGCACGTGGCGCCAGATGATCTGCCAGTTCGTGAGCCCCATCGCACGCGCCGCGCGCACGTAGTCCTGCGTGCGGTTGCGCAGGAATTCCGCGCGCACGTAGTCGGCCAGCCCGATCCAGCCGAACAGCGACAGCAGCACGATCAGCAACAGGAAGCTCGGCTCGAAGATCGACGCGAAGATGATCAGCAGGTACAGCTCGGGCAGCGAGCTCCAGATCTCGATCAGCCGCTGCCCGACGATGTCGATGCGCCCGCCGAAGAAGCCCTGCACGGCGCCCGCGGCGATCCCGAGCAGCGTACCGATCACGGTCAGGATCAGCCCGAACTCGACCGAGATGCGAAACCCGTACACGAGCCGCGCAAGCAGGTCGCGCCCCTGCGCGTCGGTGCCGAGCCAGTTCTGGCGCGACGGCGGCGCCGGGTTCGGCACGTTCGAGAAGTAGTTCAGCGTATCGTAGTAGTAGCGGTTCGGCGGGTAGACGACGAAGTTGCCGGGCGCCTCGAGCCGCTTGCGCACATACGGATCGAGATAGTCGGCCGGCGTCGGGAAATCGCCGCCGAAGGTCGTCTCCGGGTACGTCTGGAACAGCGGGAAATAGGTCTGACCGTCGTAGCGCACGACGAGCGGCTTGTCGTTCGACCACAGCGGCGCCGCGAGGCTCGCGGCAAAGGCGACGACGAAGATCACGAAGCTCCAGTAGCCGAGGCGCTGCTGCCTGAAGCGCTGCCACACGCGGCGCGCGGGCGACGGCGACACGCGCGCGCGCGCCGCGTCGATGCGGGACGACACGACGGCCCGGTTCATCGCGACCCTCGCCCGGTAACGCCAGGCATGCGGACGGACTGTTTCATGTCAGCGCTCCAGGTTGTCGAATTGAATGCGCGGGTCGACCCACACATAGCAGAGGTCGGAAATCAGCTTGGTCGCGAGCCCGATCAGCGTGAACAGGTACAGCGTGCCGAGCACGACCGGATAGTCGCGCCGCACGACCGACTCGTACGACAGCAGCCCGAGGCCGTCGAGCGAGAACAGCGTCTCGATCAGCAGGCTGCCGGTGAAGAACGCGCCGATGAACGCGGCCGGGAAGCCGACGATCAGCGGCAGCATCGCGTTGCGGAACACGTGCTTCCACAGCACGCTGCGCTCGGAGAGCCCCTTCGCGCGCGCGGTCAGCACGTATTGCCGGCGGATCTGGTCGAGGAACGCGTTCTTCGTGAGCATCGTGATGACCGCGAAGCTGCCGACGACCGACGCCGTGATCGGCAGCGCGATGTGCCACAGGTAGTCGAGCACCTTGCCGACGAGCGACAGCTCGGCGAAGTTGTCCGACGTGAGGCCGCGCAGCGGAAAGAGCTGCCAGAACGAGCCGCCGCCGAACAGCACGAGCAGCAGCACGCCGAGCACGAAGCCCGGAATCGCATAGCCGACGAGCACGACCAGGCTCGTCGCGACATCGAACGGCGAACCGTTGCGCACCGCCTTCGCGATGCCGAGCGGCACCGATATGAGGTACGTGAGGAAGAACGTCCAGAGCCCGATGCTGATCGACACGGGCAGCTTCTGCACGACCAGCGACCACACGCTCTGGTGGCGGAAGTAGCTGTCGCCGAGATCGAAGCGCGCAAAGCGCTTCAGCATCAGCCAGTAGCGCTCGAGCGGCGGCTTGTCGAAACCGTACAGTGCCTTGAGCTGCGCGAGCTGCTGCGCGTCGACGCCAGTGTGCGCACGCATCCCGAACGGCACCGCGCCCTGCTCCGTCGCGCCCTTGCGCAATTCCTGCACGGCCTGTTCGACCGGGCCGCCCGGCACGAACTGGATCACCGCGAACGTGAGGGTCAGCACGCCGACGAGCGTCGGGATCATCAGCAGCAGGCGTTTGAGGATGTAGCTCCACATAGGGCGTCGACTCGTGATCGGTAGGCTGGGTTGGACGAAGGACCGGCGCGGTTCAGTGAGCGGGTTTCGCCCACCACGTCGACACGACCCAGCCCTCGGCCGAATAGTACAGCGGCAGCGTCTGCGGATAGGCGAGCGTGCGCTTGTACGCGATTCGGTGCGTCGTGCTGTACCACTGCGGGACCGCGTAGTAGCCGTGCATCAGCACGCGGTCGAGCGCGTGCGTCGCGTCGAGCAGGTCGTCGCGCGTCTGCGCGGCGCCGAGCGCGTGCAGCAGTGCGTCGACGGCCGGCGACTTCAGCCCGATGATGTTGTCGGAGCCCGGTTCGTCGGCGAACTTGCTGCCGTAACGCGAGAACTGCTCGGCGCCCGGCACCTGCACGCCAATGTAGCGGACCGGCGTCATGTCGTAGTCGAACGCGTCGAGGCGTTTCTGCAGCAGCGCGAAATCGGCCGTCCGAAAGCGCGCCTCGATTCCGAGCTTAGCAAGATTGCGCTGGTAAGCGGCCACGATCCCCTTGAACGGGGAACCCGCGTCGTCGAGGATCTCGAACGTGAAGGCCTCTCCTTGCGCATTGCGCAACGCGCCGTCGCGATAGGTCCAGCCGGCTTGCGCAAGCAGCGCACGCGCCTTCAGCAGGTTCGCGCGCAGCGAATTCGGCGGGTTCGTGTTCGGCTGCACGACCATCGGGCCGAACACGGCCGGATCGAGTTGCGCACGCAGCGGTTCGAGAAGCTTGAGTTCGCCCGGCCCCGGCAGACCGGTCGCCTGCAAGTCGGTGTCGGCGAAATAACTGTCGAGGCGCGTATAGGCACCATAGAACACCTGGCGGTTCAGCCATTCGAAGTCGAGCGCGAGATCGAGCGCCTGACGCACACGCACATCGCGAAACCACGGCCGGCGGAGGTTCATGAAAAAACCCTGCATGCCCGCGCCATTGTGCTGCCGAAACTCGCGCTTGATCAACTCACCACTGTCGAAGCGCTTGCCGATATCCTGCCGTACCCAATTGCGCGCGATGTTCTCAACGAGCACATCATATTCGCCCGCCTTGAACGCCTCGAGCCGCGCAACACCTTCGCCGTAGAGCTTGTAGGCGATCCGCTCGAAGTTGTTGGTGCCGACCCGCACCGGCAGGTCGACGCCCCAGTATGCGGGGTTGCGCCGGTACGTGATATTACGGCCGTTGTCGTAACGCTCGATCAGGTATGGGCCGCTGCCGATCGGCTGCTCGAACGCGAGCTGGTCGAACGGGATGCGCGAACCATCCGCGCGCAATCCCCACTTGCGCGAGAACACGGGCACGCCGCCGGCGATCAGCGGCAGCTCGCGATTCGCGCTGCGGAACTCGAAACGCACGGTGGCCGGATCGACGACCACCGCCTTCGCGATCTCCGCGAAATACGCGCCGAACTGCGGCGCGGCCAGCTTGCTCTTCAGCGTGTCGAACGAAAACTTGACGTCGTCGGCCGTGACGCGATCGCCGTTCGAGAAACGCGCGCGAGGATTCAGGTGGAACGTGACCGAACGGCGATCGGGCGCGATGTCGATGTCGTCGGCAAGCAGCCCGTACGCGGACGCAGGTTCGTCCGAGTTGCCGGTCGCGAGGCTCTCGAACAGCATGTCGATGCCCGGTGCGGTGTTGCCGCGCATCGTGAACGGATTGAACTTGTCGAACGACGTCAGCCGGCTCGGGTTCGCGAGCACGAGCGTGCCACCCTTCGGCGCGTCGGGGTTGACGTAGTCGAAATGCTTGAAGCCCGGCGGATACTTCGGTTCGCCGTACTGCGCAATGGCGTAGGCCGCGTGCGCGGCCGTCGCGGCCAGCGCCGCCTGTATCGCAAACACCGCGGCAACGCGGCCGGTGGCCCGTACGGCACGCAGCGCGCCGAAGCGGACGCGCGCGGCGGCGGCCAGGGGCGAACCCTTCGTCATAGAGGCCCTGTCGGTCGAATGAGGGGTGTAACGTGGGACGATTCTACCCATTCAATCCTGCGAGCCAAAAGAAAACCGCCACGCGGGCGGTTTCTTCACGAGCGGACAACGCGCACGCATCGCGCGTGCGCGGCGTGTCGATCAGCGCCAGCCGTTGTGGCGGCCATTATCCCAGTGACCGCGATCGCGATCGCCGCCCCAGCCGCGACCATGGCGGCGATACCACTCGTCGCGGCCCCAGTAGCGGCGGCCGTCCCAGTAGCGGTCGCCGTGCCAGCCGATTATGATCGCCGGGGCCGGCGCATACACGGGCGCAGGTGCATACACGGGCGCCGGCTGATAGATGACCGGCGGAGGCGGCGGCGCATACACGGGCGCGGGCGCGACGTAAACCGGTGCCGGCACGCCGACGTTGATCCCGACATTGACTCCCGCCATTGCTGCGCCCGACACGAGCAAGGCCGTCATACCGCTCAAGAGCGAGGCAACACGCAAGGTCTTCATGGATTCCTCTTCTGGTTGTGTCATGTGTGATTCGACTATAACTGCCAGGGCCGTCTCCGCATATTTCAAGTTTGTAAGAACTGATGCGCGGCATCGCAACGGGAAGCGTGCGCTAACGTCTTGTAACAATCGGCGCCTGCCCCGCCCTCA
This sequence comes from Burkholderia pyrrocinia, assembly GCF_018417535.1. Taxonomy (NCBI): domain Bacteria; kingdom Pseudomonadati; phylum Pseudomonadota; class Betaproteobacteria; order Burkholderiales; family Burkholderiaceae; genus Burkholderia; species Burkholderia pyrrocinia. The sequence continues at coordinate 517,681 of NZ_CP070977.1, read as the reverse complement.
CCGCGGGCTTTCCTAAAACATCTTTCATCCTGGTCCGCGCCCGGCGTTAAGCGGCGCCACGCACACTGCGCGAGCCGAACCGGGTTCCCGCCACGCTTCGGCACCTCGCTGACAGGCCGGCGCCCCGCGCCGGCGGAGACCTCGCCGATGCTGAAACTCGTCCGACTCGCGCTCGCGCGCCCCTACACATTCATCGTACTCGCGTTGCTGATCCTGATCGCGGGACCACTCTCGGCGCTGCGCACGCCGACCGACATCTTCCCCGACATCCGGATTCCGGTCATCAGCGTCGTGTGGAACTACGCGGGCCTGCAGCCAGCCGACATGTCGGGGCGCATCGTCACGTATTACGAACGCACGCTCGGCACCACGGTCAACGACGTCGCGCACATCGAGTCGCAGTCGTTCCGCAGCTTCGGGATCGTCAAGATCTTCTTCCAGCCGAGCGTCGACATCCGCACGGCCACGGCACAGGTCACGTCGATCTCGCAGACCGTGCTCAAGCAGATGCCGCCCGGCACCACGCCGCCGCAGATCCTCAACTACAACGCGTCGACCGTACCCGTGCTGCAGCTTGCGCTGACGAGCGACACGCTCAACGAGCAGCAGCTCGGCGACTACGCGACCAACGTGATCCGGCCGCAGCTGCTGTCGGTCGCGGGCGTCGCGATTCCGTCGCCGTACGGCGGCAAGGTGCGCCAGGTGCAGATCGACCTCGATCCGCGGGCGCTGCAGGCGAAGGGGCTGTCCGCGCAGGACGTCGCGACCGCGCTCGCGCAGCAGAACCAGATCATCCCGGCCGGCACACAGAAGATCGGCCGCTTCGAATACAACATCCGGCTCAACGACAGTCCGCTGACGATCGACGAACTCAATGCGCTGCCGATCCGGACCGTGAACGGCGCGGTGATCTTCATGCGCGACGTCGCGCACGTCCGCGACGGTTTTCCGCCGCAGGGCAACATCGTGCGCGTCGACGGCCGCCGCGCGGTGCTGATGAGCGTGCTGAAAAGCGGCTCGGCGTCGACGCTCGACATCATCGCAGGCGTCAAGGCGCAGTTGCCGCGCATCGAGGCAACGCTGCCGCCGTCGCTCAGGCTCGTCGTGATGGGCGATCAGTCCGTGTTCGTCAAGGGCGCCGTGAGCGGCGTGGCGCGCGAAGGCCTGATCGCCGCCGCGCTCACCTCCGCGATGATCCTGCTGTTCCTCGGCAGCTGGCGCTCGACGCTGATCATCGCCGCGTCCATTCCGCTCGCAGTGCTGGCGGCGATCGCCGCGATCGCCGCCGCGGGCGAGACGCTCAACGTGATGACGCTCGGCGGGCTCGCGCTCGCCGTCGGCATTCTCGTCGACGATGCGACCGTCACGATCGAGAACGTCAACTGGCATCTCGAACAGGGCAAGGACGTGCGCAGCGCGATCCTCGACGGCGCGTCGCAGATCGTCGCGCCGGCTTTCGTGTCGCTGCTGTGCATCTGCATCGTGTTCGTACCGATGCTGCTGCTCGACGGCGTGGCCCGCTTCCTGTTCGTGCCGATGGCCGAAGCCGTGATCTTCGCGATGATCGCGTCGTTCGTGCTGTCCCGCACGTTCGTGCCGATGATGGCCCGTTACCTGCTGAGACCGCATGCCGCGCATCCGGCGGCTGTGCTCGCGCCGCAAGGCGCACCGTTCCCGCCGTCACGCGCGCGCAATCCGCTCGTTGCGTTCCAGCAGGGATTCGAACGCCGCTTCGCGGCACTGTGTGCAGGCTACCGCGTCGTGCTCGGCCTCGCACTCGCCCACCGCGCACGCTTCGTCATGCTGTTCCTCGCCGCGGTCGCGTTGTCGTTCGTACTGGTGCCGTGGCTCGGCCGCAATTTCTTCCCGTCGGTCGACGCGGGCGAAATCGCGATCCACGTTCGCGCCCCGATCGGCACGCGCATCGAGGAGACGGCCGCACTGTTCGACCGCGTCGAGCGCACGGTGCGCGGCGTCGTGCCGCCGCACTCGCTCGCGAGCATCGTCGACAACATGGGTTTGCCGAACAGCGGGATCAACCTCACGTACAGCAACAGCGGCACGATCGGCCCGCAGGACGGCGACATCCTCGTGTCGCTCACGGGCGACCACGCGCCGACGGCCGACTACGTGAAGCGGTTGCGCACCGTGCTGCCGCACGCGTTCCCGGGCGTGACGTTCGCGTTCCTGCCCGCCGACATCGTGAGCCAGATCCTCAATTTCGGCGCGCCCGCGCCGATCGACGTGCAGGTGACAGGCCCCGACCGTGCCGCCAACCGCGCCTATGCGACCGAGCTGTTGCGGCGCATCCGGACGGTGCCGGGAGTCGCCGACGCGCGCGTGCAACAGGCGTCGACCTATCCACAGTTTACGGTATCGGTCGACCGCGCACGCGCCGCGCAGCTCGGCATCACCGAGCAGGACGTCACCAATGCCGTGGTGGCGAGCCTGTCCGGCACGAGCCAGGTGTCGCCGACCTACTGGCTCGATCCGCACAACGGCGTGTCCTATCCGATCGTCGCGCAGACGCCGCAGTACCGGATGACGTCGCTGTCGGACCTGCGCGCGCTGCCCGTCACGGGCCGCGCGGGCGCCCCGCAACTGCTCGGCGGCCTCGCGACGATCGTGCGCGGCCAGACCGACGCGGTCGTGTCGCACTACGACATCGCGCCGCTGTTCGACATTTTCGCAACGACGCAGGGCCGCGATCTCGGTGCGGTCAGCACGGACATCGACCGCGTGCTGCGGGCGAGCGCAGTCGATCTGCCGAAGGGATCGCGCGTAACCGTGCGTGGCCAGGTGCAGACGATGAACAGCGCATTCGGCGGGCTGCTCGCCGGCCTCGCCGGTGCGGTCCTGCTGATCTATCTGCTGATCGTCGTGAACTTCCACTCGTGGCGAGACGCGTTCGTGATCGTGAGCGGACTGCCCGCAGCGCTCGCCGGCATCGTATGGATGCTGTTCGTCACACGCACGCCGTTGTCGGTGCCGGCGTTGACGGGCGCGATCCTGTGCATGGGTGTCGCGACCGCGAACAGCATCCTCGTCGTGACCTTCGCGCGCGAACGGCTCGCACACACGGCCGACGCGGCCGTCGCAGCGCTCGAGGCCGGTTTCACGCGCTTTCGGCCCGTGATGATGACGGCGCTCGCCATGATCATCGGCATGGCGCCGATGGCTCTCGGTCTCGGCGACGGCGGAGAACAGAACGCCCCGCTCGGCCGTGCGGTAATCGGCGGCCTGCTTTGCGCGACCGTCGCGACGCTGGTGTTCGTGCCCGTCGTGTTCAGCCTCGTCCACCGGCGCGATCGCGCGCCCCGCTCCGAATCCTTGTCCCTCACTCCGGGAGAGCAACATGTCCACTGAATTCGAAATCCGTCCTTCCGGCACGCCGCGCTACCTGAAGCCGCTCGCGATCGCGGGCGTGATCGCCGCGCTCGCCGCCGCGGCAGCCGGCCTCGTCGCACGCGCACACGATGCGCGCGCGGTCGCCGCGTGGACCGCGCAGCAGGCGATCCCGACCGTCGCGACGGTTGCGCCGCAGCCTGCCGCCGCCGACGCGCTCGTGCTGCCCGGCCGCCTCGATGCATATGTCGACGCACCGATCTACGCGCGCGTGCCCGGCTACCTGCACGCGTGGTACGCCGATATCGGCGCGCACGTCAGGGCCGGCCAGCTGCTCGCGTCGATCGACACGCCCGATCTCGACCAGCAGTTGCAGCAGGCACGCGCCGACCTGCGGAGCGCGAGCGCGAACGAGCGCCTTGCGGCCGTCACGGCCGCACGCTGGGCCGAGATGCTCGCGCAGGACTCCGTCTCGCGGCAGGAGGCCGACGAGAAGCGCAGCGACCTCGACGCCAAACGCGCGGCCGTCGCGGCAAGCACCGCCAACGTGCGTCGGCTCCAGGCGCTCGAATCGTTCAAGCGGCTCACCGCGCCGTTCGACGGTGTCGTGACCGCCCGCAAGACCGACGTTGGCGCACTGATCGACGCGGGCAGCGGCAACGGCGCCGAACTGTTCACTGTCTCGGACGCGCGGCGGCTGCGGCTCTACGTACACGTGCCGCAAGACGATGCGGGCGCGATCCGGGCGGGCATGCACGTCGCGCTGACCGTGCCCGAGCGCCCGGGCACGACGTTCGACGCCACGCTCGCGGATTCCGCGCAGTCGATCGATCCTGCTTCCGGCACGCTGCTCGCGCAGTTCTCGATCGCCAACCCCGCAGGCACGCTGTTCCCGGGCGAATATGCGCAGGTACGCATCGCGGTGGCCGATACCGCGCATGCACTGACGGTTCCGGCCAGCGCGCTGATCTTTCGCCATGACGGGTTGCAAGTCGCCGTGCTCGACGCGAACGGGCATGCGCGGCTGCGCAACGTATCGATCGCGACCGACCTCGGTACGCGCGTCGAGATCGCGTCGGGGCTCGCGGCCCGCGACCGCGTGATCGACAATCCGCCCGATTCGCTCGCGGACGGCGACCCCGTGCGCATCGCGGGCGCCGCGACGACGGAGCGTGCGCATGGCTGACCGCATGCTCGCTGCGTTGCTGGGCGGCGTCGCCCTGCTCGCCGGCTGTTCGCTGGCGCCGACCTATCACGCGCCGGCCATTCAGGTTCCGGCCGCCTTTCGCGAAACGGGCCCGTGGATCGATGCCGCGCCGGCCGACCACCTCCCGCGCGACGGCTGGTGGCGTGTATACGGCGATGCGACGCTCGACCGGCTCGAGCCGCTCGTCGCGCGCGCGAATCCCGACCTCGCCGCCGCCGTCGCGCGGCACGACGAAGCCGCTGCGCTGTTCGACGAAGCACATGCGGCATTGCTGCCGACCCTGGGCATCGATGCCGAGACCGACCGCGACCGGCAATCGGCGCGCCGGCCGCTGCGCGGCAGCGGCCAGCCCGACATCTACGAGTCGAACACGCTCGAAGCCGGAGTCGGCTACGACATCGATCTGTGGGGCAAGGTCCGCAACACGGTCGCGGCCGGCCGTGACGACGCGCAGGCGGCCGGCGACGACCTCGCCTCCGTCCGGCTCAGCCTGCAGGCCGCCGTCGCCAGCACCTACTTCGATCTCGCGGGACGAGACCGCGAAGCGGACACGCTAGCGCAAACGATCGACACGTACCGTCGCGCATGGCGACTGACGGTCAGCCGCCATCTCGGTGGCCTGGCATCGGGGCTCGACGTATCGCGTGCGCAAACGCAGCTCGCGCTCGCACAGGCGCGCGCGTCCGACATCGCCGCGCGCCGCGCGCTCGACGAGCACGCGATCGCCGCGCTTGTCGGCGCATCCGCGTCGACGTTCTCGCTGCCGCCCGTCGCCGCGCTGCCGCGCGTTCCGTCGATTCCGACCGGATTCGCGTCGACGCTGCTCGAACGCCGCCCGGACATCGCCGCCGCGGAACGCCGCGTTGCGGCCGCTAACGCAAGGATCGGCGTCGCGCGCGCCGCCTGGTTCCCGGACCTGTCGCTCGGCCTCGACGCGGGCTTCCAGAGCGATACGTTTTCGCCGTGGCTCGCCGCGCCGAACGAGATCTGGTCGATCGGGCCGCGTCTCGCGATGACGCTGTTCGACGGCGGCCTGCGTGCCGCCGGCGTACGCAAGGCCCGTGCGCAGTTTGCCGAACAGGGCGCGCGCTACCGCGCCGTCGTGCTGCAGGCGTTTCGCGAAGTCGAGGACGATCTCGCGCTGCTGCACCGCCTCGGCGACGAATCCGGCCAGGACGACGCGGCGCTCGTCGCGGCCCGGCATTCGCTTGCGCTTGCGATGTCGCGCTATCGCGACGGTGCCGTCAGCTATCTCGACGTGGTCACCGCTCAAACGACCGAGCTCGATACGCAGATTGCGTCGCTCGATGCCGATTCCCGACGGCTGCAGGCATCCGTCGGGCTCGTGCGCGCGCTCGGCGGCGGCTGGCGCGACGCGCGTTCATGAACGTTTCTTCATCGGCGCGCCGGGCGTCTGAACGTCCGCGCCCGATAACGTGTTTCCGGCCGCCATCGCACACGCGGCACCTGCCACCGCCACACGAAAAGGACCACGCCATGAAGACATCGATGTTCACCATCCTCCTCACCGCCTTCTGCGTCGCGCTGCCCGTTCGGGCCAGCGCAATGCAACCCGGGGCGGCCACCGCGCCGCAGACGCTCGCATCGGCTGCACCCGCACCGTCGTCGCCGCCCGCTGCATGGAATGCACCGCAGACAACGCCGCTGACGCGTGCGCAGGTCTATCACGAACTCGTCCGCGCCGAACGCGACGGGCAACTCGCGCAACTCAATCGCGAACTCTATTCGCACTGACCGCATGCAACCGGGCGTGCCGCGCGGCGCGCGGCACGCCTGCCGTCCGCCGCCATCGCGCACTACCGCACCGTCATGCGCCAGCGTCGAACCTGAACCCGAATCGCGCGACCGTTTCGATGCGCGCGGAAAAGGCGTGCGCGGCCAGCTTGCGCCGCAACCGGACGACCAGCGCATTGACCGTTTCGGGTTCGATGTCGGCATCGTCCCACGCGTAACGCAGCACGGCATCGCGCCCGACCGGCCGCCCCGCGGCGCGCAGCAGGCATTCGACGAGACGGAATTCCCGCGCGCTGAGCGCCAGCCTCCGCCCACGCTCTTCGAGTGCGCGTGTTGCCGTATCGAGCCTGACCGACTCACGCATCTCGATGACGCCCGCGCGGCGCCACAGCGCGCGCAAACGCTCGTGCAATTCCACGAACGAACACGGATGGGCAACGCACACATCACAACCGGCCTGCAGCATCCGCGCGCGCTGTGCGGGTGTTGCACCGGCGACGATCGCGGCGATCGTCGCGCCTGCGGCCGATACGGCAAGTCGCGGCAATGCATCGAGGACCGCCGGACCGGCAGCCGCGTCGGGCGCAACGATCACGATTGCATCGAACCGGTCCTGCGTCGCCGCGAAGCAGCCGTCACGCCATTCCTCGACGCGCTCGACGCCGTGTGTGCTCTCGCGAAAGGCCTTGTCGAGCCGCGCGGCCTCCGGATTCGGCGGAGAAATCAGCAGGATGCGCATCGACCGTTTCCCAGTGCCGTCATGCAAGCGAGCGTGGCCAGCATTCGACCGTAATCGCCGCGCCGGCCGGCTCCGCATCGCCGATCCGCAGCGCGAAGCCGTGCACGTGCATCACCGCCGATACGATGCTCAACCCAAGCCCCGAGCCTTTCACATGACGCGTGCGCTCGCCGCGATAGAAGCGTTCGAGCACCGCGTCACGCTCGCCGGGCGGGATGCCCGGCCCACTGTCCTCGAGCCGGACGAGCGGGCCGCTCGGCGTCGCGCGGAGTACGGCGCGAACGCGACCGCCCGGCGGCGTGAACTTGATTGCGTTGTCCGCGAGATTGCTGAACGCCTCGAACAGCAATGCGCGGTCGCCATGAATACCGTCGACCGGTGCCGCGTCGAGCTCGAACGACACGTCGACGGCTTCGGCCAGCGGCTCGTAGAGCTCGCACACGTCGCGCAGCAATGCCGCGACGTCGACCGCGGCAAAGCCGCCACGCCGGCTCAGCGTACCGATCTCGGAGATGCGCAGCATCGCGCGAAAGCGCTCGAGCAACCGGTCGGTCTCGTCGCGCGCCGACGCCAGGAGTACCGCCGACGCGGGATCGTCCGCACAAAACGGCTGCTCGGCGAGTCGCGCCAGCATCGTATGCACGCGCGCCAGCGGCGTGCGCAGATCGTGCGCGATGCCGTCGCAGGTATGACGCACCTCGCCCATCAGTCGCTCGACTTCGTCGAGCATGTGATTCACGAGGTGCGCGAGCAGGTCGAGCTCGTCGTGGCGTCCGACCGGCAACCGCTTGCCGAGATCGCCCTCGGCAATCTGCCGCGTGGCGCGCCGGATCGCGGCGACGCGGCGCATCTGCCGCATGCCGAGCATGCTGCCGCCCGCGATGCCCGCGATCAGGATCATCACGCCGCCGATCACGAGCCCGCGAATCGCGACATCGCGGATCTGGATGAAATGCGACAGGTCGCGCGCGACGACCAGCGTCATTCCGTTGTCGCGGCGCACGGCCATCGCGCGCGTGATCCGTGCGGGCTGACCGTCGAGTGGTACGAGCGTGCGGTTCAGCGTGCGTCCGCCGCGATCCGTACGCAGCGCGGGCAGCGTCGCGATGTCGCCGGCAACGCGGCGCCCGGCCGCGTCGAACAGCCCGTAGAAACTCGTATGCATGTGTTCGTGCTCGAGCCGCCGATGGATCGCGAGCGGCAACTCGGCATCGGGAATCGAATCGAAATAGATCAGTTGCCACGCGAGCACCTCGTCAGTGTCGCGCGTCATCGTATGTGTCGCGGCGAAGCTGATCACGCCCGCGAGCAGCAGCAGCGAAACCGAGAAGATCGCCGCATACGCGCACAGCCAGCGAAACGTCGTCGTATGCCAGCGGCGTGTGAAGTTCGCCGCGCGAGCCGCATCCATCCGTGCCTCCGTTACGCGAGCATGTAGCCCGAACCGCGCACCGTCTGAATCATCGGGTTCGCGCCGGGCGGATCGATCTTCTTGCGCAGCCGGCCCATGTGTACGTCGATCAGGTTGGTACCGGGATCGAAGTGATAGCCCCACACGGCCTCGAACAGCATCGTGCGCGTGATCGTCTGGCCGGCGTTGCGCATCATGAATTCGAGCACGCGAAACTCGGTCGGCAGCAACGGAATCTCGTCGGCGCCGCGGCGCGCGCAGCGCGAAATGAGGTCGAGCTCGAGCGCACCGACCTTCAACAGCGTCTGCTGCGGCACGCCCGACGCCTGCCGGCGGCGCAGCAGCACCTCGATGCGTGCGCTCAGCTCGCCGGAATCGAATGGCTTCGTCAGGTAATCGTCGCCGCCCGCGCGCAGCCCGCGGATGCGCTCGTCGACGTCGCCGAGCGCGCTCAGCATCAGCACCGGCGTATCGATGCCGACCGTGCGCATCGCGGTCAGAATCGCGAGGCCGTCAGCGCCCGGCAGCATCCGGTCAAGCGTGATCGCGTCGTACGATGCGCTCATCGCGCGCATCATCCCTTCGCGGCCGTTGTCGATCCAGTCGACCTCGAACCCGCGCGCGGTCAGTTCGCCGACGATTTCGTTCGCGGTCACCACATCGTCCTCGACCGTCAGTACTCGCATGCCTGTCCTCGCAATGAACTTCATGACGGGCGCACGCCATGCGCCCGCGGCTATCGTAGACGGCGCGGTCGCCGTCCGGCGCTACATGAAGATAGATTCATCCGGCGCCGGGCGCGCGCTCGTGAAACATGTTTCATCCGTGCGTCGCCCACCCCGTCGTGCGCTCCGCCTACGCTGACGTCATGCGGCATCGGGCCGCGAACACAGGAGCCACCGAATGAAACTGTCGACTATCGTCGCCTGCATGCTGCTCGCATGCGCGAGCACCGCAGCGTTCGCGGCGCCACACCTGACGCCTCAGGAATGCAATGCCTACCCGTTCGTTCACACGGGCCACGAAGTCACGCGCGCGGACCTCGTGCGCGAGCTGACCGAACTCGAACAGGTCGGCTACGATCCGGCGCACGCGAGCCCCTACTATCCCGACGATCTCGACGGCGCGAAGCATCGGCTCGCCGCCGAGTACCGTACGGACTGCACGCATGCGCTGACGGCGGACGCGGGCTCGCACTGACAGGCTCGCGCAACGCGGCGGGAATAAAAAAGGCGGCACTCGCGTGCCGCCTTTTCTTCATGAACGCACATGGATATCGACCACTGCGCCGCGACGCCGCTCAGCGCGACATCATGTTCATGCTGACGTTGTGCATCACCCACAGCGTGCCGACGATCAGGATCGCCGCGGTCAGCACCGTGTAGCTGAATGCCATCACGTTCCAGCGCTGGCCCGACGAACCGTTCATGTGCAGGAAGTACACGAGGTGCACGACGATCTGCACGAACGCGAGCACGGCGAGCGCGATCAGCGACGCATGCGGCGACAGCACGCCGCCCATCACGAGGCCGAACGACGCGGCCGTGAGCAGCACCGACAGGATGAAACCGGCGACGTAGCCGCCGACACTGCCGTGCCCTTCTTCGAGTTGAGACGAATGCGAATGGGCCATTTAGATCACGCTCGCGAGATAGACAAAGGAAAACACGCAGATCCACACGATGTCGAGGAAGTGCCAGAAGAGGCTCAGGCACGTCAGGCGCCGCAGGTCGCGATCGGTCAGGTCGCCGCCGCGGAACACGATCTGCCCGGCGAGCACGATCATCCACAGCAAGCCGGCCGTCACGTGCAGCCCGTGCGTGCCGACCAGCGTGAAGAACGCCGACAGGAACGCGCTGCGCTGCGGGCCGGCGCCTTCCGCGATCAGGTGCGAGAACTCGCGCAGCTCCATTGCGAGAAACGCGGCGCCGAGCACGAACGTCACCGCGAGCCACGCGAGCAGCGCGCCGCGCCGCTGCTTGTAGGCAGCGAGCATCGCGAAACCGTACGTGATGCTCGACAGCAGCAGCGCGGCGGTTTCCACCGCGACGCCCGGAATGTCGAACAGGTCTTTCGCGGTCGGCCCGCCCGCATACTGGTGGCCGAGCACCGCGAACGTCGCGAACAGCGCCGCGAAGATCACGCAGTCGGTCATCAGGTACAGCCAGAAACCGAACACCGAATGCGACGGCGGATGGTCGTCGTGCTCGAGCAGGGTTGCGCTCAAGGTTTTCTGCAACATCAGTTGGCCTCCAGTTCCACGTCGTCGACACGCGCGGCCACGCGCTTGGTCGGCTGCTTGTCTTCGATCTTCCGCACCGTCGACGCGGGGATGTAATAGCCGTCGTTGTCGCGCGAGCTGTAGATCACCAGCGTCGCGACGATCCCGACGAGCCCGGCGATCGCGAGCCACCAGATGTGCCACACCAGCGCGAAGCCGAGCACCAGGCTGAAAATCGCGACCACGAGACCCGCGCAGGTATTCGACGGCATGTGGATATCGCGGATCGACGCCGGGTTCGGCCGGCCTTCGCCGCGCGCCTTCATGTCCGCGTACGCGTCGAGCGTGCGCACCTGCGGGATCACCGCGAAGTTGTAGTCGGCCGGCGGCGACGAGGTCGCCCACTCCAGCGTGCGACCGCCCCACGGGTCGCCCGTCGTGTCGCGGTATTCGGGCAGGTTGCGGTTGCGGATGCTGACCACCAGTTGCAGCAGCTGGCACGCAATGCCGATCGCGATCAGCACGGCGCCGAACGCGGCAACCAGCAGCCACGGATGCCAGGCCGGGTTGTCGTAGTGATTGAGCCGGCGCGTCATGCCCATGAAGCCGAGCACGTAGAGCGGCACGAACGCGACGTAGAAGCCGACCTGCCAGAACCAGAACGCGGCCTTGCCGAGCTTCTCGTTCAGCTTGAAGCCGAACGTCTTCGGGAACCAGTAGTTGAAGCCCGCGAGATAGCCGAACAGCACGCCGCCGATGATCACGTTATGGAAGTGCGCGATCAGGAACAGGCTGTTGTGCAGCACGAAGTCCGCGCCGGGAATCGCCATCATCACGCCGGTCATGCCGCCGAGCGTGAACGTGACCATGAAGCCGATCGTCCACAGCACGGGTGTCGTGAATTCGATCCGGCCGCGATACATCGTGAACAGCCAGTTGAACACCTTCACGCCGGTCGGGATCGCGATGATCATCGTCACGATGCCGAAGAACGCGTTCACGTTCGCGCCCGAGCCCATCGTGAAGAAGTGATGCAGCCACACGAGGAACGAGAGCACCATGATCGCGCAGGTCGCGTACACCATCGTCTTGTAGCCGAACAGCGGCTTCTTCGCGAACGTCGCGATGACTTCCGAGAAGATGCCGAACGCCGGCAGGATCAGGATGTACACCTCCGGGTGACCCCACGCCCAGATCAGGTTCAGGTACAGCATCGCGTTGCCGCCGGCTTCGTTCGTGAAGAAGTGCATGCCGAGGTAACGGTCGAGGCCGAGCAGCGCGAGCGTCGCGGTCAGGATCGGGAACGACGCCATGATCAGCACGTTCGTGCAGAGCGCGGTCCACGTGAACACCGGCATCTTCATCAGCGTCATGCCCGGCGCGCGCATCTTGATGATCGTCACGAAGAAGTTCACGCCGGTCAGCAGCGTGCCGACGCCCGAGATCTGCAGTGCCCACAGGTAGTAGTCGACCCCTACCCCCGGGCTGAACTGCAGCTCCGACAGCGGCGGGTAGGCGAGCCAGCCCGTCTGCGCGAATTCGCCGATCACGAGCGAGATGTTGATCAGGATCGCGCTGACCGCCGTCATCCAGAAGCTCAGCGAGTTGATGAACGGGAATGCGACGTCGCGCGCACCGATCTGCAGCGGCACGACCAGGTTCATCAGGCCGACCATGAACACCATCGCCATGAAGAAGATCATGATCACGCCGTGTGCCGTGAAGATCTGGTCATAGTGGTGCGGCGGCAGGTAGCCGGGCGCGTTGTACGCGAGCGCGAGCTGCATGCGCATCATGATCGCGTCGGCGAAGCCGCGCAGCAGCATGATCAGCGCGACGATGATGTACATCACGCCGAGTTTCTTGTGGTCGACTGTCGTCAGCCATTCCGTCCACAGCCATTTCCACCGGCCGGTGATCGTCAGTGCGGCGAGAATGCCCAGCACGGCCAGCCCCATGAAGGCGCCGGCCACCATGATGATGGGCTGATCGAACGGGATCGCCGATAGTGTGAGTTTGCCGAACATGCGTTACCCCTTCGTGCCGCAGGCGGCGTCCTTCAGGTCGAGGACGTGGCCATCGTTGTATTTCGCGATGATGTTGTGGAAGAGCCGCGGATCGACCGACGAGAAGTAGCGCACGGGCGCCTTCTCGCTCGGCTGCGCGACGGTGCCGTACACGGTCGCGTCGAGCCGGTCCGGCGACGCCTTCACCTTCTGCACCCATGCGTCGAACTGTTCGCGCGGCTCGGCGAGCGTGCGGAACTTCATGTCGGAGAAACCGCGGCCGCTGAAGTTGGCGGACGTGCCCGCATAGTTGCCGGGCTCGTCGGCGATCAGGTGCAGGCGCGTCTGCATGCCGGCCATCGCGTAAACCTGGCCGCCGAGCTGCGGGATGAAGAACGAGTTCATCACCGAATCCGACGTGATGCGGAAGTTCACCGGCGTGCCCACCGGAATCGCGAGCTGGTTCACCGACGCGATGCCGAGTTCCGGATAGATGAACAGCCACTTCCAGTCGAGCGCGACGACCTCGACGTCGATCGGCTTTACCGACGACTCGAGCGGCTTGTACGGGTCGAGTTCGTGCGTGGTCTTCCACGTAAGCACGCCGAGGAACAGGATGATCAGCGTCGGCACAGTCCAGATCACGACTTCGATCGCGGTCGAATGCGACCAGTTCGGCGCGTAGGTTGCGTTGCGGTTCGATGCGCGGTAACGCCACGCGAACCATAGCGTGAGCAGGATCACCGGCACGACGACGATCAGCATCGCCCAGGTGGACGTCGCGATCAGCGCCTTTTCGGCAGCGCCCACGCTTCCTTTCGGATTTAGTACATCTAAATTACAGCCTGACAGGCTCAGTGCCGCGCCGATTGACATCAGCGCCGACCAGCCTCTTGAAGCTCTTCTTTTCATCACACAGCCCGAGGGTCATTGAATCCGTTTGCGTATGCCCGATGCGCATTCGATCCACGAAATTGGCCGAATCATACGTCGCGCAAGTGCGATGAAAAACCGGTGGATGCGGCAAATCATCATTGCAAAATCTGCCGTGAGACACATTGTCGCGGGGCAATTTCACGCAGCCGGAAGCGGACCCGGCGCCGCATGCGCCGGACCGCGATCGATGTGTGCGCAACGACCGTATCGCCGTGCGATGCGCCCCGCTCTCGCGGCGTGCCGCGATCAGCCGTGCGTCGAGGCCATGTACGACGGCTGCGCCTGCACGGGGCCGTCCGCTGCCGGCACCTTCGAATGGCTGGCTTCGTCGATCAGCTTGCCGACGGTCGGATCGATCGCGTCGGTGAACGGTTTCGGATCGATGCCGACCGCCAGCACGATCAGCGCGAGCGACGCGAACATCGCGATCTCGCGACGGTTCAGGTCGGCGAGCTTCGCGATCCGCTGGCTCGCGACCTTGCCGAACACGACGCGCTTGAGCATCCACAGCGTGTACGACGCGCTGAGGATCAGCGTCAGCGCCGCGATTGCGCCGATCCAGAAGTTGAAACGGATCGCGCCCATGATCACCATGAACTCGCCGACGAACCCTGACGTGCCCGGCAGGCCGACGTTGGCCATCGCGAACAGCAGCGTGAAGGTCGCGAAACGCGGCATCACGCCCGCCACACCGCCGTACGCGGCGATCTCGCGCTGCTTCGTGCGATCGACGAGCACGTTCACGCACAGCAGCATTGCGCCCGCGACGAAGCCGTACGACACGAGCTGCACGATCGCGCCTTCGACGCCGATCCGGTTGAACAGGAACAGCCCGAGCGTGACGATCCCCATGTGCGCGACCGTCGAGTACGCGAGCAGCTTGCCGAGATCGGTCTGCGCGAGCGCAATCAGGCTCGCATAGACGATCGCGAACAGCGACAGCGCGATCACGGCCGGCGCGAAGAAGTGGCTTGCGTCCGGCGTGATCGGCAGCGCGAAGCGCAGGAACCCGTAGCCGCCGAGCTTGAGCATCGCGAGCATCAGCGCGGCGCCCGTCGGGCCGTCCGTGTACACGTCGCTCAGCCACGTGTGGACCGGCCACATCGGCACCTTGACCGCGAACGCGGCGAAGAAGCCGAGGAACACCAGCAACTGCGGTGCGAAACCGAGCTGCAGCGTGCGCCACACGGCCATGTCGAACGTATGCGATTGCGCGTACAGGTACAGCATCGCCATCAACAGCAACAGCGAGCCGGCGAACGAGATGAAGAAGAACTTCACGGCCGCGTACACGCGGCGCTCGCGCCCCCACGTGCCGATCAGCAGGTAAAGCGGGATCAGCGTCGCCTCGAAGAAGATGAAGAACAGCAGCCCGTCCTGTGCGACGAACACGCCGACCATCAGCCCCGACAGGATCAGGAACGACGCGTAGTACTGCGCGACGCGCACCGTGACCGACTCCCACGACGCGACCACCACCACGAGCGTCGTGAATGCGGTCAGCACAACGAGCCACAGCGACGCGCCGTCGATGCCGACCCGCCATCCCGAATTGAACGCCGCCAGCCAGTTGCGGCTTTCGACGAACTGCATCGCGGCCGAATGCGCGTCGAAACCGGCGACCAGCGGGACGACGACGGCCAGCCCCGCGAGCGCGCCGACAAGCGCAATCAGGCGCGTCCGGCGTGGATGAAGGTCGGAACCGGCGCGCAGCAGGCACGCGCCAAACAGGATCGGAACCCAGATGGCCAGGCTCAGGAAGGGAAAATCATGCATGTCAACAAGGCCTTGAGGAGGTCGCGCACTGCATTGGGGACAGGCGAGACGAAAGGAACGAAATCAAATCGACAGATAGATTTCGTGAATCGCTAGTGTCGGCAAAATGTAAAACGGCATCACGGGAAAACTTGATGCCGCTCAAGCGCAATCGGGTTAACCAGCATAAGGCGATTGATTATTTTCTGCAGCGCAGCAGAGCGTCGATTTTCGGCGCAGGCGCAGAATGCTGATTTTTATGGGTAATTTTTTGTATTGCGCGGAGAGGAACACCGACAAAATCGACGCAGCGCCGCAATTTTGACGTCGGCGCTTCATTTCGGAGGGCCGGAGCACGATGGTTGATGCTGTGCAGAATGGCGATCGCGCGGTGCCTCCAGCCTTACATCAATACTTTCATTTGTATTTCTATTGATCTTGCTCGATGCATGTCGAGCGAATGACCGCTCCGCCGTTCGGCGTCGCGGCAGGCGCCGCATCCTTCATGTTCCCGGCCGCTAACGCTGATGACTCAGACGGTCCCATACGCGCATCGTCACCGCGCGATAGTGGTCGTGTTGCGCGGGAAAATGGACGAAGCGGCTGTCGCGCGTGGCATAGACCGGCGATGACGCGAGCGTCATCGCATCGACGATATGGCGCGCATCGATCATGCCGGACTGCAGCAGCTCCACATAGATCGCCTGCTGGTCGCCACCGCTCGCGTAGACCGACGAACGATCGCCGAAACTCTCGATGCGCGCGCAGATGCGCTCGACCAGATCGCGCATCGGCGCCACGTTGCGCACGCCGATCATGCACGAGTTGATCGCCCAGGCCGTGTGATCGGTCCCGATCACGAAGTCGCGGCCGTCGATCGTGTTGTCGACGGACTGACTCTGATCGATCGCCAGGATGTCCGCATCGACCCAGAACACGAACGCGTGATGCGGCAGATGTTCGCGAATCAGATGCAGCTTCGCCCAGTTCGCATCGATGCCGCCCGGCAGGAATGCCGGCGCCTCGCGATACCCGTGGTACGCATAACCGTGCCGCGTGCAGTAGCGAACGAAGTTCTCCTCGTGCAGGTCGCCGTAGCCCGCGATATGCGATGTATGCAGGCTCACGAACGCAACACGCGCCTGCGGATTCACATGCCGCTCCGCGTCGCGCGTTCGCTGCTGCGCGGCACGCCAGTCGTCCATTGCGTGCGGGCGATCGCCGCGCTGGTACCGTTCGGCATCGTCGACGAGCGCCACCACATAGCGGAAGTCGTAGTCGGCAGCCGGCGCCCAGACGCCCTCCACCTGCCGCCACTCGGGCGCCTGGTGCGCCACGAGCGGCCGAGCGCCGGCGATCGAATCGATCGCGATCCCGTCGCTCCAGACCGTCTGGGCTGATGCGAAATAGCCGTTCGCGAGCGGCACGTCGAACGGCAGCGGCGGGAAGTACTCCGCAAGCAGCGTCGCCTCGCACGCGTGTTGCCGCTCCGGAAGGCGCATCGCCCACGCGCCGAACTCGACCACCAGCTTGCGCAACCGCTCCCGCACGTCGGGCACGTTGCGGAAGATCATCCCGCTTGCGGCGGGCAGCGCCGACGTCGGCGTCTGCGTGGTGACGATCGCATCGTAACCGCGTGCGACGTCCGGCAGCGTGTGCGGGTCGAACACGACGGAGAACGGATCGAGCACGAGCAGCAATGCGCCCGGCTCCATCGCGACGAGTTGCGCGATGATCGCGTGGTACTTGTGCAGGACCTGCTGGCGCTCGCCATACACGTGCGTGCCGTCGACCGTCGCGTGCCGGTAGCCGTGCAGCCGCGCGTAACGGTCGTGGTTGTCGACCAGTCCGTCGACAGGTCGATGAGAGAGGACAGTCAGAACGGAATGCGGGCTTGCCAAGAGCATCACCTTGAGTCGCGCCAAGCGATACGCGATATGTAGCGCATTACCGCCGCTCAAGTCGAGCACTCATTGCTTGATTTGCTGTCCCGACCGAGTCCGTCCGCAGATGCGATCCGGCAGAATCGAATGTTTTGCGCGTGGTGCGCCGGAAAAAGAAAAAGCCCCGCAAGTCCGAGAACTTGCGGGGCTTTGTCACCGCTTTTGGCGGAGACGGAGGCTGCCAAACCCAAGCCCAAGCCGATCCATTTCCATCCAAACATCTTCCATAAATTCAAGCACTTGCACTATCCAGACATCCAATTTACGCTAGCACCTTCCAACCCCATCCAGCGTTTGCTGATGGGCTGAATGATGGGCTAGAGAATCAATGCTAACCGACAAACAAGCAAAAGCACTGAAGCCGGACGACAAGCCAGTCTTTGATGGAAAGGTCACAGGACCGCTTCTGACTCCGTCCAAATCTGGATGCAAATGGACCTTGCGCTTCACCAGCCCGGTGACGGGCAAGCGACGCGACGCCGGCCTCGGCGCCTATCCCGAAACGTCGATCGCCGAAGCCCGCGAAAAGGCGCTTGCCATGCGGAAGCTCATCGACAATGGCGAAGATCCGATCGATCAGCGTAACCGCGAGCGTGAGGCTGCCACAGTCGCAGCAGCCGCCCTTACGTTCGAGAAAGCCGCGCGAAAGGTTCATGAGGAACTCAAGCCCGGCTGGAAGAACGAGAAGCACGCAGCTCAATGGATCAGCACGCTCGAAACTTACGTCTTCCCCAAACTGGGAAACCGCAAGCTCGAAGCAATCACCCCGGGAAACTGTGCAGACGTGCTTCGCCCAATCTGGCTGACGAAGGCGGAAACGGCCAGCCGCACCCGGCAGAGAATGCATGCCGTCATGCAATGGGCGTGGGCACACGGTCATATTGCCGCCAATCCGATTAGCGTCGTGGATCATCTGCTGCCCAAACAGTCTGGAAAGCCGGAGCACCAACCAGCAATGCCGTGGCAGCAAGTGCCCAAATTCGTCGCTACCAATCTTGCCGAGCACAAGGCCGGCGACAGCACCCGTGCCGCCCTCCTATTTCTAATTCTAACGGCGACTCGTAGTGGCGAGGTTCGAGGTGCGATTTGGGATGAATTCGATTTGCATGCAGGTATCTGGAACATTCCGGCCGCTCGCATGAAGGCCAAAGAACCGCACCGGGTTCCACTTTCGCAATACGCACTGCTACTCGTCAAAACCATCAGGGAGCATCAGTTACACGATACCCTCGTCTTTCCGTCCCCGCGCGAGAAGGTATTGAGCGATATGACGCTGACGGCACTGCTTCGCCGCGTTAAAGCAGAGAGCGATACTCCCAGCCGATTCGCAACCGCCCACGGCTTCCGGTCCAGCTTTCGGGATTGGGCTAGCGAACACGGATACGCACGAGACCTCGCCGAGCGCGCGCTCGCTCATACCGTTGCGAACAAGGTCGAAGCTGCGTACCACCGCACCGATCTGTTAGAACAGCGACGTCCACTCATGGAAGCATGGGCGCAGCACGTTTATTCCAATTGACACTGCCGGAAGATGTAGGCATACCGACCTGTACGTGACACGTTGGCCACGTGCAGCATCAACATGCTCCATGGGTGCCAGCTTCGATATAGAAGTAACTGTTTACTGCGCACATTGTGGACCGAGCTATGCGGTCCCTTTGAAGCGCGACCGATCGGCCAAACCATTGGCAGTTGCCCACGCGTCCACTGCACCCTTCAACCTCTCCATATACTCGTCACTGGATGCGAACACGGCGTTGGCAAAAGGTTCATGCTGAGCGCTATTCAACAGGTCCGACAAAAGGCCCTGAACTTTTGCACCAAGCGCGCCGTCTTCTTTGATAGCAAGGTACGCATTGAGTGGCTTATCTTTCGAAACTTCGTCTCCCCCCAGGTACCGCTCAAAATCTGGCACACTCACCCGATGTCGGACAGCAACGTTGGCGGCACGAGCCTTCAGAATCTCGTCGCGAATCTTCGCGTTTTCTGACCACATTCCGTTTGCAGTACCGTCGCGTTTAAATGGTGGATCAGCATCGTGGACGACGCCGAAATCCATCTTGAAATGGGTAAGAACTCGAATAAGAGGCACAAGAATCGCCTTCCCACGCGCTCGCACGACGGTAACCCGATCGATATGGTCATGTTGACGTTCCAGTATCGACGCGATGAAGGCTGCGTGCTCCGTATCGCCCTCGACGACGATAGGATATGATCCGAAAAATATTTCGGCCAAGCTTGGGTCCACGTGTTGAAGCGCCTGCAGCCTCTTCTTTTCGTCCCCTTGGAACTCTATAAAGTCCGAGCGGTAGGTCTTGGGGGTGATCACTCCCCCATTATCCTCCCCCCCACGCTCCAGTCGGATAATCGTCGTATGGTCGACGAGAGGGTTAATAAAATACGGGGAGTGAGTAGTCATCATCACCTGCCAGTCCGCGCTCTCCGCAAGCTTATAAAGGTGTCGCTGTGCTGCGCGGGCTGCCATTGGATGAAGTGCGTTCTCTGGCTCGTCAATCAGCAACAGATAGCCCGGAAATGCGGGATCGTCCGGACTTTCCGGGATAGCGCCGCCATCGTTAAAGGCGGCTATCCGAGCTTCAATTTCAGCCAGTTTATCGAGGTTCGCTCCGGCCTTTTGCTGCGCCTTCTTTTCGTCAGCGAGTTCCTTTGCTAGCCTTTTACCATGTGCTTCTCGAAGCTCTCTATCTCTCGTCAGTTCGTTATGCACCTGAAGCATGGCCCAAAAAAGTGCTCGCTGTGCACCAGTGCCTTGCTGAACCAACGATGTGTCAGCTTTTCCGTCCTTGATTCGGAGACCAGATCCTTCCTTGACTAGCCCTTCAATCTTGGGTGCCCAAGGTGCAGCAGCGATATTCAATCGCACATCGAGTTTCGGAAAAATCCCCTTAAACCCTTCTGTAACCTTCTCGGCGATCTTGTTGAAATGATCCTGATGATCGGCGCTCAATCCATTGATGTGCGCAATCACGGATGCAAGCGCCTTCGCCAAAGGCGAGTCTGAGGCAGCTCGCTCTTGCTCAATAACGGCAAGGAGAGGTGTCAATGCAAGAGTCAAGAGCTTGCTTTCCGTACTCTCCGCGTCGTCCAACGATCCAATCCGAAGTACACGTGGCAACCTTGAGTTGAAAACCGGGTCTGCACCACCGGCCTTTCCGTCCTCTGCCCAATTGTCAATCTCCGGGTCCCAAGTAGATCGTGAGCGCTGAAAATCCGGCGCCGCCCATTGCCAGCGGCTTCGGACTATCAGCAACGCGTCCCTTTCTATTTTCCACTTCTCGTGAACATTCCCGATATTCTTAGGAATATGAGCCTCAAGTTCTATCTCTGATGGTTGATCATCAGCGGCGGACTGACATCGATCACGTGCTATATCAAACGACTGCGCTCCCTTCGCCAGCTCATACGCTCGAAGTATGGTGGATTTTCCGGAATTGTTCCGGCCAACAAGACAAACAATGTCGTCGAGTTCAACCGTGATGCCTTCGTTTCCGATGCAACCGATATTGCGCACTGTCATGCGCACGAGCTTTGATCGCGTGGTCACATTTCCCCCGGGAATGTTCATCGTTTTCAGCAAGCAGCCATGGTCGAACTGGCGCCGCCAATTGTCAAGAGCAATGATGGTTACTAGTGAGTTGCTCGTCTCTCAGGCCAGCATCCTAGACACCAGTTACTTGATCACTCATAGAACCATGCTCAAGCATGATTCGGTTCGATCGTCACTTCATCCTCACGCTTACGTGGCATAAAAGCCCTCCTCGGTCATAAATTTATACCTCGCACACAAAAGATCGGAGAGATTCTCATTGATGATTGACGATTTCCTTACACCACCAAAATTCTCCGCACTTAGGCTCGCCCCTCCCATTCAAGGTTTTTTTAGATAATGCATACCCAAATTGAGGGATATACGCTCGATACGATAACCATGCTTTCTAAACAAATTAATTGCCCACGTTGATTTTCTATAGCATCGAGCATAAAAACTGGTTCCTTTCACATGCCGCCCCTCTTCAAACTGAATCATTGACGACGCGACACCACGCTGCCGGGCGAACTTAGATACACTGAGCATATAAATCTCGATACTAGATGTATCAGGAGGCGTTTCTGGCGACGAGAGCAATAGCCCGACAGGCTTTCCGTTTTCTTCTGCCAGCAACGTCGTAATTGAAACAGGTTCAACAAAGTATGTTCCATCCGGCCGAAAACACTGCCGAACCATGCAACGCTTTGTCAGCCACTCTTGCCACATGCGCGATGTAGATACATGAGGCTGCCCAGAGAAATGGCCACCTGACACTCCTTCATCATATTGCTGAACGATAAATGAAAGATCACCCAACGTTGCTTCACGGATAGTAACATTCATCGTTCTTGACGGATTCTAAAAATATACAACTCACTCGGCACCAGAACTCTTCCGCCCGTGGTGATTCAGCGACGTTCGTACGAGTTTCTCCATCGCCAAACGAGTTAGTTTGGTCTATTCCACTACCTTCCCATACTACCCAACTTTTAGGCAACGGAAAGGGTCGACTATCGTTCGTATGAGAGATTTTGGGCTGATGGATTTCACTGTCTGCACCCACTTTACTGGACCTCTAGCTCACGCCCGGTTGGAGCATCGGACATAACCCGTTGGTGCCATGTTCGACTGATCGGAGTCCCGCCACTACCGCTCAGACGGCGAGATTGGTCCGCGCATGGGATTTAAGATCCTCAACCTTAAGGCGTGCCGGTTCGACTCCGGTTCCGGGACCGCCACTCTGGTCCAACAGTCCCAATAAACCGACTGTCGACGCCGTTTGCCAATTTGATTTCACGGACTGGAGCGCAGGCTACTACTGGCACGAAAAATACGCTCCTCCAGGGCGCCGAATCAGCGCCCTCGTTCGTGCCGAAACGACATGGCCGCAGCCACCGCAGTATCGACTCGTACTGCATCCCAGTCGATGCTCAGAAACGACTGTTCTCCATCGCCCCAGAACGAGAGCTTGATCTGTCCAGGGGCAATGCGCGCGCTCGCCCACTGAAAAACCTTCCCGTCATCCAAGTGCATGCCGGCCAGAACTTCACTAACAAGTCGCTCAGCCCGGCGGTTTGCGTCTTCCCACCCACGGTCGTTTGCCGCTCCGACTGTCCACCTGCGGTAGGCGTCAGATGGAAACCGAAGTGTTCCGATAACATCTGCATTCCATTCGACAAAGGTGTCGCCAACCGTAATCTTGGCAGTCCAATCACCGCAACCCCTGACGCCGCAATCGCAGCGAGCAATCACGGCGCGCCCACCCTGAAGCAGAGCATGCTGCTCGAAGAAATCTATTGGATCGAGTCCTATCGCTGGGCTTAGGCGATCAATGATGTCCTCGCCATCAATGACGATCCGCACTTCATGATCATTGGTTTCTGGAGAGGCGAGCGCCCGAAACGCCAACGATCGCACCAAACTTTGCATCCGAGAATCCTTCAATATAAACACTCGGTCGGGATGTCTTGTGCGTCGCCATCCGGCCAACGATCAAGCTGTGCATCGCACCAACTCGTTCGCCATCCGAGCCGGTGCCGGCGAGCAAGTAACCGCACTTCTTATGTCAGGGCAGGCCATCCTCTCTCTCGCTGAAGACAGCGGCTAAGGACCGGTCTGTCTCGTCCATTATGCGAGCTCTTCCCCTTCCGGAATCGGCGAACGCCCTGTCCCACTGATGAAACGTTGTAGCCGATCCCAAGCTTCCAGATAGCGATGCTTGGGGATTGCGGCCAGTTGTTCGTCATGCACGACCAACACGCGCTCCACGCCTGCCAATTCGTCACCCTGGAGCGTCCACACCTCGCCGCTCTCGGCCCGTGCGATACAGGCATCCAGCACAGCCTCGGCTCGGCGGTAGAGGTCGAGATCCGACCCAGACGCAGTCTCGCTACGCATGTAGAACGCCAAGTAGACGACGCGCAACAGGCAAGTGACCTGATCGCAATTTCCGTTTCCTGACCGAACCGCGGCTAGCGCCATATGGTTCTCCAGCGACAACGATCGCACCTTTTCAGTGGACAACGGCAACAACATCTCTTTCGTTAATGCTCGCCGACCACCGTGCCGTGTTGTGCAGCGTTTCACGGAGTTTCCCTTCTCTTTACAATCTATATCGCATTGCAATAGCGATCTATTTTGTCAGTCAAAATATCGAATCATATCCTCGCATGCACCACTGATCGCATCAGCGCTTTCTTACCGATCTGCGCGATTGGTGACGAAACCCTGTTGAGCCGCCCAGAGCACAATGTCCTGCTTCTGGATCGCAGCAGCCATCAACTCCGGAAATCGATCGGGCGTGCAGGCAAAAGCGGGGATACCCAGCGCGGCGAATCGGGTCGCGTTCTGATGATCGTAGCCAGGCGCACCATTGTCGGCCAGCGCAAGCAGGCAGATGACGTTGACGCCCGCAGCCTTGAGCGCCGCGGCACGTTGCAGCATCTGTTGTTGATTCCCGCCTTCGTATAGATCGGTGATCAGCACCAGAATTGTTTGCTCGGGACGGTTGATCACCTGCTGGCAATAGCCCAGTGCACGGTTGATGTCGGTGCCGCCACCCAGCTGTACGCCGAACAGCAGGTCTACGGGATCGCTCGTTTCGTCAGTCAGATCGACGACATTGGTGTCGAACACGACCATGCGGGTACGCACGGCCCGCAGGGATGCCATTACAGCCGCGAACACCCCCGCGTAGACCACCGATGCAGCCATCGATCCACTTTGATCGACGCAGAGAACGACGTCGCGCAACGCCGAACGTTTTCGCGCATAACCGACCAGCTTTTCCGCAATCACCGTACGCCGGTCGGGCAGATAACGCGAAAGATTCGCGCGGATGGTGCGATGCCAGTCGATTTCACTCAGGCGCGGCCGGTGGTTGCGTTCCGCGCGGTTGAGACTGCCTCGTATTGCCTGGCGCATCGGCTCGGCCAGTCGTCGCTCTAGTTCCTCGACCACGCGCCGCACGACCCTGCGCGCTGTGTCACGGGTTTTGGCCGGCATCACGCGCGACAATGACATCAGGCTCGCAACGAGATGAACGTCCGGCTCCACCGACTCGAGCAGTTCCGGCTCCAGCAGCATCTTGCGCAAGTTCAGACGCTCCAGCGCATCCTGCTGCATGACCTGGACGACGGGCGTCGGAAAGAACTCGCGAATGTCGCCCAGCCAGCGGGCAATATTGGGGTTGCTGGCACCAAGACCGCCCTGACGCTCGCTGTCATATAGCGCGCCAAGGGCACTATCGGCACGCACCAGGTCTGTGGGGAGTGTCGCGCCGCAGCTGTCCTGGGCATCACCGCCCAGGACCAGGCGCCAGCGTTGCATGCGGTCGGTTTCGAGATCTGTGTTGATGCTCATGTCATTTCCCAAGGATCGCGGCAAGCACCGGCAGGACACGGACGGCCCGCGCACGGTCAAGTTCGACGACGGCGGCTGCCTCCACGGCAGATGCATCGAGCCGTCGGACCTTGCCGCCCATTTCACGCCGCTCGGCAGCCTGGAAATCGGCAAATGCGCGGCGCAACAGTGGCAAACGCTCGAGAAAGACGTCGTGAGCGAGACCGGCAAGCCATGTATCGATGACACGCCAGAGTGCGTCGTGTTGCAGCAGCAACAGCCCGCTTCCGCGCAAAAGTCCGGTCAGCCAGCCGGTGGATGCCGCCGGCGATACGACGGCGGCAAGCGCCAATCCTGCCTGGCGCGCAACTTCCTCGGCGTCGATACGGTGACGGTCGAAAGCGAGACGCAGTGCGAATCCGCGCACTGTCGGGGCAACGGTGCCATCCGCGGTCAGCCTGACCAGGCAATCGAGCCATTCGTCCCGTAATGCCGCAATGCCGAGGGTATCGAGCGAGTCCTGCACGCCGTCCATATGCACCAGCATTCCTGTGGCGGCGGCCTCGTCGATGTTGCTTGTCGCGGCAGGGAGACCGATGACGATACGTTCGACCAGTGCTTCGATGATCGGCTGCAGATCAGTGACGGTGGTCCCCCGCACGTCGCCGTATCGGACCACACGCACCAACGGCAACAGTGCCGTCATCAGATGCACGAGATCGGCCGCGACAGCCGCCTGCGTCTGCACGCAGGCCAGCAGGGTATCGATTGCGACGGGCAATCGCGCCAGCACGGCCTGGTCGAGCATCGCGGTCAATCGCGGCAAGTCGGCGCCCGAGCGCGCGATTTCGCACAGCCGATGCGTTGCCGCATCCACGATCGTGTTGCCGTAGCGACTGGTGGCAATGAGCGCAACGACCATGTCCGGACGCCAGCGCAGTTCCCACGCCTCGCGAAACGTGCCGGTGCGGTTGTTGTCTCGCAGCAGCGTGCCCCAACCCACGTCGAGCAAGTTGAGACGATGCAACAACACACTGCGCTGTCGACCGCCCTCTTCGCGCAGATCGAGATCGATCTGCTTGATCTCGGTCGTGGGTTTGAGCCGTACGCGCTTTTGACATGCCTCCAGGTCGCGCTGTAACGGTGCGGCGGCGACGGATTCGGGCACCGCGCCCAATCGATCGCCGACTTCCAGATTGTGGCGAATCAAGGCCAGCGGTTCGACCTGTCCATGACAGAGTACGGTCATCATCGCTTCACGGTGCTCGGCGAGCCCCGGCAGCGGCAGCCCCCGCATGGCGGCAAGCGCGTCTGCCAGGCGCACCGTTTCGATCACGCTGGCAGACGGCACGTCGAGACCTTCAGCACGCATCAGTCGCGCGCTCTCCGTTACCCAACGCAAGCCGGCTGAGTCCGGGCTCTGCCACAGGTGACGATACCAGCCTGGCGATTCAACGCCAGCACCGTAACCTCCGGTATAGGCCAGGCGGTCGTCACTCCACGGTACCCAGGTCGCTTCGGTCCGAGTTTTCGGCAAACCCTTGAGGAGCGCCGTGTCGTCCTTGATCTTGGCGGCCTGGGTCAATGCCGGTATGTGCCATGCACCGCACACGACAGCGACGTTTTGATAGCCGGCTTTTTGCGCTTCGCGTATCTGTTTGCGCATATGGGCTTCACGTCGCGCTTCGCGCACCGAGGGCGCCGGCGCATGTTCGCGCAACGCGGCCATGGCCTCCTCGATGGCCGCGAACAGCTCGCCTGCGTCGCGGCGCTGTTCGACTTCGATCTCCCACCACAATTCGTGATCGTCGTAGCCAGCGGCGCGAGACAATTCACCGATCGGGTCCATCCGCCATGCCGGCGGCAATTCTTCTTCCGGCGTCTCCGACAACCCGCGTTTCCCGGATTCCTCGGTTTCCCCCGCTGCATCGACGGCACCGTCAGCGGCCTCTGGCATCGCTTCGGCCACCTCCCGTTCCCGGGCGATGGACTCGGCGAAACCATGCGCGGCCGGCAGGTCCATGAACCACAGCGGTACGTTGCGTGCCACGGCATGACGCATTGCCTGCCATTCCGGCGAAAACTCGGCAAACGGATAAAACACCCCCAGCCGCGGCGCTTCGGTCGGGTAGACCAGTAGCGCCACGGGTGGCTGCATCGCAGTATCGCCCGCCCATCCGACGATGGCGTCCGCTTCCGGCGGCCCTTCGAGCAATACGATATCGGGCTGTTGCACCGTCAGCGCCGCCGCCAGCGCGCGTGCGCAACCGGGGCCATGGTGGCGGATGCCGTAATAGCGAACCGCCATCAGGCCACTTCCATACAAGCGCGGTACAGGTCCTTCCAGTCGTCGCGCTCCTTGACGACCGTCTTCAGGTACTCCATCCAGACCAGCTTGTCCTGTACCGGGTCCTTGACGATCGCTCCGCTCAGGCCAGCTGCCAGATCGGCGGCACGCAATACGCCATCGCTGTAATAGCCGGCCACGGCCATGCCGTGGCCGAGCACCGAAATCGCTTCCGCGGTCGACAATGTGCCGCTCGGAGACTTGATTTTGGTCTTCCCGTCTTCGGTCACGCCGTTGCGCAATTCGCGGAACACAGCGACCACGCGACGCACTTCCTGCAGCGCAGGCTTCTCGGCCGGCAGCGCCAGCGCCCTGCCCAATTCGGCGACGCGGCGGCTGACGATCGCGACTTCCTCGTCGAACGTCTCCGGCGTCGGCAGGATCACGGTGTTGAAGCGGCGCATCAAGGCGGACGACATCTCGTTGACGCCACGGTCCCGATTGTTCGCGGTCGCTATCACGTTGAAGCCGCGCTGGGCCTGCACTTCGATCCCGAGTTCCGGCACCGGTAGGGTCTTTTCCGACAGGAGCGTAATCAGCGTGTCCTGCACCTCGCTCGGCACACGCGTCATCTCCTCCAGCCGCGCCAGCTTGCCGTCGCGCATCGCGTTGAGCATCGGGCTGGGCACCAGCGCGCGCTCGGACGGACCTTCCGACAACAGGCGCGCATAGTTCCAGCCGTACCGCAATGCCGTTTCATCCGTGCCGGCCGTGCCCTGAATCAACAGCGTGGAATCCCCGCTAATCGCCGCGGCCAAGTGTTCCGATACCCAGCTCTTTGCCGTGCCCGGGACGCCGTAAAGCAGTAACGCGCGGTCGGTTGCAAGCGTGGCGACGGCGATCTCGATCAGGCGACCGCTACCAATGTATTTCGGCGTCACCTCGAAGCCATTGTCCAGCTCGCCGCCCAGCAAGTAAGTCTTGACTGCCCACGGCGACAACCGCCAGTTTGCTGGCCGTGTACGCTTGTCGTCGCGCGCCAGTTCAGCCAGCTCTTCGGCATATTGCGTTTCGGCGTGCTGGCGCAGCACGGTATTCAGGTTGTCGCTCATAGCGGCATCTCCTTGATTATGGTGTGTTTGGCTTGCATGAGCGTGACGATTTCACGCGCCTGCTCCAGCATTCGTGATTGGCCGGCGAATTCGCTGCCGAGCCAGCTGCCATACAGTTCGACGATCGGTGTCAGTAGCGCCAGATCGTCATCGGCCGCGCGCAATATCGCCAGCTTGACCAGAGCGGCCAGGTCGTAGCGCAGCATCAGGTCTGTTGGCGTGCGGGTTTGTTTGGCATCCGAGAAGAATGTCCGAGACAAGGTGCGAATGACCTCGGTCGGCCACGGCGCATCCAGCCGGCGAGCGAATGCCGAAGCCAAGTCGACCTCGCCCAACGCAAGCTGGCGGCACAGCTCGCTTTCGCAAACGACCGGAAGCGAAGCTTCCCACAGGGCAGGTATCAGCGCACCCAATCGAGCCATCGGTTCGTCGCTTCCCAATGCAAACCTCAGGAAGGCTGCCGACCACTCGTGATCGCTTGCTCGACACGCCGCGGTAGCACATCCGGCCAACAGCGCATCGGCCCAGTCATTGCGGGCCATCAATGGAATCAACTCTTGCGCTTCTGTGCCTGCGGCTTCGGTCCAGCGCGCGGGTGGAATCAGCGACAGCACCTGCCGCAACCAGGACGCACGCTTTCCCTCCCCGTGATGCGTCACATCGACAATGCCATCGCGCGCCCAATCTTTCGGCAGTTCGCTGGGGATGTCGACGAACAACGCCGGGTCGTTGCGCTTACCCAGTAACGCGGCAAACTTGGCGACGGCGCCATTGATGGGTGTCGCCGCTTGCCAGCGCAGACAGGCATCGGCCCGCGCCGACATCCGGCGCATGAAGGCCGAGGCTGGCAGTCGGGCGAGCAGGTCGGCCGCCGCGATCCGTACCGTTTGTGCACGATCGTCGAGCAGGCTTTCGAGGAGCGCCTCATCCTCCGCACCCAGATGGGCCGCCAACGCGTTGACGAACTGCTGGCGCTGATCCGCCCTCTCCTGCGGCAGAACGGCGACCAGCAAATCGCGCGCCTTGGCGGCATCGATGCCATGCAACGCCGCTAGCGCGTTGGCACGTTCAGTCGTGTCACCCTCGTCCCAGATACGCAGCAACGCCGCTTCATCCAGCTCCGGAGGCTGAAGCTTCCTCAGGCGCGCATCCCAGTCCGGATTCTGCAATGCGAGCCACCAACCGCGTTCACCGAGGACGTCATGCCAATGTGTCAACGCAGCGGCCTTGCCGAGCACGCGCGGCAACAGTGCCGGCGGCAAGCGATAGCCGGCCTGCGCGACGCGCGGCGCCAGCCATTCGCCGAGTTCCGGTATCTCGTCCGAGATCGCGGCAGCGACCAAGGGCACGAGCGCTGCCGGCATTTCCGGTACCGTTTCGTCCGGCGCGGCGCACGGCAGTTTCGTTGGATGCGGCAGCCGTCCGGCATCGCTGTACACAGCTAGGCTCCCGGCCTGCCATAACACGCGTTGTTCCCGGCTTCCGTCGGGCAACAACGCGTCGATCTCCGCGAGCGTGGGCGTGTCCTGCGGCGCGTTGGCCGTTCCGACGAGCGCGATGCGAACGAGTTCATGCATCATGCGACTCCTGTCAGGCTTTGATAGCGTCCGTCGGCATACAGGCCCAGTGGCCGAATCGCCCAACCGTCCCACTCCACCGCAACGGCCCGAGGGCGACCACCGGCAATCGCCAGCCATGTCCAGTGGTTGCTGCCGTGAAGCGGCAACCCATGGCCTGTCGCATCGATCGCATGCCACATCCCGCCGGTGAGCACCGGCACGATTGCGTCCAGCACGGTTGCAAGGCGATCATGCCAGGGGTTGGCGGCCAGGGCGTTCGCGGCATCGTCGAGCATGCCGAGCTGATCCCGAGTACGCGAAAATGCAACGGGCGACGGCAACGGCGCCGCTGTGCCTTTCAGCATGGCACGCTGCGATCCGGCACCCGGCCAGAAAACCAATTCGCCATCGAACCTGGCGCCGGGCAACCAGGTCTCGGGAAACGGCTGATTGCCTGCGGCAAACCGCAGGAACAGCGCACGTCGACCGCTCATCTCGCCCAAAAGCCAAGTCCGCTGTACACGCACGCGCTCGTCTGCGTCGACGATCTGTCCGAACACGTGCCAACGATCGCGCAATGCTTCGCCATCGGCCAGCACGTCTTCTTCACGTTGACTGAAACCGATCAGTTGACGAAGATGCTGCTGCAGATCCGGCGGGAGAGAATCGAACCGCTCATGGGCACGGACCGCCAACGCCAGGCGCCCGAGCTCGGCCAGCAATCGTTCGGGCCATGCTTCATGACTTCCCGGCAAGTCCGCCAACGCGCGCACTCGCGCGGCCAGGCCGGTTGCCTGCGCGTCGACCAGTCGTGCCGCCATCTGCTCCCAGAACGCGGGGCCCTGCGCCGGCAAGCGCGCGAGTCCGTTGCGTACCAGATCCTCCAGCCAAACTTGCAAGCCGGCCATGCCGTCAATGACGCGCGCTTCGCGCTTCTCGGCACGTCTTCGCTGCGCGACTTCGTCCACCGGCGCTTCCGCCTTGGCGACCGCCCGCGCCTCCTTTTTGGCCGCATTGTCCGCCCGCTTGTTCAGCCATTCGCTGACCCATTCGGGCTCGTCGGCAACTTCAACGAAGTCCGGCTGGTTGGCGCTTAGAAGCAATAAGCCAAGCGCATGCTTGCACGGGAACTTGAAGCTGGGACACGAACATTTGCTCGCGAAGTCTCCGAGGTCTACACGGACCTGATAGGGATTCTTGCCACTCCCCTGGCACTCTCCCCACACCACGCGATCATTGCGCCCGAGCATCGGCCACTGCTTCGGCTGCGCCAGCTTCTTGCCATTCGCAGCCGAACTGCTATCTGGTGCCAACGCTAAAACCTGTTGTTCGGTGAGCTGTATATACACGTCTTTGTTGTCTAGTTCCAAAGAAACGGCCGAAAGCATCGTGCAGAGGCGTCGCTCGATTCAAGCAACCAACGACACGAAGTTTCATTCTCCTCTGCTATTCGCACTCGATCTCGCTGGAGTTGCCCCTGTAATACCGGACACCGCGTCACACTAAGGTTGCTGAATCCATCGAGCGCCGGAACTCGCGAGGCGAGTGGTATTTCAGCGCGCTATGGGGATGTTTCTCGTTGTAATGCTCGAACGCGATGGCCAAGTTGCGTGCAGCAGTCGCTGCGTCCGGCTTCGGCATGAAGGCGACGTAGTCGCGTTTCATCGTCTTCACGAAGCTCTCGGCCATCCCGTTACTTTGTGGGCTGCACACCGGCGTGGTCAATGGCTTCAGGCCGATGGCCGCTGCGAACCGACGCGTGTCGTCGGCCGTGTAGCCCGAACCGTTGTCGCTCAGCCACTCGATTTCGGACGGGGTATGCAGTTCGTTGCCAAACCGATTTTCCACTGCAGCCAGCATCACGTCGCGCACGATGTCACCGCTGTGGCCTGCCGTCGTGGCCGCCCAGCTCATCGCCTCGCGGTCGCAGCAGTCCAGCGCAAACGTCACGCGCAGCGGCTCGCCGTTGTCACAGCGAAACTCGAATCCATCGGAGCACCATCGCTGATTGCTGCGCGCTACGGCCACCTTGCCGTCGTGTCGACGTTGGGGGCGAGGCGGAATCGGTCGACGCTGCATCAGCAACCCATGTGTGCGCATGACGCGATAGATGCGCTTGGCATTGAACGGCACCAGCCCAACCGCGACGCGCTCGTTGCGCAATATGCCCCAAACCCGGCGATAGCCATAGCTGGGCAAATCGCCGATGACCCGGCGGATTTCCTCGACCGCGACCGCGTCGTCAGTCTGCCTCGATTGACGGCCATCGCGCCACGTCGCCGGACGCGACAGTCGTGCCGATACGTTCGAGCGCGACACGCCGAGAACTTCACAAACCAGTTTCACTGGTCGTCCTCCGGCAGCGAGGGCGAGTGCGCTATCCATTTTTTTGCCCGGCCGTACTCGACTGCTTCGCGGAGAATCTCGTTCTCCATGGTCTTCTTGCCGAGCATCCGTTGCAGCTCACGAATCTGCTTGAGCGCGTCGGCCAGTTCCGAGGCCGGAACTACTTCCTCGCCAGCCTTGACCGCTGACAGGCTCCCATCCTGGTACAACTTGCGCCAGTGGAACAGTTGGTTCGGATTCACGCCGTGCTGGCGCGCGACCATCGAAACCGATTTCCCCGGCTCCAAACTCTCGCGAACCATCGCCAGCTTCTGCTCCGCCGTCCAGCGCCGCCGGCGCTCCGGGCCCGTCAACACTTCCATCACTTCCTGCCTGGTGTTAGTCAAAAACACAGTCTTATGCCTACCCGTTATTGTAAGTGGGTGACTGTGTCCGGCGTTTCAGGGGGCTGCTCCACTCGCCGCATTCGTTCACTTGCGGCACAACACATGACCCGCCTATTTAACACTGTAATCGTAGCGTCGACGCAAAGCTGGATCACGGGTTACGCGCAATCGAAAACAATTTGGGCACCATGCACCCCGACTTATCACGGTGCTTGGCGTCGATGACCAGACGTGCCCGAGGTGGCATTCCCAAGTCAGCTTGACGTTATAGCCCGAGTATTCCGTACTCAGGCACCTGCCGCCCCGAGCCTTTGCAATTGCACTCATCTCTTCAATCGTTCGACGCCTGTCGAGGTTAGCGCAGCGTCTGCACCACTTGCCCTCTAAGACCTGGTGCCCCCATCCCAACCACTCATGTCCACGTGCGCATCGGAACCGGTACTTGGAATTACTTCCGCGATACGTTTCGTCGAGGCACTCCCCTCCATTTGAGACTGCCCTTGCATGTATCTCGGAGAGGCGTTCTGGCTTGAGGCGCGCATCCCCATTGCGGCGCGCGAAGCAGCTTCGACACCAGCCCCCTTTGACTACGCTGTATCCGCACGCCTGCCATCGGTGACCATTCGCGCATTCCCAAAGGTAGTTTTCCTTGATACCCAGATAGGCATCGGCAAGGCATCGACCACCATGCATTGCAGCTGCCTCCTGAAGCCGTACCAGTCCGTTTCTGTCCGTAAGTTGTTCGGCGCGGTAAGCCAATGCACATGACGGACAACTATGGCCCTCAAGAATCTTGCGGGCCTCTGTCGTCCATTCGTGGCCTTGGTCGCACCTGAAGTGCTGACGCACGTTCTGACCAAGAAAGCGTCCCTCTTGACACGTGATTCTGCGGGCACGTAGTGCATCTTGAAATCGATGCTCCACCCTGCTTCGCTCGCACTCGAGACACGATATCGTACCGCGCATCGCGACCGTACCAATGCGAGTGAACTCGTGACCAAGCGCACAACGAAACAGGTAGGAAGAATGCGCGCCGCTCCACTGCTCGGTGAGGAGCGTGAGCCCACGGTTAGCGGCGATTTCGCCGAGAACCGAGAATGCGTCATTGGAACTCCGGCGTTTGCGTTTCAGTGGGCTACCTTCATCCATCGCTTCGCGTAGCAGTGCGCGTCATTCTCAAACGTTCCCCGATGATCGTCCGTCGGCTCATCGACAACACTACTCCGTTCCGGCACTCTGCACTTGCCCCTTCAAAATCGCATCGAGCTTCGCCTCAAGTCGAAGGTTCGTGCAACCGACAAGATAAGCAAGACAGTAGAAATTGACGAACGGGATGATGCAGAGAATCGTCCAGCGAAGAACCGGGCGACCTTTATCCTTCGCAAGGTAATGGCCGGCAAAGGCTACACCGATGCAGGCAATCAGAAGCGGAATGAACGAGATCCAACTGGTTTCTGGTGTCTGTTGCATGATTTCCTACCCGTTATTTACTGAAAATTCTCGTGTCTCGCATAAGTTAGCGCACGAAATGCCGAGCAATCCGGACATGTGTCCCGTATCGCTCTCAATGGGACCCTTTCGCATTTGATGCGCCGGATTCAGTCGCATCAACAGCTTGGGCTAGCCACCATGCGCCAACGCAGCCGATCGCGAGGGCACCAAACCACCACGATGGGGGCCAGACCTCCAGCAGACTCTCTCTGGTCAAATCGAAGGGCGTCTTTAGTGCAACGATCACTACGGCGGTGTTGTAGCAAGCATGGAGGATCATGCCCGGCAATAGGGATCGGGTGGCCACGTACAACCTCCCAATCAACAGTCCGAGCCCGAAAGCAAGAACGAATTGGTACACATTCAGATGGGCAAGCCCGAACACAGCAGCCGAATGCGCGATAGCCGTGCCTGACGGATACTGCCGCAAAAAGCTGCGCAGCATGATTCCGCGAAACAACATTTCCTCGAGTAACGGTGCAACCATGCACGTCAACACGATCAGGCCTAACCCACCGTTCAAGTATGCTTCGCGTGCCTCATCTCGACTCCCGTTCCAAGGGAAGAACTGCCCCACTCCGAGTTCCACCACACTCACCACCACCAAGACTCCCGGGGTGATCAGCGCAATGGGGACCGCGAATCGGCAGATCGTGGCTCGCCAAGATTCCGCACCCTCGTGCAGCAGCTCCCGGTAGGTAAATTTGCTGTGGTGAAGCAACACCGAAAATGCGAGTCCGTTTGCAAGAACGCGCCCGATGGTTGCGATTGCTATAGGTTGAAGCCCCGCACTTCGTCCGATGGACCAAATGATCGCGTTCGCCAAATACTCGCCCATATTCAGCACAACAACGATAAAAAAGGCCTCAAGCAGATTGGGGAAGTGATAGTTATTTGAGCCAGAATTCATCGAACTCTATCCACCTACGCTACTAGCATATGCGACGACGACGATCTCGATCATTCCGTCCCGACGCTCGATTCCGCGTTTCATGCGGCATCCGGTCACCAAGCTCGCGACGGCATCTCAAGCGCGAACGCCTATATTTGCTGCTAAACCGTTATCCGGCGCTCGCACCCTTTCCGATTTTTCTAGCGCGGGCTCCATTGATGAGCGCACGTCAATCGATCCGTGCGCCCTCCCGAACGAAACGCGATCAATCCGCTCCATACTTCCGCGATCTCGGCCCGTACAGCAAGCCGTTCGGCGGCCCGGCCGACAGCAATCGATTGCTCGTCAGCGCGGCGACATCGTGGCCCTCGTCTGTCAGCGAGTGCGCGACCTGCTTGACGGCAGCCTGCACCAGCACACCGACAATGCCGAATGCCCCGACGTTGACGTTATTGCCGAGTTCCTTGCCGGTCGCTCGACCTTGGCCTTGCCAAAGTACGTCGCCTGTCTTCAGGTCGACGAGCCTTGCCGATGCCGCCACCACGGTCGTGCTGTCGACGATCTGATAAACGGAGCCATACTTCGTCACCTTGGAATACAGTGCAGCGTCTGCACCAAAGATCTCGCGCAACTTCGCCGGCGACGTACCCTGGATCTCGGCAGCGTTCGTCAGACCGTTCTGCTTGAAAGTCTCGTCCATCACGGCAACCGGCACGACGTAATAGCCGGCCTCGGCGAGCGGCAACGTCATCTGCGACAACATCCCGTAGGTCGCGGTGACATCGTTGGTCTCGTTCACCGGCGGCAACACAAGAATCGAGCGCGGTTTGCTGTTCTTGAAGGCCGTGTAGTCGACGTGTTTCACAGGCTGTGCGCACGCACCCAGCAGCACGACGATCGACAACACGGACAACAACTTGAGTGTTTTCAACATGGCAGGTCCATTACTGTTTGGCGGTTTTCTGCGAGGCAGTTTTTTTCTTCATCAGGAAATCCATATACGCCGCGGACTCCGGAAACAGCTGCTTCTCGGCCTGGAACGCTTGTTCCGCCTGCTGCTCTTGACCGATGCTCGCGTACAACATCCCGAGATGCGCATGGAAGCCCGGCGGTGGCGTGTTGCCCTTCGCACGAATCTCCTGCAGTGCCTTTTCGAGCGCATCGATCTGCTCCTGCGGCGACGTCTTCCCCTTGAAGTATTCGTACACCTGAGGCTGATAGCCATTCCACTGATAGAGCGGCGGCGTGGTCGGCGCCGCGCAGCCCGCGAGCAGCAAGACTGCCGCAATCGCGGACAGCCCAATACCCCGTTTCATAGTTCTTCCTTGTTCTGACGTGTGAATCGATAAAGTTCGCAGCGCTTATTGAGCCGTCTTGAGCGCACCTGCGTCGACCTGCTCGACCAGGTGATTGACCGCTTCCTGGATCGCGAGATCGAGCACCTTGCCGTTGAGCGTCGAGTCATAGCTCGCGGTGCCGCCGAAGCCGATGATCTCGCGATTCGACAGGCTGTATTCGCCCGCGCCCTGGCTCGATGCGATGACTTCCGACGTCGCAGTATCGACAATGTTCAGGTTGACCTTCGCGTATGCGACTTGCGTCTTGCCCTGACCGAGGATGCCGAACAGTTGCTGATCTCCGACGTCCTTACGGCCGAACTCGGTCACGTCGCCCGTCACCACGTAGTTCGCACCCTTCACGGCCTGCGCCTTCTTCATGAAGCCGGCTTCCTGCTTGATCTCGTCGAGGTTCTCGCGATCGAGCACGTTGAAGCGCCGGCTCTGCTGCAGACGCGTAACAAGGATCGTCTTCGCCTGTCCGCCGAGGCGATCGATGCCGTCCGAGAAGATGCCGCGCATATAGCTCGAGCGGTTGTCGAACTTGCCGACTGCAATCGCAACGGGCTTGCCGGCATACGGCTTCTGCGCGCTGCTGACGGCCGGCACGTCGAGCGTACGCGACGATTCCGTTGCGCAGCCGCTCAAGCTCATGGCAGCCGCCACGGCTGTAATCACCAGCACGTGAAAGTTATTGGAAGCTTTCAATCAGATCTCCTTGTTAAGCTTAAAAATACGGCACCGCGTATGGATCATTTTTGCGGGCCGCCCACGATCACGCCATCTTCGGGGTTACCGCCTTCATGCTGCGACTGTTACCGACAGCCTTTCTTCCCTTCTGCTGAACGATCTGCGCCTTACGAGGCCGCGTCGAAACTGGCCGGGATTTTTGCGACTCGTGAACTTCGCGATCGTCGCGGGCAAATGCTGCAATCGGATCTGAAGGCACCTGACGCGGCGCACGACCTTGTTGATCATGGGATCGCGAAGACGATGCTTGCGGCTTCAATTGCTTTGCCGGTAGCACCTTGCTTCGTGTGTTCTTGTGTCCCGCATCCAAACTTTTCAACTCGCTTGGACTCACCCAAGTCTCTCGATACTCAGCGACTGCCGACGCAGTCGACAGCAGCAACAGACTTCCGATTACGATGTTGTACTTCAATGGAATCCATACCTAAAAAGGACGTGGCCGCTGCGGCTTCTACGTTCCAAGCGCCTAAACGAGGTTCGTCAAATCGCAATTGCCGCGTTATTTCGTAAGGCGCACCACGTAGTAGCCGGCTTCCTGTGCGTTTGCGGACAGGCTGAAGTTCGGCGCGACCGAAACCGACGCGCCCTGAAGCACGGATGTGTAGGTTACGGTTCCACCCGACACGTTCGCGTACTCGATAACCGGCGGGTTCTGGGTCGGTTTGACGTTCGTCGTAAAGTTCAGCGTCAGCGTCGAGGACGCCATCGAATGGAGATCGCCCGAGGACTTCACCTCGTAGATGTAGTCCGCCGTTACGCCAGCAGGTACCGGATTCGGCTTGCCAAGGCACACGGTTAAATCGCCGGTAATGCCGCTGGACGGCGTCTTGAGCGTCAACGTCGCGATGCCGTCGTCGGTTACGACGTTGATATTCGCGTTGGCGACCACACTGCTGTTCGTGATCGACAGCTTCTTGTAGTCGGACGGGCAAGCAAATGCCGCTGCCGTGGTCGACGAGCTTTGCGAGGTCGAACCCGCCGAATTTCCGGACGACGCGCCGCTGCTGCCATCACCATCGCCGCCGCCACATGCGGCCAGCAGAACCGCCGAACCCATCAGACCGACCAGAACCAGTTTCTTCATTTTCTTTTCTCTCAATTATTAAATATAACTAACAAAATATACAAAACACCATCCAGGAAACTTGTCGCAAGCTTACCGGCGTGGTCCCTGCATAAAAAGGCGCGGCGATACTGCGTACCGCGCAAAGCATCTAGACCCGGGGGGAGCCTAGACGCGACCAATCAAACTCGAAATATCAATCGAGAACCAATCGTCGCCTCCGCTTCACGACGATGCGTGGCTCGGCAGTGGGCACGGGCGTCCGCTCGGGTGTAGGCTGCGCGACATGCGCCTGTCGCGCCTTCTCCATCGCGCGACGCCTTCTGTTTAACCACGGGTGACGCGGTGGAAACCAGACTGGCTGCGTGTCGTTCGATATATTCGGTTCGTCCAACTGCCTGTCTTCCACCACAAGGGACTCCCCGCTCAAAACTGCGAAGTCAGCTGGAACCCGACCGTAACGCGCGCCGTCGGGAAGCCAGCCGGTTTATAGACTGGCGTGCCCGCAAACAGGTCATACGCGTAGGTGCCGAAGCGCGTGCCGACGCTGCCCTTCACGCCGACGACTGCGCCGGCCAATTGCGTCCCGACGAGCGCGATCGGCTGCGGCCCCCATACGCGCCCGTAGTCGAGCCCCGCATACAGCGCTTGCCCGGTCTGACCGATCGGCATCTGCAGTTCGTTGCGCC
Organism: Burkholderia pyrrocinia; assembly: GCF_018417535.1. Classification (NCBI taxonomy): domain Bacteria; kingdom Pseudomonadati; phylum Pseudomonadota; class Betaproteobacteria; order Burkholderiales; family Burkholderiaceae; genus Burkholderia; species Burkholderia pyrrocinia. The sequence continues at coordinate 479,061 of NZ_CP070977.1, read as the reverse complement.
AGTAGAATCCGCGCGCCGCCGCCAACATCGTTTCGCCGTCGAAACCGCGCACGGTGTAACGGCTGCCGATTGTCATGTCATCGAGGTAGTACAGCGTGTTCCCCGTGTACTGGCCGTGAAACGTGCCGACATAGCGGAGCTGCTGCTTGCCGATCGCGAACGGCACCAACAGGTTCGCGTCGAGCACGGCCATCTTGAAGCGATACGTCGGGCCACCATCTGCCGCAAGCGTGTCATCCTGCGCGCCGAATCCGCCGACGCCCTGCCGGTATGCGAGCGAGCCGTCAAACTGCGCGCCATCGAAATAGTGGCGATCGGTCAGGCCCAGTTCGATGATCGTGTTGTTGCGGCGCTGCTGCGAAATCTCGGTGTCTTCGATGAAGCTTTGTCCGAAACGGCGTGACAGCCGGAAATATCCGCCGAACACGTCGTTCTGGCTGCGTGCCAGCACGCGGGCCAATTTGAAATCGAGCGTCTTCGAGTTGCCGCTCGCGACGAACGTCTGGTTCACGCCCGCAATCTGCTGGTAGTAGGTGTTTGTATTTGCGGACAGCGTGGCCGTCCAATAGCCCCACGGAATCGAATAGAAACTGTTCCAGCCGTGCGAGCCGAGGCGCTTGTCGCCGAACTCGAGGTCCTGGCTAACGCCGACGTTCAAGATGTCGTTCAGACCGAGCGGATTGTCGATACCAACCGACAGGTTGCCTTGCAGCTTGCCGGTGGCACGCGTACCGGAGTTGTCGATCGATGCGACGACCGTCCATGGTTTGCCGCGTTTTACGTCGAGGACGACGTCGCTTTCGCCGGGCAGATCGCCTGGAACGATCTGCATTGATACGTCCTGGCTCGTCACGCGCTTCATTTGCTCGAGACCCTGTTCGAGGTCTCGCAGGTTCAGCACCTCGCCGTCGCGGGTCGGGAAGGCGGTTTTCCATGTGCCGCGCAGTTTTTCGTCGGCGAAGCGCACATGACGGATCGTGCCGGGAATCAGCGACAGTTTCAGCGTGCCGGTCGACAGGTCTTGCTCAGGGACGAGCACGCGCGTTGTGACATAGCCCCGCGCGAGAATCGCCTGAGACAGCCCCTTAACCAGCACGTCAACGCCTTGTCTGCCGACGCATTGGCCGACGTAGCGATTCAACCACTCGCGCGCAAACGCGAAGCGATCCATCGGCAACGCGGACGCGCCTTGCGCCCTCGTCGCGTCAGGCAGCGAGGCCGGCACGTCGAGTGCAAAGCGGTCAATGCGGAAGCACGGCGATTCGACAGGAAGGGCCGGATACGCTTCGACCTTCGGCACTTCGGAGCGAACGGAAGGAGCGCGCACGGCTGCATCACGCTGCTGCGCGTCCCGTTGCTGCTGCGCCTGCCGATCCTGTTCCGCATTTGCACGCCCGGCGGCGGCTTGGTCGGCGGGAGATGGGACCTGCTGTGTATATGCCGTCATTGGCGCGAGGGAGGCAATCGACAACAGGACAGCGGACGGGCTGATTCTCATTCGGATACGTTTGTTGAATTTGTTCTATGGTTTCGGTGCAAGATGGCCCGGAATCCAGACCCACTCAGTGCCACTCCATTTCCAGTAGCCCATGACCCACGTCATTGTCGACCAAGAAGGGAGCACTGGCGACATCTCTGCCTTGAGTGGCGGACGCGGCGGTGCATCTGGGGGCACGGTTTCGCATGCTGCAAGCGACACAGCTACCACGATCGATACCAGCGTAAAACCTCCTGTCAGTTTCGCCATCGTTCGCGCTCTAGCCCATCATTGAATGAATTTCAAAATTCTCAAATCATGCTTGAACAACTCAGCCTCTTCAGACGGTACGCCTTGCAAAACTTTATCGATCCCATTTACCGAAATTTCGTCGACGATCTTCTTCCTCATACTCCGCTCGGCGTCCGGATACCATCCACCCGACAGCACCAATTGAACAACACAAAGCATTAGATTTTCGATCTGAGATTCATACACGCCTTCGAAATTTAGATCGACGTGCCCCAACACCTCCCTGTGAGAAGCTCTTTCCATAAGAGCGCTGTCTCTGCAGAAATTGAAATATGCATCCAATGCCAACGCCTTAATTGTTTCATATGGCACTCGATCTTCTCTTCTTGAGCTCATTCACTTACCCGATTTGGTTGGCCTAATGACACCACCATTATCCATCACATTAACTTTAATGTTTGGATATTTTTCCTGGAATTGCTGAATCACATTCGAGCAACTTGCACACGGGGCACGCTCTGTAAGTAGATTAATAGCCCCAGAAACCGACGTATTGTCCCCAAGCTGAGCAGCAATGTTATTCAGTATCTTAGCCTCAGAATCGGCACTTCGATTAAGAAGAATTGGATCATTCCCCGACGTCCATACGTTGGAACTGGGAAACGTCTCTGGTACCTTTCCTACGAATCCCAAGGCTTGTTGCTCTGCTGTCGGAGTAGAAATTTGACTCGATGCTGCCATCGTCGGCTGAATACCCTGAATATTGATCTGCGCCACACCTACGTTTCCACTCGTTTTTGCGCTACCCGTCAAAGTTGACCGCAAATCAGCAACCTGCTGCGCCAGATCATTCTTAATCCCAGCCTGAATCGACTCGTTCGACTGGGGCACCCCCTTCGACGCCGCCTGTACCGCTGCATTATTTGCGGCCACACTGCCAACCGTTGCTCCGAGACCCAATGCCGCGTACGTCATCGCGGCCGCCCCCGGACTCATCCCTAGACTCTGCAGCGCGAGCTCACCATAGGTCGGCGTCGGATTACCGTTTACTGCCTGAGTAAAACCAGCTTTCGCATAATCGAAGCTTATACCAGCAACAGCCCCCCCCGCGATACAACCAACCAGGGTGTAGCAACCACCTAATGCCGCCGCCGTTCCGGTCGCCACACCTGTCACGCCTTGCACCGCCCCCACAAGGCGATTCGAAACCTGATTTCGATCGTAGGCATCGTTCAGGCGATCCAATTTGGTGTATCCATCGAATGCACCAGCCTTCGTCAGAACATCCTTCTCGTAGGTAAACTGTGAACCGTCATTCTGCATTTTTTGCAGTATCGCCTTCTTCGGGTCACTGTCCGGGATATTGTCCGCACAATGCACAAGCGCACATTCCGCTGCAGCAAGCCGATATTGCTCCTCCGATGACTGATTTTTCTGCAATTGCTGGAGTTTTTCGGCCTCGCTTTGGTGCAGTTGACGATTGTAAAGCTCATTGTTCGCGGCAGCACCCGCACCTGCGAGCGTACCCGACCCACCACCCGCCAGCGCACCACCTGCCGCTCCGCCAGCCGTGGCGACAACTTCGTTCAACGCCTTGCGCGCTGCCGCCTGCGCGTCCAACGGCAACTGACTAACCGCCTGATCAATAATAGGCTGGGCCAGTGACTGCAATACGTCGCCAGCAACCGAACCGGCGACCGCGCCAGCCACATTCCCGCCCGACAACGCCGCGCCAATCGCAGCGACCGCTGCATGCAGGACATCACGCCCTGCGCCGCCTTCACCGAACAGCGCCTTCATCTGCGGACTACTGTTCTCCAGTTGCGTCGCGGCTTCCGCAACCGCGAAGGTTGCTGCCTTGCCGAACGCTTGCGCGAAAGCCAGATCGTTCTGAACCTGCTGCAAATTAAACGTGTTTTGCACGGTCTGATTCGCGCTCGCCGTGTCACGCGACAGACCTGCCGTGCTATCGGTACCGTCCTGTTGATCGGACTTCACAACGATCTTCGCCGGACTCACCGCTGCCTGCGTGACCCCGCTCGCATGATCACTTGTCTGCGCAAAGCTCGGACCACTCGATGTCGAGAACCCTTCTGTCGACGCCGAATACGACATCGAATTCTGGACATTCGAGAAACCCAAACTGCCAGTCGTCAGATTGTTGCTTTCAGCCGGTGCTGCACTGGCAATCTGCGCACCGTTCAGTTGCGTATGGTTCGCCACATTTACATCGAAGCCCCCCTTGCCAGCCACGATCCCGGTTTGCTGATTCACCGACGCATAATTCGCATCAATGCCGGTATGGCCAATCGACGCATCAACCCCACCGCCATAACCGAACGTGAAGGTGCCGCTGACACCACTGTTGTGCTGGTTGCTGGTGTAGTTCGACGTATCCTGAACGCTCGTCATCGTCAGATTGCCACCGACATCGGCCTTGACTTTGTCGCCCGACACCTGCGCACCTGTCAGCGTCGTATCGCCGCCCGATCGCAACGTTAGCGCGTTGCCCGCCGTAATAGTCGTATTGGACTGCGTGACGCTGTCGCCGTTGCCTTGGCCGTGCGAGTTCGTACCGTTCGCGAATACGCTGATACCGGTATTTTTTCCAACCCCAATCCCAACTCCGGCGTTCCACCCGCTGGAACTATTCGAACTCGTGTCCTGCTCAGTACTCTGCGCGCTTTGCAGCGTGATCGCGTTGTTCGCATCGAGCGCGACATTCTTGCCGAGAACCGTCGCCCCAGTCATCCCGATATTCCCAGTTCCTGCCTGAGCGTTGCCATTCGCGTCCTGCGTACCAGTCGCTGTGATAGATACGTTGCCGTTACCGATGACCGACGAACCTTTCGCGTTCGTGATCGATGTTGTTGAATTGCTGCTGCTATGGCTCGAACCGATGCTGATCTGCACCTGAACGCCCTTGGCGGCCTCGCTCACATTGCCGTTCGACAGGGCATTGGCCGCGTCCTTGATGCCGCCACGGTTCTGGTAAGCCTGCTCGGCCGCCGCCACGGCCTGCACCGCAGCGAGACGCGAATCGCCCGACTGTTGGCCCTGGCGCACCGCACTCGCCATCGACTGCCCGAGTCCAACCAGACCGCCGCCCAATCCGACGCTCAGACCCGATTGGCTGAACTGCTGCGATTGCGCATCTTTGTAGGTGTCGTAGGCAGCATTCACGGTCACGTTCTGGCCTGTGATTCCAACATCCTGGCCGGCAACGACCGTGCTGCCCGTAATCGTCGCATCCTTCCCGGCCTGGATCGTGACGTTACCCTGCGACGATCCAATCACGCTGCCATGATTCGTCACCGAGCTTGCTTGATCTTGCTGTGCGGTCGAGCGCGAACCCATCGTCACCGACAGACCGCCATTCGTGAGCAGACCCGATTCCTTCTTCTCGTAATAGCTGGACGATTGAGTCGTGTCTTGCGAGGTCTTGATGTTGACGTCGCGCTTTGCCTGCAACGTGACGTCGTTCGTGCCGACGACATTGCTGCCCGTCACGTTGATGTCGCGGTTGCTGACGATGTTGACGCCATCGGCCGATACCGTGCTGCCCTGACTGTACGTTGCCGTCTGGTCAATGCCGCTCGCAATCTTCGCGCCACTGACGACATTGCTGTGGCTGTGCGTTTCGTGCGAATTCAGCTCATGTGTTTCAGTTGCCGCACCGATGTTCACATCGCCTGCTGCCAACAGGTTCGCATTGCCTTTGTCGAGGCTGATCGTACTGCCGATGATCGTAAGATCCTTACCCGACGCAAGCGTGACCGTGTCGCCGCCGTTGAGCGTTGTACCGGTCAGCGCCTGGTCGGACGTATGCAGCGTCTCCGCATAGCTGCCGTGACTGTCGCTGCCGGAACTGTTGCTGTTCACGGTCGACGTCGCACTCGCAGTGCCAAGCGAGATATTGCCCTTCGCCGCGACCGTGCCGCCCTGGCCGAACTCAATTTGCGCACCTTGCGCAGTGATGTTCCCACCAACACCGATACTCGATACGCCGCCGACCTTCACCGCGCTGCCGACTACATTGTTGATGTCTGTGTTCGACACGCCGTTTGCGCGCTGCACGATCTTGTGTTCGCCCGTTTGGACCGCACCGAGATCCCAGTTACCCCCGACATTCATGCCAAGATCGCCGCCGACCGACAAGTTGCCGGCCTTTTGCTGAAAATTTCCACCCGTCTTGATCGCAGCATCACCGGTCACGTCAAGTTGAGCGATCGGCCCAAGCGTGGTCGTGACACTCGTCGCACCGTCGCGACTCACGCGCGTATCGGCCTTCGTCGCAGTATCGAGAATCAAGTTGCCGCCCGCGTCGATGTTCAGATCACCTGCCTTGACCTTCGCCGACGTCAAATCGACATTGCCCGTCGTCGTTAACGACATCAGCCCGCCGCTTTGCAGCGCGCCGAACGCGTTGTCGATCTGCTTGCCCTGAATCGATAGCGTGTTGTCCGCCTTCACCGTGCCGCTGTTCGTGAAGTTCTGCGCGTCCTTCAAATCGATGTCGGTTGCAGTAATCAGCGGGCCGTTGACGTTCTGCTGGTTCGCCTTCGCGAGGTAGACGACCGGTACCAGCACCGACTGGCCGTCAACCACGCGCGTTTCCATCATGATGACGTTACCGGTCAGCTTCGATACCTGATCGGCGGACAGACTCGCACCGATCGGCAAATCAAGCTGCTTGTCCAACGCCGCGCCCGCCGCCAACAGCGACTGGTACATCGCCTGCAGGTCCGTGTACGGACCCAGCACCGCACGGCCGGTCAGCGCCGTGACCTGATTGCGTACCAGTTGCTGTTCGTAGAAGCCATCACCCAGACGCTTCGGAATATGGGTGAGGTCGACGCCGAGCTGACCGAAGAAGTAGTCGCTCGAAATGAAATTCTTCTGGTTCGTAAACGCCGGGTTCGTCTCGATCACGTAGTTCGCGTTCGGCGACGGGTCCGGCCTGTACAAGCCGCCCTGCGGAATCGTGAGGTTGTTCAGCACATTCAACGCCGTCGCGCCGGCAATGACCGGATCGACGGTCGTGACGCCACCGTGCACCGCCGACGCGCCCGACTTCGTGCCGCTCGCGTTGCCGCTCAAGCCACCGATCGTCAACCCCGGGACGGCTTGCCCCGGCAGCAGGCCAAGCGACGGAATCGACGCGTTGCCGGCCGTATTATTGATGCTCACGCCTGTTCCGGAAATCGTGCCGTTCGAGCCCAAGGTCGAATGGTAGTCCGGCAACGAATATTGCTTGACCGACGCCGGCGCCGCCTGCGTATAACCGCCCGGGCGGCTCGTGACGAACGGCGCGTTGCCGAACGGCAACTGCCAGTTGTATTCGCTATTGTCGTAGTTGTTGTAGTGATACTGCCCGGAATACGACACGGTCACGCTCGGCGCCTGCTGGCCGGTCGCGGCCCAACCGTCGCCATCGTAATGCTGCGGCATCTTGATATTGCCGACCGCCGTGATACTGCTCCAGTAGTTTTTCAGGTTCCCGGTCGTGGACGCATCGATGTTGCCGCCCGACGCGATTTGCGCGGCCGGGCTGATCCCCGTCACGGTCGTCGCCGTCGCGCTATCCGCGTAGTAAGTCGTGTATTGATACGTACTGTTCCACTGACCGCCATGGGGCGGATCGGTATACACGCCGCCGATACTGGTCGGGTCCTTCACACCCACCTGGCCGGTTTGCCCCTTGATCGGAATACCGAACTGCGCCAGCGTCGCCGGATCAACGGAACCGGTCGAGGTCGTCATCACCCGACGCGTGTTCGTCACCTGATTGGCGTGCAGCTCCATATCGCCGCCTGACTGGATCAGCGCCGACGAGTTGTTGATCAGGGCTGCGTTCGTATAGTTGCCGCTGGCATCCTTGCCGCCCGCGAGCACGACCTTGCCCATGCCGAAGATGGCCGTCGTCGCCATCGTATCGGTCGCCGTGGTGTCGTCACGGTTCTCAATGTCGTTGGCGAGGATTTCGAGCGTGCCGTTACTGTCCGACGCACCAATCAGCGCGGTCGGCGCGAGGTTCGACACCGTGCCCGTTGCGTTGAGCGACGTACTGCCGCCCACGATCGCACCCGTGTTGGTCAGGTTGGTCGATTGCGTATGCAGCAGCCCACCGGCCGACAGTGCGCCGGAGTTGACGATGTTGCCCGCGTTGACGCTCAGATTGTTGACCGACTGTACGTTGCCGCTGTTGTCGAACGTGCCAGGCAACGTGAAAGCAAGATCGTGGCCGACGTTGAACTGATAATCCGGCGTTACCGAGAAGTCGCCCTGCAGGTTCACGTTGGCATCGTGAGCCGCGCTATACGTGCCGCCGCCCCGCAGCGTCGGAGCCGTTACCGTCAAGTCATGCGTCGAGCTGATCTGCCCGTTCGTGTTCGTGATCGCGCCGGTCGTCGTCACGTCCACGTCGCCGCTCGAATTCGCGACGTTGCCGATCTGCCCGCCGCTGTTGTCCAGGGCCGTCCCTCGAACGTGGAGGCTCGCGCCGCTCAGTTGTCCGCCCTGCGTGTTGGAAATCGATGCCGCGCTGACCGTCACGTCGCCGTTACCGGTGATCGCGCCCATGCCCGACACACCGCCCGCGTGACTATTGGTGATCTGGCTGCCGCCTTGCACGGTCATCTTGCCGGCGCCAAGATCGGCAATCGAGCCATCGGCATTGTTGATCGATGCCGACTGGATGCTGAGCGTGCTCGTGTCGCCCGCCGTCGACTGGCCAGCCTGAATGTGGCCGGCCTGGTTCACTAGCGCGCCACCATTGGTGAGCGACAGGGACGCGCCAGAACGAATCAGCCCTTGCGCGTTGTTCACGTCACCCGCGATCGTTGCGTTGATGCCGCCTTGCGCCGCGAGGATACCGCCCGAGTTGTCCCACGTGCTCGCGTCGACCACCGCTTGACCCTTGGTGACGATAGTCCCTGCTGCGTTGTTCAACGCGCTCGCACCATTGCCAGGTTCAATCGTCAACGTGCCCGTGCCGGCATGCGTGATCGTCCCGCCGGCATTGTTCAGTTGGGCCGGGGCAAGCGTCAGGTCCGTGCTGTTCGTCTGGATCACGCCGCCTGCGGAGTTGTCCAGCGAGCCGCTCACGTTGACGCCCATCGCCGACGATCCATACTGCGTGATCGTCCCGCCGTGGTTCGTCAGGTTCGGCGTGGTCAGCGCCATTTGGTTCGCTTCGAGCGTGCCGCCGCTGTTGTCGAGCGTCGAATCGGCGGTCACCGACAGGCTCGGGGCAACGATCGAGCCGCCCTGGTTCGTCATCGACCCTGTGTGAATCGTCGCATTCGTGCTCGCACCGATCTGGCCGCCGTCGTTCGTCAGCGTGGCGCTCGTCAAGCCGACGGCCGTGTTGGATAACAGCTTGCCGTTCGTATTGTTCAACGCACCGCTGACCGCCGCCGTCAGCCCGGTTTGAGCGTTGATCGATCCCGACGTGTTGTTCAGGCTGCCGGCTTTAGCAATAACCTGACCGTTGCTCGCGATCTTGCCGCCTACGTTCGATACCGAGCCCGTGCCGTTGCCCAGTGTCAGCGTGCCGGTACCCGCGTGGACGATCGTGCCGCCATCATTAACCAGCGCAGCCGGAGCCAGCGTCACGTCCGTACTGTTGGTTTGCAGCGTGCCGCCGCTCGAATTGTCGAGCGTGCCCGAGACATTGACGGCCATCGCGCCAGTGCCGGTCTGCGTGATCGTGCCGCCATGGTTCACAACAGTGGATGCGTTCAACGCAACCTGCCCAGCCTGCACGGTGCCCAAGCTGTTGTCGAGGGTCGCACCGCTCAATGTCGCGCTCTGCCCGGCAATCGTGCCGCCGCTGTTGGTCAGGTGTGCGCCGGCGTCGACGACCACATTCTGAGCAGCCTGCAAGGACCCGCTGGTGTTGTCGACCGACTGGCCGGAAACGTGGAGATTCGTATTGGACGTGATCGTGCCGTGGTTGGCGATATTGCCGCCCTGCACGGCCACGTCGCCATTGCCGCCGATCACGCCGCCTTGCACGCCGTTCGCCGTCGTGCCGGCCGCATTCACGAGCTGACCGGTCGCCGTCAATACCAGGCCGTCAGTACCGAGAGACGTGACTCGACCGGCGGTATTGTCGATCGTCGTCCCATTGACATCGGCGTGCCCCGCACTCTGGATCGTGCCTTGATTGTTCGCGATGGCGCCGCCACGCAACGCCATCGTGCTCTGCGAAACGAGCACGCCGGACTGGTTGGCGAGTTGCCCCGCCGCCGTCACCGACAGCGGTCCCTGCGACGACACATTGCCGCCTTGGTTCGATACGTTGCCGCCCGTCAGCGTCGTGCTGCCACCGCTCGTCAGGTTACCGTGGTCATTGATGACCGTGCCCGCCGCGTTCGCCGTCACCGCCCCTTGCGCGCTCGTCGTTGCATTCGTGAGATTCACGTCGCCGTTGGTCGCGGTCAACGACAGGTTGCCGTTCGCGGCGGTCGTGCTGCCGGCGAGATTCACGCCGTAGCCTTTCGCCGTCACGTTGCCACCCGCAACGTTTTTACCGGTGGCGCTCAATTGGCTGGTCGTCGCGAGTTGCAAGTCGCCAGCTTGCGTGACGGTGCCGTTGCTGTCCACGCCTGCGCCAAGCAGTCCCGTCGAATTCAGCGAACCCGCCGTCACGCCGACGTTGTGTTGCGCGGCGAGCGTGCCGGTATTGACCACATCCGCGCCGGTATTCACTGAAACCGACTGCTGACCATAGGTCGTGCCGCTGTTCTCGACTCCACCTGCCGCCGAAATGGCGACGTTACCGGTCGACGAAATCTTTCCCGACTGAATCAGCCGCCCGTCGGTGGTCAGCGTCAGACCCATCGCGTCCGCCGCGATCGTCCCCGCGTTCCGGACACCGACGCCCCCTTCTGCTCCGACCAAAAAAATGCGATTACTGTACATACCGCCCAGTTGGCCCACGTCGATCGCGACGGCCGGCGCCGCACCGTCCCCCTGGATTCGTGTTGCCTGGAGCGTGTCGTGATTGACCTGATTCGCGCCTGCGACCACATTCAGGTTCGTCGCATAAATGGCTGCATTGGCTTGTACGGCTCTCGCTATCAGATCGACCTGATCCACATTTGTGGCATTCAGGCCAGCGCCTTGAACGGTGATGAGGCCGCGTGTAACGTTGAAACCCGCCAGCGATCCGTCCGCATTCAGATTCGGCGTGCCGGTCGTCAGGATTGCACGCGAGGTATTGATAAAGCCGCCACCATCGACCACCAAACCAGACGGATTGGAAATGATCATCTCCGCACGTTGGCCTGCGATCTCAACGAAACCTTTCAGTTGTGAAGGGTTCGAGCTGTTGACCTGGTTGATGATGATCCTGGCCGAACCGTTCGGGCTGAGGTTCGGGTTGCCGTTGACGTATCCCGCTTGCTGTGTGTTCGTCAAAACAGGCGAGTTATTGACGATAACGCCTTGTTTGGGTACGTCGAATTGCGAATAGGTGTTCAGCGACACACCCGCGCCGCTCGGCTTGGTGATGTTGACTTGTTGGAGGCCGTTCTGCGTCTGGATCACCGACGGTGCATTCGCACCTGCACCCACGACCTGCGCACTCGACCACATCGGCGTCATGCCTGCCGCAAGCAACGCGGCGAACGCCGCGTGACGCATTCCGAACTGCGCGAGGGCATGCAGCCCACCGCTTCCTGTGGCCCGCGCGGTTTCACCCGCGCTCGCTTTCCCCGACGAGCTGGCAGTCTCTTCGACTGCAATCAACATGCCGCGCACGCGGCTGAATACCAGACGATATTGGTTCTTATTCATGGCTGCGGCAAACGCTCATGTCGAACGTCAAAGAACGGTGGCTGAACACGCTGCGCAAGTACGGAAACGCTTCTCAACGTCGATTCGACGTTGCCGAAGTCTCTCGATTCCTTTTCACTCGTGCTGGCTGCGGAATGATTGGTCTCTCGCCGCGAATGTATCGAAATGTGCTCTACCGCACTGTCAGAAATTGCAAGGCCTCGTCAGGGGTGCCCGTGGGTAAAGCCAGCACGCATCACCACATGAACAGAATCACGACACATTCAAGATCGAATACGCGCCACCCTTCATAAATCTTGAAAATAAAAAATTGACACTTGAATACGCTATTTGATAAGAAATGATGAGCCTGAAAGCCTGAGGTGTGGACCACGAGGTAACGGACACTGCGGGGCATCGCCTCCGCGTCCGATGCGAGCGAATCGTTGATTTATTGAGGCTGCGCGCATGCAGACATCGTCGTCTACGCGCCATCGTAAGAGAGCAATCAGAATCGCGTCGCTTTTTCGCAAATCCAGAAAACCATCTAAATTATTTAAACGCCCACTATCTCAAATAGGATGGTTTGACATTTCTCGCCGCCGTTAATCCACGGATCATCCACTAGCGAAAGTAGACGCCCGTGCGATGCAGCCTGTCTCCAGTTTGCAACACGACTTTCGCCGGACGCCCTGCTCGCCGCCGGAATGCAGAATTTTTGAACCACATATCACTTTCCCGAACACGGCCAGCTACGGCCGCTCCGCCGATGCACTTCCGCATCGACGCACTTCGTTCAGGAGACTTCGTGAATTCCACTCTCTATACCGCCGTGCTGATCGGCCTGGCACTCTTGCTCGTTGCGATGTTCGCGTTCGGGTTCTACTGGCTCGCAACCAAAGATCGTCCGACTTCCCCTAAAACCCCCGCTCCGTCCTCTCCATCGTCCTGCGCGATCGACGAACACGATGAATGGGAAGCGCAGGCCCCGTATCCCGATCATGCGCTGGACGCTCTACGCCGCCCAGCTTCAGTATCGTCAAGCCACGCAGCATCCGCTCGCTCGTCGTTCGCACCGCCCGAGTTTGACGAACCGCTTTTCGAAACCGCGTCGCCCACTTCGGAGGCACGCCATGCGCCGCCTCCTGACTACTTCTCCTACGCGCCGCAGCGGCTGACGGAAGCTGCCGCGTCCCCGGCGGACACACATGGCTGCCCGCATTGCGGCTCGGCTCGTATTGAAACGCTCAATGTCGGTCGCAGAACCGGTAGCACGATCGGCAGTGTCGCCGGCGCGACCGGTGGTTTTGCGATGGCGTTGTCCGGCGCCGAAGCCGGCGCAGCCGTTGGCGCGATCGGCGGACCGGTCGGCGCTGTATTCGGCGGACTGGCGGGTGCGGTCGTAGCCGGCCTGCTCGGCAGCGCAGCCGGTTCTGTCGCCGGCTCCGCTGTCGGCGCCGTGCTCGACGACAACGTATTCGACAACCATCGGTGTCTGACGTGCGGCCACAGCTTCGGCTCGGCATTTCACTGAGCCCGGTCCGTGTCGTCTGATTCGCGCAAAAGGTCGAAAGCGCTCAATTGCCGGACGCCCCATCAGCATCGGCCAACCGTCACATCAGATCGCTTTGGTCCATTCTCAGGAAACCAGCCATGCTCTATCCCTCTCCCCTCAATTACCTCGCCGCGTTCGCGCTCGCGTTCGTCGGCGGGATACTGGTGGCCGCATGCCACTGCAAGTACGTCGGCAAGATTCGCAGGGAGGCTACAACTCATGCATGATCACCGCCCGTTCGATGACGACGAAGCGTCCTGGTCCACTGGCCCGTCTCGATCGGATACCGCTGAATCCACCCATTACCGTCCCGGCTCGGGGCCAATTTATCCGTGTCCGCAATGTCAATCGCCCCGTACGGAACCGCGCCACGTCGTACGCCGTATTGGCGGAACCGTTGGTGCAGCGGCCGGCGCGACCAGTGCTGTCGCGCTTGCATTGTCTGGCGCGGAGGCCGGCGCAACGGCCGGATTGATCGCCGGTCCGATCGGCTCGGCCTGCGGTGGCGTAGCAGGCGCGATCCTCGCTGGTCTGATCGCTGGCGCCGCTGGTTGTGCAACCGGTGCCGCCTTTGGCGAAGCCGTCGACCAAAAAATTCTCGACAACTGGCGATGCCTCGCCTGCGGACGCACCTTCAGCGTTCAACCACGCTAGCCCGCTTCCCGTCTCATTTCCTTCATTGATTTCGTTCCGCTCGGCCTCGGCCGGGCTTTATGCACTGTGATTTTTCAATAGGAGTTTTCTTATGCATCTCGTTCAATCGATGGCCTACGTGGGCGCCGAACCGTGGCACGGTCTTGGCAACAAGCTCGCCCCGAAACAACCGCTCGAAGTCTGGGCGCGCGCCGCCGGGATGGACTGGCGGATCGAAGAGGCCGAAGTACGCTTCGTCGCGGCTGGCAACCGCAATCTCGGCTCGATCCACGCGTTTCCTGAACAGAAGGTGCTGTACCGCTCGGACAACAAGGCACCGCTGTCCGTTGTGAGCGCACGCTATCAGGTCGTGCAACCCGAAGAGATCCTGGAGTTTTATCGCGATCTGACGGAGATCGGCGGGTTCCAGCTCGAGACGGCCGGCGTACTGAAGGAAGGGCGCAAGCTGTGGGCGCTCGCGCGCACCGGGCAATCCGGCACGCTCAAGGGCAAGGATCAGATCAACGGTTACCCGAACTGACGGCCGCCAACATCGAAGCGACATTCGCGCAGCTCTATGGCGCACGCGGCGACATGTTCGAACGCGGCGTGCTTCAGTGCTTCAAGCGGCTGTCGTGGAATTACAAAACGAATCAGCCCTTCAAGTTCGGCAAGCGCATCATCGTGCGCTACCTGCTCAGTTCCGGTTCCCCAAATTTCCGCGTCACGAACGAGCTGGACGATCTAATCCGAGTGTTCTGCATCCTCGACAGTAAGCCGGAACCGGATCACCGCAACGGCGCGTACTGCCTCATCTCCGACACCTGGCAAGCCCGACGAACCGAGGTCGAGCACGACTATTTCCATTTACGCTGGTTCAAAAATGGCAACGGCCATCTGACCTTCAAGCGCGCGGATCTGGTCGACCAAATGAACAAGATCCTCGCGAAGCACTACCCGAACGCGCTCGCCTCCGAAGTCCGGTAATTCCGGGACGCGTCCTGCGTCTCGTCTTTCCCCACCCATTCAACGAAATCGGTATCCGGTTCATCCGGAGGCCCGTGCTCGTCTATTACCAGGAGTATTTCGTGAATCTGCCGTCTACTCACCGTGCCGGCCCGCGCTTCAAGCTCGGTCGGATCTTCGCCACACCCGCCGCCGTGGATGTCATGAACGCCGCACGCGTCTCGACCATTGACCTGCTGATCCGCCACATTCGTGGCGATTGGGGTGATCTCCCCGAGTCGGATCGCCAGCAAAACGAGCGATCGGTCGACGCCGGCCTGCGCCTGCTGTCCAGCTACGTCCTCCCGAACGGACAAACCGTCTGGGTCATCACGGAATCGGACAGGTCGGCAACGACCTTTCTGTTGCCGGGCGACTACTAGCCGTCAACGCGGCAAGGAAGAAAGCGGCTGGTTCAGCAGTGCGTCGATGAATGCATGGGGATCGGCATCCAACCCTGCCCGAAGGTTTGGATGATGTGCTGAACGACAACAATCCAGTCAACGCTCGATGATGGGCCTACTGATGGGCTGAAAAACAAAAAGCCCCGTAAGTCCTTGAACTTACGGGGCTTTCTCACCGCTTTTGGCGGAGACGGAGGGATTCGAACCCTCGATCCAGGTTTTGGCCCAGATGCTCCCTTAGCAGGGGAGTGCCTTCGACCTCTCGGCCACGTCTCCCAAACTTTCGCTCGCACCAGGGAGGCAGTGCGACGAGAACGAGATAGTATAGGGTTTCGAACCGCGCGTCAATTTCCGTGATGCATTTTCGTCAACGCATCACGAAAATTTCATCATGCCTGGTCGAGTTCGAATGCCTTGTGCAGCGCGCGGACGGCCAGCTCCATGTATTTCTCGTCGATCAGCACCGAAATCTTGATTTCGGACGTCGAGATCATCTGGATGTTGATGCCCTCTTCCGACAGCGTGCGGAACATCTTGCTCGCGACGCCCACGTGCGAACGCATGCCGACGCCGACGACCGACACCTTCGACACCTTCGGGTCGCCCTGCACCTGCTCGGCGTTCACATGGCCCTTCACCTGGTTGGTGAGGATGTCCATCGCCTTCTGGTAATCGCCACGGCCGACCGTGAACGTGAAGTCGGTTTTGCCTTCGACGCTCTGGTTCTGGATGATCATGTCGACGTCGACGTTCGCGTCGGCAACCGGGCCGAGGATCTGATACGCGATGCCCGGCTTGTCGGGCACGCCCATCACAGCAATGCGTGCTTCGTCGCGCTGGAACGCGATGCCGGAAATGACTGCCTTTTCCATGGTCTCGTCTTCTTCAAAAGTAATCAGGGTGCCCGAGCGCATTTCTTCGTCGAGCGCAATCAGCGGATCGGTCAGGCTCGACAGCACGCGCGTCTTCACCTGGTATTTGCCGGCGAATTCGACCGAGCGGATCTGCAGGACCTTCGAGCCGAGGCTGGCCATTTCCAGCATCTCCTCGAACGTCACGCGATCGAGGCGTCGCGCCTCTTCGACGACACGCGGATCGGTCGTGTAGACGCCATCGACGTCCGTGTAGATCAGGCACTCTTCGGCACCCAGCGCAGCCGCGACCGCCACCGCCGACGTGTCCGAGCCGCCCCGGCCCAGCGTCGTGATGTGGCCGTCCGGATCGACGCCCTGGAAGCCTGTGATGATCACGACCTTGCCTGCGTTCAGGTCGGCCTTGACGCGCTCGTCGTCGATCGAGTGGATGCGCGCTTTCGTGAACGCGCTGTCGGTCTTGATCGGTACTTGCCAGCCGGCGTAGCTCACGGCCTCGACGCCGATTTCCTGCAGCGCGATCGACAGCAGGCCGACGCTGACCTGCTCGCCGGTCGACGCGATCATGTCGAGCTCACGCGGGCTCGGCTGGCTCGAAATCTCTTTCGCAAGACCGAGCAGACGGTTGGTTTCGCCGGACATCGCCGAAGGCACGACCACCAACTGGTGCCCGGCCTGATGCCATTTTGCGACGCGTTTCGCGACGTTCTTGATGCGCTCGACCGAGCCCATCGAAGTGCCGCCGTATTTGTGTACGATGAGTGCCATTGTCGTTCTGAACTGGAGGAAAGACCGCACGGGTGCGCTGGGCAGGCCGCGTTGCCGTTCGGTCACGCGGCTTGTGGCTGTGGACGGACGACGAGGGAGACGGCTGGGACGCAACGCGCAAGCGTGACGGATTTTGCCCGGAAGGCCGATCAGGCCGCGCAAACCGGGTACGTCACGCGGGAAACCTGCACAAATCGCTCAAAAATCGAGCCGAGCAAACGTCCGAGCGTACCCGATAGAAGCCCGCTTGACAAGCCGCGCGCCGTGTCTGTGGCCGTTCCGGCGCTGTTTACCAAATGGTGAAAATGGGCGCGCCATCGCGCCGCCAAAAGCCTGCCCGCCGTTACGCGATCAGCAGGTCGGGACGCCATTCGATCCGGCGCCACGCGCCGCCGCCGGACGGCCCGCCGTCGGGCAACTCGCCGTCGCGGTTCACGCCAAGCCGCGGCACGTAGATCAGCCGGTCGCCCGCGAACAGCAGCGGCACATCGCGCTGCCATGCCGGCACGCCGCGCTCCTGGAACAGGTTCTTCAGCGTCCGGCCCGGCCCGCCCGGCGAGGTGCGCATCCGTTCGCCGCCCGCCCGGGCGCGCGCGGCGAGCCGCGCGCCGCGCAGCAGCGCCTCCGGCACCGCGCCGGCGCTTCCCGCGTCGGCCGGCGCGAACACGAACGTGCCGCGCCATCCGGGCAGGTGCCAGACTTCCTGCCCGTCCCACACAAGCGCCGCTTCCGGGTGCGGCGTGCCAGTGCCGTCGTCGGCCGGGTCGGCGCTGTCGCCCGCTTCCCAGTAGACGACATCGCGATAGAGCCGCAGGCACTGCCGCGCGTGATCGACGCGCAGCGCATGCGCGTCGTGCGCGGCGCGCAACTGCCGCATCATGTTGGCGAGCCGGGCGGCCGACGCGCCCGGCAAACCAAGCTGGCGCATCCAGAAGCGCAGCAGGTTCGCGCCGCGCGTGTCGTCGAATGCAACCAGCGATTCGCGCGACAGCGCCCGCCCGTCATCGCGCGCGGCGGCGGCGAAATCCAGTTCGGCCAGATCGTCGAGCAGCCGCTGCGCGGCGGCCGCATGCTGGGCCGCGCGACCGAGCGCGTCGCGAAAGCCCGGGAAATGCACGGCCAGTGCCGGCAGCACGTCGATGCGCAGCGCATTGCGCGCGTAGCGCGTGTCGCTGTTCGATTCGTCGTCGATCCATTCAAGCGCGTGCTGTGCCGCATAGCGCTCAAGTTGCGCGCGCAACAATCTCAGCAACGGGCGCACACGCTCGACGCTCACGCCGTCGGGACGGTAGCGCGGCGCCATGGCGGCGAGCCCCGCGATCCCCGCGCCGCGCAACAGTTGCAGCAGCACGGTCTCGGCCTGGTCGTCCGCATGCTGCGCGAGCCATAGCGTGGCCGCGCCATGGCGCTCGCACATCGCATCGAGCGCGGCATAGCGTCGCTCGCGCGCAGTCGCCTCGATACCGAGGCCGCTGTCGCGCGGCACGTCGACGCGCATCGATTCGAATTCGACGCCGAGCCGGGCCGCTTGCCCTTCGGCATGCGCGACCCACGCGTCGGCGTTCGCGCTCAGGCCGTGATGCACGTGCAGCGCGACGCAACGCGACGCGCCCGCGACACGCACGGCCGCGTCGAGCAGCACCGTCGAATCGAGGCCGCCGCTGTAGGCGATCGCGATGCGTGCATCGGACGGCATGCCGGAAAGCGCAACGCCGACCGCGTCGAGTACGACGCGGTCGGCGGAGAATTCGGTCGGTGGGATCACGAGAGGGACGCGCGCGCAGCGGCGCGCGTATTGAACACGCGGCCGGTCATGCGCCCGGCGTGGTTTCCTTGAACTTGCCGTAGGCCATCAGGCGTTCGAAGCGACGCTCGCGCAACGCATCGATGCTCATGCCCTGGAACTGGCGCAGCGAATCGGCGAGCGCGCGGCGCAACAGCGCAGCCATGCCCTTCGGATCGCGATGCGCGCCGCCGAGCGGCTCGTTGATGATCTTGTCGATCAGGCCGAGCGCCTTCAGGCGGTGCGCGGTCAGGCCCAGCGCTTCCGCGGCTTCCGGCGCCTTCGCGGCGCTCTTCCACAGGATCGACGCGCAGCCTTCCGGCGAGATCACCGAGTACGTCGAGAACTGCAGCATCATCACGGTGTCGGCCACGGCGATCGCGAGCGCGCCGCCCGAACCGCCCTCGCCGATCACCGTCGTGATGATCGGCGTCTTCAGCTCGGCCATCACGTACAGGTTGCGGCCGATCGCCTCCGACTGGCCGCGCTCTTCCGCGCCGATGCCCGGGTACGCGCCCGGCGTGTCGACGAACGTGAAGATCGGCAACCCGAACTTCTCGGCGAGACGCATCAGGCGTTCGGCCTTGCGATAGCCCTCCGGACGCGGCATCCCGAAGTTGCGCGCGGCGCGCTCCTTCGTGTCGCGGCCCTTCTGGTGACCGATCACCATGCACGGATGGCCGCCGAAGCGCGCGAGACCGCCGACGATCGACAGATCGTCCGCGAATGCACGGTCGCCGTGCAACTCGTGAAAATCGGTAAACAGTTCCGCAACGTAATCGAGCGTGTACGGACGCTGCGGGTGCCGCGCGATCTGCGAAACCTGCCACGGCGACAGGTTCGCGTAGAGGTCTTTCGTCAGTTGCTGGCTTTTCTTCGACAGCCGCTCGATTTCTTCCGAAATATCGACAGCCGAGTCGTCCTGCACGAATCGCAGCTCTTCGATCTTGGCCTCGAGTTCGGCGATCGGCTGTTCGAAATCCAGAAACGTGGTCTTCATGTGTTCGAATCCTTGGGTCTTGCGGCAGCGCGTATTCTACCCGCGCGGGCGACGCACAAAACCGACTCTCAACTATTGATGTTTAAAACCCGATAGCCGGCACTCAGGCGTCGGCGTCGGGCGCATCGAGGCTGCGCCACATGTACCAGGTCGCGACGGTGCGCCACGGTTCCCAGTTGGCCGCGACCTCGCGCGCCTCGCTGCGCGTGACAGGTTCCCCGCTGAAGTAATTGACGCTGATCGCGCGGATCAGGCCCGGGTCGTCGAGCGGCAGCACGTCCGGCCGCGACAGGTTGAAGATCAGGAACATCTCGGCCGTCCAGCGGCTGATGCCGCGGATCTGCGTGAGTTCGGCGATCACGTCCTCGTCGTCCATCGACGTCCATTTGTCGACGTGCAGCGCACCCGACACGAAATGCTGCGCGAGATCGAGGATGTATTCCGTCTTGCGCTTCGACAACCCGCACGCGATCAGCTTGTCCGCGCCGAGGCGGATCACCGGCTGTGGTGCGAGTTTCGGACAGGCGTCCTCGATGCGCGCCCACAGCGACTGCGCGGACGGCACCGAAATCTGCTGGCCGACGACCGAACGCGCGAGCGTGACGAACGGGTCGCCGCGCTTCACGAGATGCGCGGGACCGAACTTCGGAATCAGTTTCTTCAGGATCCTGTCGCGCTTGACGAGGTCGGCGCATGCCTTGTCCCAGTATGCAGGACGCACGACGACCTCCACGCCGTCCACTTCGGACGCACGCGTCTTGCGGGCCGCGTCGGCGGCCGGCAGCGCGGCCGCCGGCTGCACATGACCGTTGAGCGCGCCGTTCGGCGCGGCGCGCGTCGCGTCCGCCTTCGCCGCGGGCACGCGCTTGGCTGCCGGACGCGCGGCGACCGGGGTCGCGCGCCTGACCGGCGCTTTTCTGGCCGTTGCCATCTTGCCTCCTACCTGACGGATCGGTCAGTGGAACGCACCGCGCTCATACGCGACGCCATTCGGTCGATCCGCCCGGTTTGTCTTCAAGTGCGATGCCGGCCTCGAGCAGTTCCGCCCGAATCCGGTCCGCTTCGGCATAGTCCTTCGCTTGCTTCGCCGCGACACGCGCGGCGATCTTCGCTTCGATCTCGTCGGCAGCGAGCCCGCCCGCCTGCGCGGCGCCGGACGCCTGCTGCAGGAACGCGCGCGGTTCGCGGCCCAGCAGGCCGAGCAGGCCCGCCAGCTGTTTCAGTTGCCGCGCGAGCGATGCGTCGCCCGTGCGATTCACCTCGCCGGCCAGCTCAAACAGCGTTGCCACCGCGACGGGCGTGTTGAAATCGTCGTTCATCGCGGCCGCGAAACGCTGCGCGTGCGGCTCGTTCCAGTCGAGCGCGAGCGTGTCGGCCTCGACATCCTTCAGCGCGGTGTAGAGGCGCGTGAGCGACGCGCGCGCATCGTCGAGATGCACGTCGCTGTAATTGAGCTGCGACCGGTAGTGCGTGCGAACGATGAAGAAGCGCATGACTTCGGCGTCGTATCGTTCGAGCACTTCGCGGATCGTGAAGAAGTTGCCGAGCGATTTCGACATCTTCTCGTTGTCGACCTGCACGAAGCCGTTGTGCATCCAGTAATTGACGAACGTCTGGCCGGTCGCGCCTTCGCTCTGCGCGATCTCGTTCTCGTGGTGCGGGAACTGCAGATCCTGCCCGCCACCATGGATGTCGAAATGATCGCCGAGCAGCGTGCAGCCCATCGCCGAGCATTCGATGTGCCAGCCCGGGCGGCCCATCCCGTACTTCGATGCCCACGACGCGCCTTCGGGATCTTCCGGCTTCGCGCGTTTCCACAGCACGAAATCGAGCGGATCTTCCTTCGCGTCGTTCGCGGCGACGCGCTCGCCCGCGCGGAGATCGTCGAGCGATTTGCCCGACAGCTTCCCGTAGTTCGCGAACTTGCGCACCGAATAATTGACGTCGCCGTCGGTCGCCTGGTACGCGTAGCCGTTCGTCTCGAGCGTCTCGATCATGCCGAGCATCTGCGGAATGAATTGCGTCGCGCGCGGCTCGATGTCGGGCCGCTGGATGCCGAGCGCGCCTTCATCCTCGTGCATCGCACCGATGAACCGGTCGGTCAGCGACTTGATCGTCTCGCCGTTCTCGACCGCGCGGCGGATGATCTTGTCGTCGATGTCGGTGATGTTGCGCACATACGTGACCCGGTAGCCGATCGCACGCAGCCAGCGCTGGACGAGGTCGAACACGACCAGCATGCGCGCGTGGCCCACGTGACAATAGTCGTAGACGGTGATCCCGCATACGTACATCCGCACTTCGCCGGGCTGGCGCGGCACGAAAACTTGCTTGTCACGCGCGAGCGTGTTGTAGATGCGCAGTGATTCCATAGAGATGAACCGTGAGCCGAAGGAAACCGCCCTGGCGAAGCTCGCCCAGCATGCGAAGCGGACGGACCATCTGCTGCGGCGCCAGGCCGAGCGTCCTCGCTATCACATGGGGCGGTCAGGCTGCAAGCACAGCGGTGACGGCCACGAGAGGCTAAGAAAGACTGTCTGCGGCTCGCCGGAACGCGCAGACGTTTTGTTAGAATGGCTCGGAGTATAACATTCCGATTTACGCCTATGAAACCTCATCGCGGCCGCGCGCCGAGCGCTGCGACCCTCGTTGCGACCACCGTCATGGGCGTCGCGCTGACGCTGTTCGCGGCCCCCGCAGCGCATGCGCAGAAGGCCCCGGCAACCGCCGACGGCACCCCCGAAATCGACGCGTCGATCGCCGGCAAGCAGTGGAAGCAGGCGCTCGCGCAGCTCGACGCGCGCATCGCGTCGAACCCGCACGACGTGCAGGCGCAGTTCAAGCGCGGCACCGTGCTGGCCCGCCTGAACCGCGACGACGACGCGATCCAGCAGTTCGTCGCGATCACGCAGGCGTACCCCGAACTGCCCGAGCCGTACAACAACCTCGCGGCACTCTACGCGAAGCACGGCCGCTACGACGAAGCGCGCACCGCGCTCGTCACCGCGACGCAATCGAACCCGAGCTACTCGCTCGCGTACGAGAACCTCGGCGACCTGTACCTGCGCCTCGCGGCCGAATCGTACAAGCGTGCGCAATCGCTCGGCCGCACGAGCGGCGCGACCGCGCAGCGCCTCGCCGACCTGCAGAAGATCGTGTCGCCGCCGAAGGCCGCGCCGAACGCGCGTGCCGTCGCGCCGGCCACGCGCGACTACACCGACCGCGCAGCTGCGAACGTGAGCACCACCACGCTGCCGATGTCGCCGACGTTCCAGTTCAGCGGTCCGTCGGGCGCACTGGCGGCGCCGTACGTCGCGCCGTCGCAGTAAGCGGCGCGGCCCCCTTTCCCTCCCAACCTGAGGATCGCAATGAAACGTCTGTTGCTGGCGCTTGGCGGCGCCGCCCTTCTCGCGACCGCGCCCGCGTTCGCACAAACGGCCACAGCGCACCCCGTCGTGCAGCTCAAGACCTCGCAGGGCGACATCCGCGTCGAGCTCTACCCGGAGAAGGCGCCGAAGTCGGTCGCCAACTTCCTCGATTACGTGAAGGCCGGCCAGTACAACGGCACGATCTTCCATCGCGTGATCAAGGGCTTCATGATCCAGGGTGGCGGCTACAAGACCAACTTCGAGGAGAAGCCGACCCGCGCGCCGATCCCGCTGGAAAGCCGCAATGGTCTGAAGAACCTGACGGGCACGATCGCGATGGCACGCACGAGCGATCCGAACTCGGCCACCGCGCAGTTCTTCATCAATACGGTCGACAACAGCGGCCTCGACTACCCGAACCCGGACGGCAACGGCTATGCGGTGTTCGGCAAGGTCGTGTCGGGTCTCGACGTCGTGAAGAAGATCGAAGGCGTGGCGACGACTTCGCGCGGCCCGATGCAGGACGTGCCCGCGCAACCGATCCTGATCGAATCGGCCAGCATCGTCTCGAAGTAAGAACCTGCCGGCACGTCCGGCGCACCACGCGGCCGCGTCGTACGACCGGCCGCGTGCCATTTAAACCGCCTCACCGAAGGAATTCATCATGGTTGAACTGCATACGAACCACGGCGTGATCAAGCTCGAGCTCGACGCCGCGAAGGCACCGAAGACGGTCGAGAACTTCCTGAACTATGTGAAGAAGGGCCACTACGACGGCACCGTGTTCCATCGCGTGATCAACGGCTTCATGATCCAGGGCGGCGGCTTCGAGCCGGGCCTGAAGCAGAAGCCGACCGACGCGCCGATCGACAACGAGGCGAACAACGGCCTGAAGAACGACAACTACACGGTCGCGATGGCGCGCACGAACGATCCGCACTCGGCAACCGCCCAGTTCTTCATCAACGTGAACGACAACGACTTCCTGAACCACTCGTCGCCGACGCCGCAGGGCTGGGGCTACGCGGTGTTCGGCAAGGTCGTCGAAGGCCAGGACGTGGTCGACAAGATCAAGGGCGTCAAGACGGGCAACGCTGGCTTCCACCAGGACGTGCCGACCGACGACGTCGTGATCGAGAAGGCCGTCGTGGTCTGACGCACGGTAACGGAGGCACTTCGATGTTGCAGGAGAGTCCGCCGCGAAGCGTCTCCGCGGGCGTGCCGGGCGAGCGCGAATACGCGCAAGCCGCACGCCCGTTCCT
The DNA here is from genome assembly GCF_018417535.1 of Burkholderia pyrrocinia. NCBI lineage: Bacteria > Pseudomonadati > Pseudomonadota > Betaproteobacteria > Burkholderiales > Burkholderiaceae > Burkholderia > Burkholderia pyrrocinia. The sequence goes on along the minus strand of NZ_CP070977.1, from coordinate 454,899 downwards.
GTTTCTCTCCGATCTGCACCTGAGCGTAGCGATTCCGAAGACGGTCGCCGCGTTCGAGCATTTCGTGAAATACACCGCCGACAGCGCCGACTCGGTGTTCATCCTCGGCGACCTGTTCGAATACTGGATCGGCGACGACATCCTCGACGACGATCCGTTCGCGGCACGCATGGCCGCGCTGATGCACACGTTCTCGGAACGCGGGATCGCGCTCTACGTGATGCACGGCAACCGCGATTTCCTGCTCGGCCGGCGCTTCATGAAGGCCGCCGGCGCGATGCTGCTGCCCGACCCTTCGCTGATCACGGCGTTCGGCCAGCGCATCGTGCTCGCGCACGGCGACGCGCAATGCACGGCCGACCGCGGCTATCAGGTGTTCCGCCGCTTCGCACGCAACCGCGTCGCGCAATGGCTGTTTCTCGCGTGGCCGCTCCGCTGGCGCCGCGCGCTCGCGCAACGCATGCGCTCGAACAGCGAAGCAGGCCGGATGCGCCCCGTTTCGGCGATCTACGATGTCACGCGTGAAGGCGTGGCAGCGCTGTTCCGAAAGAGCCGCGCGAGCGTGATCATTCACGGCCACACGCACCGCCCCGCGCGCCACGCCGAACCGGGCGGCGTCCGCTGGGTGCTGCCCGACTGGGATCTCGACCACGGTACGCGCCGCGGCGGCTACCTGCGCGTCGACGCGGAAGGCATCCACGCGATGCCGCTCGACTGACGGCGCCACCGCCGCCTCACCGACCGGCAGCCGTCGGCGCCCATCGCATTACGCCTGGCGCTCGACCGTCTTTCCTTCCAGCACCGCCGACAGCCTGCGCAGGTCGAGGCGCGCCGCATCGGCGCCCTGCAGCGTTTCCAGATGCGTGCCGAGCCGCTCGAGCGCCGCGACGATCTCGTCGACGCGGCGGCTTTCCTTGGCCGCATGATCGATCAGGCCGTGAATCGCGAGCGACATCGGATCGTCGGCGTTCGGCGTGATCCCGTAGGCGCAGAACGCCGCGCGTTCCGGCTGCGGCTTCGGCTGCGCCGGCATCACGATGCGCGCCGGATTGCCGACCGCCGTGCCGCCCGCCGGCACCGGCTTCACGACGACCGCGTTCGAACCGATCTTCGCGCCCGCGCCGACCGTGAACCCGCCGAGCACCTTCGCGCCCGCGCCGACGATCACGCCGGCCTCGAGCGTCGGGTGGCGCTTCGCGCCGCGCGTGAGCGACGTGCCGCCGAGCGTCACGCCCTGATAGATCGTGCAATCGTCGCCGATGATCGCCGTCTCGCCGATCACGACACCCATGCCGTGATCGATGAATACGCGCCGGCCGATCGTCGCACCGGGGTGGATCTCGATACCCGTCAGGAAACGCCCGGCCTGCGACGCGAAACGTGCGAGCCAGTAGCGCTTCGCGCACCAGCAGGCGTGCGCGAAACGGTGCAGCACGAGCGCATGCAGCCCCGGATAACAGGTCAGCACTTCCCAGGCACTGCGAGCGGCGGGATCCCGCTCGCGAATCGTTGCAACGTCTTCGCGCAGTCTCGTGAACATGATCTGATCGGGGAAAGGGCCGGCGCGCACCGCCGGCTATGACCGGCCGTTATCGCGCCGGGTAATTTGCTTATGACGTCCGGCGATTGTAGGGCCAGTCGCGCACGGCCGCACGAGGTCGCGCGTTCACCCCGCCGCCGGCGCGGGTATTCGGGCAGGAGGCTCGCTGTGGCGGTGTTCGCGGGAGGTTCGGCCGGTCGGACGCGCGCGGGGCCTGGCGCCTCCGAAGGCCGACCAAGCGCCCGCCCGGCCGGGACGCTGCACCCGAACGCCCGGTTGCCGGTCCGTCGGCCGCTTACGCGTCGCCGTCGGGCTTGCCCGATTTCAGCAGGATGTGCTTCGCGACGCCGCGCAGGATGTTGACCTCCTCGCGCTCGAGGCCCGTGCGCGCGAACAGGCGTCGCAGCCGCGGCATCAGTTTCTTCGGATTGCGCGGATCGAGGAAGTCGAGCGCGATCAGCGCGTTCTCGAGGTGCACGTACATCCGTTCGATCTCGTCGCTCTGCGCGAGCGTGCCCGCCTCGGACGATGGTTGCGGCGACGGCTCGCTCGCCTGCTCGAGAAACGCGACGCGGAGCTCGTACGCAAGCACCTGCACGGCCTGCGCGAGATTCAGCGAACTGTAGGCCGGGTTCGCCGGGATGTGCGCGAGCGCGCTGCACTGTTCGACATGCTCGTTCGCCAGGCCCGTGCGCTCGTTGCCGAACACGAGCGCGATGTCGCCCGTGCCGACCTGCGCGCACGCCTGCGCGGCGGCCGCACGCGGCGCAAGGCGCGGCGGCCCGTATTCGCGCGTGCGCGCGGTCAGCGCGATCGACCAGTGAGCGCCGGACAGCGCGTCGCCGAGCGTCGGCACGACATGCGCGGACGCGAGGACGTCGTCCGCGCCGCTGGCCATCGCGATCGCCTCGGGGTCGCTCTGCACGTGCGGCACGCGCGGCGCGACCAGCACGAGACGCGAGAAGCCCATCGTCTTCAGCGCGCGGGCGGCCGCCCCGACATTGCCGGGATGGCTCGGCTCGACAAGCACGAAGCGGGTGGACGTAAAGCCGCCGGACAGCGGCCGGGATGTGGCCGCGCCCGACTCGGACGGCGCGGCGGTGTTCTGCGGGGTTTCCACTACGATACGACTCGGTTCATCAGAATGGCCGTATGGTATCGCCATCGCCCCGGCAAACCCACTCCTCCGGACGGTCAGCAGGGGTTTCCCCGCATCCCGGTCGCCTGAAACCGCCAAAAATCGGGTAAAATCATGCCTTTACGCGTCGCACGCCGTGCGGCGCGGGTCGTACCCCGCTCTTTGTCAATTCGCGTCTCACCTCGCCCGGCACGCTTGCGCCGTTCCGGGCGGTTGTTCCACTTCGTGGCGGCCCGTGCCGCCGGCTACAGGATCCAGGCTCATGCATCCCATGCTCAACATTGCTGTCAAGGCTGCGCGCCGCGCCGGACAGATCATCAACCGCGCGTCACTCGATCTCGACCTGATCGAAATTCGCAGGAAGCAGCAGAACGACTTCGTCACCGAAGTGGACAAGGCCGCCGAAGACGCGATCATCGAGACGCTGAAGACCGCCTACCCCGATCACGCGATCCTCGCGGAGGAATCGGGCGAATCGGAGAACGAATCCGAATTCAAGTGGATCATCGATCCGCTCGACGGCACGACCAACTTCATCCACGGCTTCCCGTACTACTGCGTATCGATCGCGCTCGAACACAAGGGCGTCGTCACGCAGGCCGTCGTCTACGATCCGAACAAGAACGACCTGTTCACGGCCACGCGTGGCCGCGGCGCGTACCTGAACGACCGCCGCATCCGCGTCGGCCGCCGCGACCGCCTCTCCGACGCGCTGGTCGGCACGGGCTTCCCGTTCCGCGAGAAGGACGGCCTCGACGCGTACGCGCGCCTCTTCACCGAAATGACGCAGGCCTGCACGGGCCTGCGCCGCCCGGGCGCGGCGGCACTCGATCTCGCGAACGTCGCGGCCGGCCGCCTCGACGCGTTCTTCGAACAGGGCATCAACGTGTGGGATATGGCGGCGGGCAGCCTGCTGATCACCGAGGCCGGCGGCCTCGTCGGCAACTACACGGGCGACGCCGATTTCCTGCATCGCCATGAGATCGTCGCCGCGAACCCGAAGATCTACGCGCAGATGATCCCGATCCTGAATCGCTACAGCCGCGTGCATCCGGCGGCCGAGTAAGCCCCGACCGCGCCCGCCTGTGCGGTGCCTTCGACGGCCCTTGTCCGCTGCGTGCGGCACGGGCCGTCGGCAAGGCGATGCTGCGTGCGTCGCTACCACCCTTTTCGCTCTGGCGGCCGCATTTTTGCGTGGCATCGATATCGATGTGCTATGTTGGCCAGCATGAACGACAACGGCGGCTACGCCCGCCTGGCGTGGCTTTCGCAGCAACCACTCGCCAGCACCGTCATGATGGAGCGACGTTCGCCTTTCGATTGTTCGGGGACGAAAAAATCTTCCCCACGCAACAAGGGGCGCTTCATGCTCGCGCCCTGAAGTTGCCCGAGTTGTCCGGCCTGGTCAGTGTGCAGCCGCTCGTACCGCTTGTTCCAGCGATGAATGGTTTGCATCCGGGATGCCCGCGTGGCGAACAACGCCACCACCCGCATGTCGGCCCCGCCCGTTTCAACACCGCCACGACGCCGTGGCGACAGCATCCGAGTACCCATGTTACGGCTAAGCGAAGTTAAACTCCCCCTCGACCATCCCGAAAGCGCGCTCGAAGCCGCGATTCGCGCGCGCCTCGCGGAGCTTGGCGTGGCGGCAGACGGGCTGCTCCGTTACACCGTGTTCCGCCGTGCGCACGATGCCCGCAAGCGCTCCGACATCAAGCTGACGTATATCGTCGATGTCGAAGTCAAGGACGAAGCGGCCGCGCTCAAGCGACTCGCCGGCAAGCCGCATTGCGGCGTGACGCCTGACATGGCGTACCGCTTTGTCGCGAAGGCCCCCGAGCACACCGCCTTCCTGCGCCCGGTTGTCATCGGCATGGGGCCGTGCGGCCTGTTTGCAGGACTGATCCTCGCGCAGATGGGCTTCCGCCCGATCATCCTCGAACGTGGCAAGGCCGTGCGCGAGCGCACCAAGGACACCTTCGGCCTGTGGCGCAAGAGCGTGCTCAACCCCGAATCCAACGTGCAGTTCGGCGAAGGCGGGGCCGGGACGTTTTCCGACGGCAAGCTGTACAGCCAGATCAAGGATCCCAACCACTATGGCCGCAAGGTGCTGGACGAATTCGTCAAGGCAGGCGCGCCGGAAGACATCCTGTATTTGAGCCGGCCGCACATCGGCACGTTCCGCCTCGTCAGCATGGTCGAAAAGATGCGCGCGTCCATCCACGAACTGGGTGGTGAAGTGCGCTTCGAAACCCGGGTCGACGACATCGAAATCGATCAGGGCAAGGTACGGTCGCTCACGCTCTCGAACGGGGAAACGCTCCGGTGCGACCACGTGGTGCTGGCCGTGGGTCACAGCGCGCGCGATACCTTCGAGATGCTGCACGATCGCGGTGTGTATATCGAAGCCAAGCCGTTTTCGCTGGGTTTTCGCATCGAACATCCGCAGGGGCTGATCGATCGCAGCCGCTTCGGCAAGTTTGCGGGCCACAAGCAACTCGGTGCGGCCGACTACAAGGTGGTCCACCACTGCAGCAATGGACGGGCCGTCTACAGCTTCTGCATGTGCCCCGGAGGCACGGTGGTCGCGGCGACCTCCGAGCCGGGCCGCGTGGTCACCAATGGCATGAGCCAGTATTCCCGGGCCGAGCGCAACGCGAATGCGGGCATCGTCGTCGGCATCACGCCGGATGACTATCCCGGCGGTCCGCTGGCGGGTATCGCGTTCCAGCGCAAATGGGAAGAGCGCGCATTCGAACTCGGCGGCGGCGATTACCGCGCGCCGGGCCAACTGGTCGGGGATTTCATCGCAGGCCGGCCGTCAACGTCGCTTGGCTCCGTCGAGCCATCGTACAAGCCCGGCGTGAACCCGACCGATCTCAGCACCGCACTCCCGGACTACGTGATCGAAGCAATCCGTGAAGCATTGCCCCAGATCGACAAGAAGATCGCGGGCTTCGCGATGCACGATGCCGTGCTCACCGGCGTGGAGACGCGCACTTCGTCACCGATCCGGATTCGACGCAAAGACGATTACCAAAGCATGAACGTCGAAGGGCTGTATCCGGCCGGCGAAGGCGCGGGGTATGCGGGTGGCATCTATTCGGCAGCCATCGACGGCATCGAAGTCGCGCAAGCGGTGGCACTCAGTCTGACGTCGGCGCACGCGTCCTGAGATGCCGGACGGGGATCGGCGCGCGAAGCTCCTTGAGCCGAGTGACGCCGAATCAAGCCGACTTTCGAATTCCCGCCCGAGAGCGAGGGCGAATAACCGGATAGGGCCGCCACCGGACCTATCCGTGATTTCCGGCGGCTGGCAGAACAGCGAACTTCGAGCTTGCATGTCGGGGCCGCTGACAAAAGACTCGGGCACCAGAACCACAACTTCATGCCTGACCCATGACCGCGCTGTCGCCCGACGCCTTTGCAGGCCACACCCCGATGACGCAGCAGTACCTTCGGGCAGTGGCATAAGGCATCGGAAGGTAACCTACGCCAGAAGCTAAGCAGCATCACCTACGAAAGACCTCCGATCTGATCGATCGCCGTGCGGCATCTGCCGCATTCGCACCATTTTCGCGTCGCAGTCGCTCGCCCCACGGGCCCGCATTGCATACGCCGACGCAGCAATCGTCACCCTGTTCCGCTTCACCCCTCCTGAAGCAGCCTCAATCTCGAACACAATTTACCGACCGAACCAAAAGTTACCGTTCGTTTCAAAGATGCCCAAATAGTAAGCTGACGCGGCGCTATTCTTCGGTCACCAACAACAACGCCCGTGGGGGGTGACATATGAATAATTTTTTTAAAAGTGCGCTTTGCGCTGCATTCGTGCCCTTCGTTCTTGCCGGTTGCGGCGGCGGAGACGGCGGCGGCAGCGTGCAGAACGGCACGCTGCACGTCGCGATGACCGATGCACCGTCGTGCGGCTTCGATCATGTGTTCGTCACCGTGTCGCAGGTGCGCGTGAACGCCAGCTCGAACGCCGGCGACAACGACGCGGGCTGGTCGACGATCACGCTGCCGACGCCGCAGAAGATCGACTTGCTGTCGCTGACCAACGGTACGCTCGCTGATCTCGGCCAGACCGCGCTGCCGGCCGGCCAGTACCAGCAGGTCCGCCTCGTGCTCGCGCAGAACCAGGGCAACACGCTCGCGAACTCGGTCGTGCCGACGGGCGGCACCGAGCAGGCGCTCGCGACACCGAGCGCGACGCAAAGCGGCTACAAGATCATCACGCCCTTCACGGTCCAGCCGAACACGCTCGTCGACCTTGTGCTCGATTTCAATGCGTGCAAGTCGATCGTGCAGCGCGGGAACGGCGCCTATGCACTCAAGCCCGTCGTGACGGCGACACCGACCGTCGTGAGCGGCGCGATATCGGGCTACGTCGCGCAGGCCGAAGCGGGCGCGACGGTCTACGCCGAACAGGGTGGCAAGGTCGTGCGCGGCACGGTGGCCGATAGCACCGGTAAGTTCGTGCTGTCGCCGCTGATCCAAAGCTCGACGCAGGGCAACTACGACGTCGTGATCGTGCAGAACAACGTCGCGTCGGGTGTCGTGCGCTCGGTGCCGGTTGTCGTGAACACAAGCACGGCCGTGTCGACGTCGAACGTGCCGATCGCGCTGCCGGCCTCGGCGATGAGCACGGTCAGCGGCACGGTGACGGCGAGCGCGAACGCGCTGGTGCGCGCGCTGCAGACGGTCGATGCAAACGCATACGAGATTACGTCGGTCAACGCGAACCTGGACACGGGCGCGTACGCGCTGTCGGTGCCGACGGCCGCGCCGATCGTCGGCACGTACTCGGGTTCGCTGCCGGTCGCGCTGGCTGCCGCGCCGGCGGCGGCAGGCCAATATACGATCGAAGCGGACGCAGCGTCGGGGGCAACGCAATCGACGAACGTCAATGCAACGACGAGCCAGACGAACGTCAATTTCAGTTTCTGACGGTCCAACGACATAACGGAAAGGGTCGAACGGCCCTTTCCTTCCAACGGGAGAACGAAGTGAAGAAAGGGGTGATCGCGCTGCTCGCAGCGGCAAGCATGGTTGGCGTGCTCGGCGGGTGCGTCGCATACGTTCCCGGTGCACCGGTTGTGGTCGCGCCGCAAGGTGGCCCGGGGAACGGTTTCTGCCCACCCGGACAAGCCAAGAAAGGCAACTGCTGATGGAAGGCCCGCACATCGCGGGCCTTGATGAGATGGTCAGCCCGATCCCCACCCAGCAGACTACGCTGAGTGGGGATCGTTCTTTTTGAGGACCATCGTGGACACGGTTTCGTTGATCGGCATTGACCTGGGCAAGCATTGCCTCCACCTGCACGCGCAGGATGCGTTGGGCAGGATGGTGTTCCGCAAGAAGCTCACGCGCCAACAGATGCTTGTACTGCAGGCCAATTTATCGAGCTGCACCGTGGTGATGGAGGCTTGCGCGCGTGCCCACCGGATCGCGCGGCGAGTCCAGTCGCTGGGCCATGAAGCCCGGCTGATCTCCCGTCAATTCGTCAAACCTTTCCGGCAAGGCAACAAGAACGACTTTGCGGATGCACAGACCATCTGCGAAGCCGCGCCGCGTCCGGGCATGCGCTTCGTGAGCCAGCCAAACGGCCAGGATCAGGCCTGAACACCAGTCGCACTGGTAAACTCGCGCAACCCAAGCAACAAACCAGATGCCTGACCTATGACCACGCTGTCGCCCGAAGCCTTCGCCGGCCATACCCCAATGATGCAGCAGTATCTGCGCATCAAGGCCGACCATCCCGACACGCTCGTCTTCTACCGGATGGGCGACTTTTACGAGCTATTTTTCGAAGATGCGGAAAAGGCCTCGCGCCTGCTCGACCTGACCCTCACGCAGCGCGGCGCCTCGGCCGGCACGCCGATCAAGATGGCCGGCGTGCCGCATCACGCAGTCGAGCAGTATCTTGCGAAGCTCGTGAAGATGGGCGAATCGGTCGCGATCTGCGAGCAGATCGGCGATCCGGCCACGTCGAAAGGCCCCGTCGAGCGCAAGGTCGTGCGCGTCGTCACGCCCGGCACGCTGACCGATGCCGCGCTGCTGTCCGACAAGAACGACGTCTACCTGCTCGCGATGTGCACGGGCCACAACAAGCGCGGCGTCGCGGTCAACATCGGCCTCGCGTGGCTGAACCTCGCAAGCGGCGCGCTGCGGCTCGCCGAAATCGAACCCGAGCAGCTCGGCGCCGCGCTCGAGCGTATCCGGCCGGCCGAAATCCTGACGGCGGACGGCGCGACCGACGCCGTACCGGCAGGCACCGGCGCAACCAAGCGCGTGCCGGCGTGGCACTTCGACATCGCATCCGGCACGCAACGCCTGTGCGACCAGCTCGATGTCGCGAGCCTCGACGGTTTCGGTGCGCATTCCTTGACGAGCGCCTGCGGCGCCGCGGGCGCGCTGCTGCTCTACGCAGCGGCCACGCAAGGCCAGCAACTGCGGCACGTGCGCAGCCTGAAGGTCGAGAACGAAACCGAATACATCGGGCTCGATCCGGCCACCCGTCGCAACCTCGAACTGACCGAGACGCTGCGCGGCACCGAGTCGCCGACGCTGTATTCGCTGCTGGACACCTGCTGCACGACGATGGGCAGCCGCCTGCTGCGTCACTGGCTGCATCATCCGCCGCGCGCGTCGGTCGCCGCGCAGTCGCGCCAGCAGGCGATCGGCGCGCTGCTCGATGCGCCGGCGAATGCAAGCCTCGATGCGCTGCGCAGCGCGCTGCGCCAGATCGCCGACGTCGAGCGGATCACCGGGCGTCTCGCGCTGCTGTCCGCGCGTCCGCGCGACCTGTCGAGCCTGCGCGACACGTTCGCCGCGCTGCCGGCGCTGCGCGAGCGCATCAGTGCGATCGTCGCGAATGCGGACGCGCTCACCCGCGTCGATGCAGCACTCGCGCCGCCCGCCGAATGCCTCGACCTGCTGACGAGCGCGATTGCGCCCGAGCCGGCTGCCATGGTGCGCGACGGCGGCGTGATCGCACGCGGCTACGACGCCGAGCTCGACGAGCTACGCGACATCTCGGAGAACTGCGGGCAGTTCCTGATCGATCTCGAAGCGCGCGAGCGCACGCGCACCGGCATCGCGAACCTGCGCGTCGAATACAACAAGGTGCACGGCTTCTACATCGAGGTCACGCGCGGCCAGACCGACAAGGTGCCCGACGATTATCGCCGCCGCCAGACGCTGAAGAACGCCGAGCGCTATATCACGCCCGAACTGAAAACCTTCGAGGACAAGGCACTGTCCGCGCAGGAACGCGCGCTGGCGCGCGAGCGCGCGCTGTACGATGCGGTGCTGCAGGCGCTGCTGCCGTTCATCCCCGAGTGCCAGCGCGTCGCATCGGCACTCGCCGAACTCGACCTGCTCGCCGCATTCGCCGAACGCGCGCGCGCGCTCGACTGGGTCGCGCCGACCTTCACCGACGAGATCGGCATCGAAATCGAACAGGGCCGCCACCCGGTCGTCGAAGCGCAGGTCGAACAGTTCATCGCGAACGACTGCCGGTTCGGCACCGAGCGCAAGCTGCTGCTGATCACCGGTCCGAACATGGGCGGTAAATCGACGTTCATGCGGCAGACCGCGCTGATCGCGCTGATGGCTTACGTCGGCAGCTACGTGCCGGCAAAGTCGGCATGCTTCGGTCCGATCGACCGGATCTTCACGCGCATCGGCGCCGCCGACGATCTCGCGGGCGGCCGCTCGACGTTCATGGTCGAGATGACCGAGGCTGCGGCGATCCTCAACGACGCGACCCCGCAAAGCCTCGTGCTGATGGACGAGATCGGGCGCGGCACGTCGACGTTCGACGGCCTCGCGCTCGCATGGGCCATCGCGCGCCACCTGCTTGCGCACAACACCTGCTACACGCTGTTCGCGACGCACTACTTCGAGCTGACGCAACTGCCGGCCGAATTCCCGCAAGCGGCCAACGTCCACCTGTCGGCCGTCGAGCACGGCCACGGCATCGTGTTCCTGCATGCGGTCAACGAAGGCCCGGCCAACCAGAGCTACGGCCTGCAGGTCGCGCAGCTCGCGGGTGTCCCGGCGCCCGTGATCCGCGCCGCGCGCAAGCATCTCGCCTATCTCGAACAACAGTCGGCGGCACAGCACACGCCGCAACTCGACTTGTTCAGCGCGCAGCCGGTGGTCGCCGACGATCTCGAATGCGCGGACGCGCCGGCGCTGCCCGCCAGGCCGCATCCGGCGCTCGACAAGCTGCGCGACATCGACCCCGACGATCTCAAGCCGCGCGAGGCGCTCGACCTGCTGTATGAGCTGCGCACGCTGGTCCGGTCGCACGATGCCGACGGGCACGCGTAAGCGCATCCCGCGGCGCCTGCCTGCCCGCGCTGCCGCCGCGCTCGCTTCGGCGGCGCTCGCGCTCGCGCAGGCCGGCGCGCTGGCAGCACCGCCGAAGCGCGCCACCGCGCCCTACTCGTTCGCGGTCGTGTCGGGCGTGATCAACGTCCCGGCGGACGAACCGGCGGCCCAGCGGCTGCTCGATGCGATCGCGCGCGAGCGCAACCTCGCTTTCGTCGTCTATGCAGGCGATCTCAAGGGCTCGAAGGAAGCATGCCGCGATGCGTTGTATTCGCAGCGCGGCGCGATCCTGGACGCCGCACGCGTGCCGCTCGTATTCATCCCCGGCCACGACGACTGGGCGACGTGCAACACCGTGGCCGGCGGCAGCTACGATCCGGTCGAGCGGCTCGACTTCCTGCGGCAGACGCTGCTCGCCGATTCGGCGCTGCCCGACCCCGGCGCGCTGCAGATCACGCGGGAAAGCGAAATCGCGCGGTTCCGGCCGTATCGCGAAAACGCGCGCTGGATGCGCGACGACATCGTCTATGTCGCACTCAACGCACCGGCGCCGAACAATCACTTCCTGACGGCCGGCGGCCGCAACGGCGAATTCGAGGACCGCGTCATCGCGAACGGCTTCTGGATCGACCACGCGGCCGAATACGCGAAGCGGCGCGAAGCGCGTGCGATGGTGGTGATTTTCGAGGGCGATCCGCAATTCGAACGCCATGAACGCTCGGAGCGGTTCGCATGGCTGCGTTTCAACCGGCCGCGCGTGCGTGACGGCTTCCGTGAGTTGAAACGAACGCTGGTGAAGGCGGCGGCGACGTTCCGCGGCCCGATACTGGTGATGCACGCAAGCGGCGAACCGCTTGCGAACGGCTTTCTGATCGATCGTCCGCTGCGGGCCGACGACGGTGAACTGGTAGGGAACGTGACGCGCGTCGCGATCGGACCGCGTCATCCGGCGAATCAGTGGGTCAAGGTGAGCGTGTCGCCGGCCCGGCAGACGATCTTCAACGTGAGCCTGCAGGAGGTGCCGAAGAACCTGCCGGTGCCGCCCGCGCTGCCGCTCGTGCCGCACGACGATGTCCCGCTGCCGCAGATGCCGGAAATCCCCGCGTTGCCGGCGCTGCCCGACTCGTCGTCGGTCGCGCCGCCGCTGCAGGGTGACGGCGCCGCACCCGGCGGCGCGTCGTGGCCGGCACCGCCCCCTGCATCGGGGCCGGCGCCCGGCCAGCCTGCGAGCTCAGTGCAGGGTGCGCCCTGACGGCGCTTCGCCGTCTTCGTCTTCGTCCTCGTCGACGATCTCGAGCCCTTCCGCGCCATGCGCGTGCTCATGCTCGATTTCGTCTTCGGTTGCTTCGCGAACGTCCTTCACCGTGAGTGCGAAACGCAGCGCCATGCCTGCCAGCGGGTGATTGCCGTCGAGCACGACCTTGTCTTCGGCGACGTCGGTGACCGTATAGATCAGCGAATCGACTTCCTCGTCGCCGTCTTCCGGCGTGCCTTCGAACTGCATGCCCACTTCGAGCGGCTCGGGGAAACGATCGCGCGGCTCGACCTTCACGAGTTCGGGATCGTAGTCGCCGAACGCGTCCTGCGGCTCGAGCTGAATCTGCGCCTGGTAACCCGGCTCCTGCCCGTCGAGCTGTTCCTCGATCTTGGGGAACGTGCCATCATAGCCGCCGTGCAGATAGACCATCGGCTCGTCGCTTTCCTCGATCAGATTGCCCTGTGCATCCGACAGCTTGTAAGTGACCGACACGACGGTGTTTTTTGCGATTTTCATCCAATTCTCCCAAATACAAGTCTCATTATACGATGCGCAACCGGTCTCAAGCCGAACCGCGGGATGCCGCTGCCGCCCCGTTCGGCGCGCCGCCTTCCGATCTTCCCACACCGCTGCTCGGCGGTCTCACGCCGTCGCAATTCATGCGCGACTACTGGCAGAAGAAGCCGCTCCTGATCCGCCAGGCTATCCCCGGCGTCGCGTCGCCGGTCACGCGCGATGCGCTGTTCGAACTCGCATCCGACTATGACGCGGAATCGCGACTGATCACCCATTTTCGTAACAAGTGGCAACTGGCGCACGGGCCGTTCGAGCCGGGCTCGCTGCCCGCCGTCACGCGCAAGGCCTGGACCCTGCTCGTGCAGGGGCTCGACCTGCACGTCGATGCGGCACGCGCGTTGCTCGACCGCTTCCGCTTCGTCCCCGACGCGCGCCTGGACGACCTGATGATCTCGTATGCGACCGACGGCGGCGGCGTCGGCCCGCACTTCGATTCGTATGATGTATTCCTGTTGCAGGTCGATGGCCGGCGCCGCTGGCGCGTCGGTGCGCAGAAGGATCTGTCGCTGCAGCCGGACGTGCCGCTGAAGATCCTCGAAAACTTCGAGCCGAGCGACGAATGGGTGCTGGAGCCCGGCGACATGCTGTACCTGCCGCCCCACATCGCGCACGACGGCGTCGCCGAAGGCGAATGCATGACCTGCTCGATCGGCTTCCGGGCCCCGTCCGCCGGCGAACTGGGCGCCCAATTCCTGTACTATCTCGCGGAGCGTGGCGGCCTGCGCGACGGCGGCGGCGACGACCTCTACCGCGATCCGAAGCAGCCGGCCGTCGACACGCCCGCGCAACTGCCGCCGGCGATGGTCGAGCGCGTTGCCGAGATCGTCGACGCCATCCGCTGGCGCAAGCGCGACGTCGCCGAATTCCTCGGCTGCTACCTGAGCGAGCCCAAGCCGAGCGTCGTATTCGACCCGCCCGCGCGCCCGCTGTCCGAGGCCGCGTTCGTCACGCACGCATCGCGCCGTGGCGTGAGTCTCGACAGAAGGGCCGCATTGATGTATAACGCGCGCTCGTACTTCATTAATGGCGAGGAAGGACCGCTCGAGCAAGCCGGCGAATGGCTGCCCGAATTGGCCAATCAACGCCAGATGGAGGCGAAACGGTTTGTAACACTATCCCGGGTTCCCTCAATGACAGCCTTGTTGCACGAGTGGTATCGTGCGGGCTGGATACGGGTCGGAGACCGGAATTAGTGTGAGTCGCCCCGTATGCCCGTACGGATCAAATTCTGTATGGGAAAGACAACGTATTGACCCCGCATTTGTCGACGGTCGATAGGAAAGTGCATATAATTTCCGCCCAAGCCGTAGGGAAGATTCACGCTCTAGAAGTGCGTCTCCACCAGCGGCCCAGGTCGGTGTTGGAGCACATTACCGGTATTGTTTCGCGCTGTTGCTTACCTTTAACCATAAAAGGACGTGATCATGAAGAAATCCCTCCTCGTAGCTTCCCTGTTGGCTGCTGTTGCACTGGCTGCTTGCAACAAGAGCGCTGATCAAGCTGCTTCGTCGGCTGCAAGCGACGCGGCTGCTGCTGCTTCGACGGCTGCTTCGGCAGTTGCTGGTGCTGCGAGCGACGCTTCGGCTGCTGCATCGTCGGCAGTTGCTGCTGCGAGCGACGCTGCTGCTGCAGTGGCGTCGGCTGCTTCGGCAGCGACGGCTGCTCCGGCTTCGGGCGCAAGCCAGTAAGCCTTCAGCATCAGCTGAAAAAAAACCGGCCCGAGGGCCGGTTTTTTTACGTCCGCGGCTTCCGGATCGATCGCCCGGCAGTCGCACCGGGCCGCCGCAGCGGCCCTGCCCGGCTCAGCCGAGCATCAGCCAGTCGAACCCCGCGTCCTGCGTGGCCACGACCACCTCATCCCCACTCGTCCCCAGCACGCCGGCAAACGCCTGGCGGGCCAGTTCCGGCAGGTTGTTCTGCTGGCTCAGGTGCGCCGCGACCAGGTGCTGGAGGCGGCTGCGTTCGAGCGACGCGAGGATGTCGGCCGCCGCGTCGTTGCTCAGGTGACCGTGGTTGCCGCCGATCCGCGCCTTCAGCGACTGCGGATAGCGGCTCGCGGCCAGCATCGCGGTGTCGTGGTTGGATTCGAGCACCAGCGCGTCACAGCCGCTCAGGACGGCCGTGATGTGCGACGTGGCCATCCCGACGTCCGTCAGCACGCCGAGCCGGCGGCAGCCGTCCATAAAGACGAATTGGAGCGGTTCCCGCGCATCGTGAGGGACCGTATAGGGCATCACGGCCAGATCGCGTATCGAGGCCGTCTCGTCGCCCCACAGCACGTGGAGATCGACATCGGCCTCGTCCGCGCCTACCGCGCGCGCGGTGCCCCAGCTCATGTAGAGCGGCAGCGACGCGCGCCGGGCGAGCGTCAGCGCACTGCCGACGTGGTCGCTGTGTTCATGGGTGATGAGAATCGCATCGAGATCGTCGATGCCGAGATTCAGTCGGCCGAGCCGGCGCTCGACCTCCTTGGCAGAAAAGCCGCAGTCGAGCAGCACGCGGGTGGTCGTCGTGCCGCTCGAGGCCTCGACGACCAGCGCGTTGCCTTCGCTGCCGCTTCCGAGGCTGGCGAATCGCACGCGCTCAGTTCAACTGCGCGTGCAGCAGCGAAATGATCCGCTGCGCGTCCGACGAGTTGTCGACCTGGCCGTTTGCGCCGACCACCGCGACCTGCGTGCCGCCGTTGCCTTGCGCGCGCACGTTGACCAGGAATTCCCTGCCCGGCTTTGCCGCCGCCGGACCGCCGTAGAACAGCTTGCCGAACAGGCCGTCGCGCTTGAGCTCTTCCATCGAATTCGCATAACGCACGGTGTACACGCCCTTCTCGCGGTCGCGATTGTCGACCGTGAAGTTGGTACGGTCGAGCGCAAGGCCCACGCGCAGCCACGCACGGTCGAACGACTCGGCCAGTTGCAGCGTTGCGCCGCTGCTCGTGTCGCTCACCTGCGCCGGTGCCGTCGCGGGACGCGCATCGGTCAGCAGTTGCTTCGCCTGCGCGTCGGTCAGGCCGAACTTCTGCATCAGCTTCGACAGGAACACGGCTTCGAGCACCGGGTTGCGCGGACGCTCTTCCCAGCGCGACGACGTGCCGCCCTGCGGACCGACCATCATTTCTTCCATCGCGCTATGCGTGATGGAGATGTCGGTGTTGCCTTCCGACGTGCGGTTCACGAGCGTACGGAAACGGTCGCGCGTGCCGGACGAGTACGCGAAATCGATGACCTTGCCGATCGTGCGGCGGAACCAGTCGTCGGGAATGTTCGCGCGGTTCTCGGCCCAGTCGGTGGCCATGATGCCCGTCGACGGCGCGTCGGTCTTCAGCGAGAAGCCGTTCTCCTGCCAGAAGTCCTTCAGGATCGGCCACAACTGCTCGGGCGTCCGGCCATCGACGACGAGCCAGCGGCGATCGCCGTCACGCTCGATGTGCATGCCGAGCGGATCCTGCGCGCTCGGAATGCCGTCGGTCGCATTGCCGGCCTGCGTCGTGACCCGCGGCGGCAGCGTGCCGAGCCCGGCGTTGGTCGGCGGCGCGACGAACTGCTGGGTCGTCGGCACCGGCTTCAGGTCGCTCGGCACCGCGAGCGGCGGCGCCGAACCGGTGTTCTTGTAGTTGACCCGGTCGGGGGCCAGATAGTCGTTCAGCGTATCGCAGCCGGCGAGCGCGCCCAGCGCCAGCGCCACCACCGACATCTGGATGGCGCGAGAGGAAATGGCGAAACGTTTCATGAAATCCTTCGTCTTGCTTGAACGCTCGTCAGGAGCGGCGCCGGACGGAGCCGGCCGGTGCGGGTTGATCAGGGGTCGAGCCGGCGGCCGCAGGACACGGCCGCGTCGGCATCAGGCGAGGACGCCGGCCTCGACGAGGGCCGAACGCACGGCATCGTGGCAGCGCTCGTCGAGCGCCGTGAGCGGCAGCCGAATGCCGCCCTGCATCTTGCCCATCGCCTGCAGCGCCCACTTCACCGGAATCGGGTTCGCTTCGATGAACAAATTCTTGTGCAGCGACAGCAGCTTCATGTGCAACTCGCGGGCCGTCTGCACGTCGCCGGCCAGCGCCGCGCGGCACAGCTCGCTCATCGCGCGCGGCGCAACGTTCGCCGTCACCGAGATGTTGCCGTGGCCGCCGAGCAGCATCAGCGCGATCGCGGTCGGATCGTCGCCGCTGTAAATCGCGAAGTGCTTCGGCGCGGCCTTGATCAGGTGCGCGGCACGATCGATGTTGCCCGTCGCTTCCTTCACGCCGATGATGCCCGGCACTTGCGCGAGACGCAGCATCGTCTCGTTCGCCATGTCCGCGACCGTGCGGCCCGGCACGTTGTACAGGATCACCGGCAGGTCGACCGCTTCGGCGATCGCCTTGAAGTGACGGTACATGCCTTCCTGCGTCGGCTTGTTGTAGTACGGCACGACCTGCAGCGTCGCGTCCGCGCCGACAGCCTTGGCGTGCTTCGTCAGCTCGATCGCCTCGGCGGTCGAGTTGCCGCCCGCGCCCGCGATGATCGGGATGCGTTTCGCCGCATGCTCGACCGCCGTGCGGATCATCAGGATGTGCTCTTCGACGTTGAGCGTTGCCGACTCGCCGCTCGTACCGACCACGACGAGCGCATCGGTGCCTTCCGCGATGTGCCAGTCGATCAGTTTGCGAAACGCCGGCAGGTCGAGACTGCCGTCTTCGAGCATCGGGGTGACGATCGCGGGGATGCTGCCGCGGATTTGAGTGCCGTCTTGGGTGCCGTTAGCCATGAAACGCGATTGATTGTGTACCGGTAAACGTTGAGATTGTAGCGGATTAGCCGGGCAGTTCGTAACGTGGAATTCCCGCCCCCGCCTTCGGGGTCGCGCCCTCGCGCACTGCGCAGAGCCGCTGGACGAACGCCTCGCGCGGCGCGGCGACGAAACCGTCCTCGTACGCGACCACCCGCAGGCGGCCGTGCACGGCGTCCAGCAGTTCGCCCGGGGCGAGCAGGAACGCGGGGTTGGACGGTTTGCCGACCGTTTCGTTTCCTTGCGCGAAAGTTTCGTAGATGAGCACGCCGCCCGGGGCCACCGCATCGAGCAGATGGGGCCAGAGCGGACGATGCAGATAATGAGCGACGATCACGGCCGAAAACCGCTCGCCGGCCGGCAGCGGCCACGGCGCGCCTTCGAGGTCCGCGGCGCGGGCATCGACGCCCGCGATCGCGCGCAACGCGGCCAGCGCGGCCGGGTCGCGGTCGAGCGCGACGACCGGATGCCCGTGCGACGCGAACCAGCGCGCATGGCGGCCGCCGCCCGCGGCGACGTCAAGCACCGCGCCGCCGGCTGGAACGAGCCGCGACCACCGGGCGACCCAGCGCGACGGCTCGGCCGGTGCGACGTGGCCGCCCGCGGCGGCGATGAGGGATTCGCTCATGCAGTCGGATCAGTTGTACGACAGGCCCATCGCGTCGCGCACGTCGCGCATCGTTTCCACCGCGTACTTGCGCGCCTTGTCGCAACCGTCCGCGACGATCGCGCGCAGCAGCGACGGATCGTCCATGTACTTCTGTGCGCGCTCGAGCATCGGCTGCTGCTCGCGCAGGATGCCTTCGACGACCGGCTGCTTGCAGTCGAGGCAGCCGATGCCCGCCGAGCGGCAGCCCTTCTGGACCCACTCGTGCGTCGCTTCGTCCGTATAGACCTGGTGCAGTTGCCACACCGGGCACTTGTCGGGGTCGCCCGGATCGGTGCGGCGCACGCGCGCGGGATCGGTCGGCATCGTGCGGACCTTCTTCGTGATCGTCTCGGCGTCTTCACGCAGGCCGATCGTGTTGCCGTACGACTTGGACATCTTCTGGCCGTCGAGGCCCGGCATCCGGGACGCTTCGGTCAACAGCGCCTGCGGCTCGACGAGGATGATCTTGCGCGCGCCTTCGAGATAACCGAACAGGCGCTCGCGGTCGCTCATCGACAGGCTCTGCGATTCCTGCAGCATCGCACGCGCCTGTTCGAGCGCCTCGTCGTCGCCTTCCTGTTGATACGCGTTGCGCAGCTCGTGATAGAGCTTCGCGCGCTTGCCGCCGAGCTTCTTCGCGGCTTCGAGCGCCTTCTCCTCGAAACCCGGCTCGCGGCCGTACAGGTAGTTGAAGCGGCGCGCGATCTCGCGCGTCATCTCGACGTGCGGCACCTGATCCTCGCCGACCGGCACGAGCGAGCCGCGATACAGCAGGATGTCGGCCGCCATCAGCACCGGGTAGCCCAGGAAGCCGTAGGTCGACAGATCCTTGTCCTTCAGCTTCTCCATCTGCTCCTTGTAGGTCGGCACGCGTTCGAGCCAGCCGAGCGGCGTGCTCATGCCGAGCAGCAGCGCGAGTTCCGCGTGCTCGGGCACCTTGCTCTGGATGAACAGCGTCGCCTGCGCCGGGTCGATGCCGGACGCGAGCCAGTCGATCAGCACGTCCCACACGTTCTTCTCGATGACCTCGGGAGTCTCGTAGTGCGTCGTCAGCGCATGCCAGTCGACGACGCAGAAGAAGCACGGGTACTCGGACTGCAGTTTCACCCAGTTTTTCAGCACGCCGTGGTAATGACCGAGGTGCAGCGACCCGGTGGGTCGCATGCCGGAGAAAATACGTTCTGGGAACATGATTGTCGTTAGAAAAGCGAGGCGAATGGAGACAGGATGGCGCTCAGCACGGCATAGCCGACGTTGACGAGCGGGCGCAGCCAGAAGTTCGTCAGCACGCCCGTCGCGACCAGCACGAGGACGATGATGAAACCGTACGGCTCGATGCGCGACAGCGCGATCGATTGCTTCGGGGGCAGCAGCGCCGCCAGGATGCGGCCGCCGTCGAGCGGCGGCAGCGGAAACAGGTTCAGCACGCCGAGCACGAGGTTCGCGCTGACGCCGGCAAACGCCATCCGCGTGAAGAACGGTTCGTCGATGCCGACCGCGGGCAGCACGAGGGTCAGCAGGCCCCAGATCAGCGCCTGCACGAAATTGCACGCCGGGCCCGCGAACGCTACCCACAGGCTGCCCCAGCGCGGGTTGCGCAGGTTGCCGAACGAAACCGGCACCGGTTTCGCATAGCCGAACAGGAACGCGCCGCCCGTCAGGAAATACATCGCGAGCGGGATCGCGATCGTGCCGATCGGATCGATGTGGCGCATCGGATTGAACGACACGCGCCCCATCACGTAGGCGGTGTTGTCGCCGAGCAGGCGGGCGGCGTAGCCGTGCGCGGCCTCGTGCAACGTGATCGCGAAGATCACGGGCAGCGCGTAGACGGCGATGGTCTGTATCAGGGAAGCATCCATATCGCGTTATTGTAACAAGCGCACTCGCGCAAAAATGGAACGGCGCGCTTACGCGGCCGAGAGTCCGAACGGTTCGAGCGCGCCGCGGCCTGCGCGCACGAGTTCCGGCTCGTTGCCGGTCAGGTCGATCACCGTCGACGGTTCGCGCGGGCACGCGCCGCCGTCGATCACGAGGTCGACCTGCTTCTCGAGCCGCGCACGGATGTCGTCGGGATCGTTCAGCGGTTCGTCGTCCGGCGGCAGGATCAGCGTCGTGCCGAGCAACGGTTGGCCGAGCGATTCCAGCAGCGCGAGCGTGATCGCGTGATCGGGCACGCGCAGCCCGATCGTCTTGCGCGACGGGTGCGACAGCCGGCGCGGCACTTCCTTCGTCGCCTGCAGGATGAATACGTACGGGCCGGGCGTGACCGACTTGATCTGCCGGTACTGGCGGTTGTCGACCATCGCGAAGTTGGCGAGCTCCGACAGGTCGCGCACGAGCAGCGACAGGTGCTGTTTCTCGTCGAGGCCGCGAATCCGGCGCACCCGCTCGACCGCATCCTTGTCGTCGAGATGGCACGCGAGCGCATAGCTCGAATCGGTCGGCATCGCGATCACGCCGCCCTTGTTGATGATCTCCACGGCCTGCTTGATCAGGCGCGGCTGCGGATTATCCGGATGAATCCTGAAGAACTGGGACATGGAAGCACGTAAAGAGGGGGGAGTCGGATGCGCACGTCGGCCACAACGCGGGCGGCGGGCGGCCGCCCGGTGTCAGAGCCAGCGCTCCCAGACCGGTGTCAGGTCGGACGGCAACGGCGGCAGACCGCCGAGCTCGACGCGGCCCTCGCCCGGCGCATGGAAATCCGAGCCGCGCGACACTTCGAAGCCGAAGCGGCGGGCAACGTCCGCGTATTCGCGGTACTGATCGGGCGTGTGACTGCCCGTGACGACCTCGATCGCGCGACCGCCCAGATCGATGAACTCGCCGAAGAACGCGTCGAATTCGACGGGCGTATAGCGATAACGGCCCGGATGCGCGACCACGGCTTCGCCGCCCGCCGCGCGGATCCACCCGACCGCATCGGACAGCGCCGCCCAGCGATGCGGGACGAACCCGGGCTTGCCGTCGCCGAGCAGGCGGTCGAACACGTCGGACGTCGATTCGGCGTGGCCGTTCTCGACGAGAAAGCGCGCGAAGTGCGTGCGCGAGATCAGGTCGGGATTCGATACGTACTTCAGCGCGCCTTCGTACGCATCGGGGATGCCGAGCGTCGCGAGCTGCGCGCCGATCGCCAGCGCGCGTGCCGCGCGGCCGTGGCGCGTGCGGTACAGGCCGTCGACGAGCACCGGGTTCGCGGGATCGATGTTCAGGCCGACGATGTGCACGGTGCGCGACGCCCACGTGACCGAAATCTCGACGCCGGCCAGGTAGCGCATGCCGAGCGCTTCCGCCTCGCTGCGCGCCACCGCCTGGCCGCCGATCTCGTCGTGGTCGGTCAGCGCCCACAGGGTCACACCGCCGGCATGGGCACGGCGTGCGACGTCGGCAGGCGACAGCAACCCGTCGGAAACATTCGAATGGCAGTGGAGATCAGCGTTCATTGTAGGCATGGCAGGTAAGGCCTCATTCTACTGCAACGCGGCAATTGCGCCGCCCGCCTGCCCCGCCGCCGCCGTCGCGCGCCTATGCGCAGAACGCCTCGATCAGCGCCGCGACCTGCTCGGGCTGGTCGTGATGCACCATGTGGCCGGCATCCTCGACGAGCTTCTCGCGCCAGTCGGGGAACGCGTTGAAACGCGCCTTGAATTCCGGCAGCGGGATGTCGCCGGCGAGGTGCGCGAGCGTCGGCGAATTGACGGCCTCGACGTGCAGCACCTTCGCGCGTACCTGCGTCCAGGTGGCCATCACCTCGTCGAGCCGGTACAGCAGCGGGCCCGGCATCTTGTGCGCGGGGTCCGCGAGCAGGTGGTAGAGGCCGTCGTCGCCGCGCTTCGACCAGTGCGCGGCGAGAAATGCGGCGCGGTGCGGGTCGAGCCG
Source organism: Burkholderia pyrrocinia (assembly GCF_018417535.1). Taxonomy (NCBI): domain Bacteria; kingdom Pseudomonadati; phylum Pseudomonadota; class Betaproteobacteria; order Burkholderiales; family Burkholderiaceae; genus Burkholderia; species Burkholderia pyrrocinia. Next base: position 432,752 of record NZ_CP070977.1, on the reverse strand, counting down.
CGGATTGGTCTTGGTCAGGCGCGCCGCCACCTCGTCGAGGGACGCGTAAGGCCGCAGCGCGGGCGGCTCGCGCAGCTCGTCCAGCCAGCCGCGCAGCCGGCGCGGCGCCTGCTCGGCCCGCGCGGGCGCGAGCCCGAAACCCTCGAGGTCGACCACGCGCCGCACACGTTCCGGCCGTGCGCCCGCGTACAGGCACACGACGTTCGCGCCCATGCTGTGCCCGACCAGGTTGACTTCGCCGGTCGGCGCATAGTGGTCGACGAGCGCATCGAGGTCGCCCAGGTATTCGTGGAACCAGTAGTGGCCGCCGCCCTGTCGCGCGACCGGCCAGTCGGACAGCCCGAAGCCGCGCGCATCGGGCGCGATCACCTGCCAGTCGCCCGCGAGCGCGTCGACGACGAACTGGAACGACGCCGCGACGTCCATCCAGCCGTGCAGCATGAACAGCGTCGGCGCATCGGGCCGGCCCCAGCGCCGCACATGCAGCTTCACGCCGCGCACCGTGACGAAATCGGAAGCAGAACTCGAGGCACTCATTGCAGCCGCCCAAAAAAGAATGGTCGTTCGATTATAGCGGCGGCGCCTCCGTTCAGGCGGTCGGCAATCGAGGCACCGCTCTAGCGGTGCGGCGGCTCGAGGGTCCGCCGAAACGGCCGGGAAACGCTGTCAGCCGGGCACGCGGGCGGGCCGGCGGCGGCGGACACACAACCGAACACGATCCGGCTACCGCCCCGCGTTTCCGTCCGCTGCGTCCTGCGCGGCCAGTTCGTCGAGTTCGGCCTGCTCGAACCCGGCATCGCGACGCGCGTCGAAGTTGAACGGGCCGCGCAGCCGCGGCGCATGGTATTGCTCGGCGAGCTGACGATAGGCCGGCACCGGATCGCGGCCGGCTTCGTCGCACAGATGCCGGAACCAGCGGTTGCCGATCGCGACATGACCGACCTCGTCGCGCAGAAGCACGTCGAGGATCGCGGCCGACGCATCGTCGCCCGCCTGCACGAGCCGCGCGCGGATCGGCGGCGATGCATCGAGCCCGCGGGCCTCGAGCGTGCGCGGCACGAGCGCCATGCGCGCAAGCGCATCGCCCTTGGTCCGCTCGCACATCTCCCACAGCCCGTTGTGTGCGGGAAAATCGCCGTACGCATGCCCGAATGCCGCCAGCCGGTCGGACAGCAGCGTGAAGTGATAGGCCTCCTCGGCCGCGACCTTCAGCCAGTCCGCATAAAACGCGTCCGGCAGGCCCGCGAAGCGCCAGACCGCGTCGAGCGCCAGATTGATCGCATTGAATTCGATATGGGCGAGCGCGTGCAGCAGCACCGCGCGCCCTTCGGGCGAACGCATGCTGCGTCGCTCGAGCTGGCGCGGCTCGACGAGCGTCGGGCGTGCCGGGCGCCCGGGCAGATCGGCCGGTTCATTTAATTCGAGCGACGGCGCGATCGCGGCCTGTCCGGCCAGCAGCGCGTCGTACAGCGAACGCACCTGCGCGGCCTTGGCCGCAGGTTCGGATGCACGCAGCGCGTCGAGCGCAACGCGACGCACACAGGCCGGCGCATGACGGAAAGAAGAAGACTCCATGCTCATAAACGGGGACACCCTGCGTGCGCATCGCGGGAGCACATGCACGCGACGGTTTACAATATGCGATTGTTCCGCGGCGCAATGCGCCGGGCAAACCAGACGCGCCATTCTACCGGCGCCCATCACCGAAGAGACAAGGAGACTCCGTGACGATCTACAAGCTGGGCGATACGGCCCCGACGATCCACGAAAGCGTATTCGTCGCCGATACGGCGGCCATCATCGGCAAGGTCGTGCTCGAGGAAAACGCGAGCGTCTGGTTCGGCGCGACGATTCGCGGCGACAACGAGACGATTGCGGTGGGCGCCGGCAGCAACGTCCAGGAGGGCGCGGTACTGCACACGGACCCCGGCTTTCCGCTGACGATTGCCGAAAACGTGACGATCGGGCACCAGGCGATGCTGCACGGCTGCACGATCGGCGAAGGCTCGCTGATCGGTATTCAGGCGGTGGTCTTGAATGGAGCGGTCATCGGCCGCAACTGTCTGGTTGGTGCCGGCGCGGTCGTGACGGAAGGCAAGACGTTCCCGGACAACTCGCTGATTCTCGGCGCACCGGCGAAAGTCGTGCGCGAGTTGTCGGCAGAAGACATCGCGCGGCTGCGCGCGAACGCGAAGACGTATGTCGAGCGGCGTGCGCATTTCAAGGAGCAACTCGTGCGGATCGGGTGATTCGCGCGGATTTCAAGGAAGAAGAGTGAGCGACCAGTTACAGAAATTCATGTTCAATGCGGCGCCCGTGCGCGGCGAGATCGTCTCGCTGCGCAATACGTGGCAGGAAGTGCTCGCCCGCCGCGACTACCCTGCCCCCGTGCGCACGGTGCTCGGCGAGATGATGGCCGCGTGCGCGCTGCTGTCCGCGAACCTGAAATTTCACGGCACCCTCATCATGCAGATCTTCGGCGACGGGCCGGTCCAGATGCTGGTCGTCCAGTGCGGTTCGGATCTGTCGATGCGGGCCACCGCGAAGTTCTCCGGCGACGCGGCAGCGACGATCGGCGACGACACGAGTTTCGCGTCGCTCGTCAACGCGAGCGGCCACGGCCGCTGCGTGATCACGCTCGACCCGGCCGACAAGCTGCCGGGCCAGCAGCCGTACCAGGGTATCGTGCCACTGAACGGCGTCGACGGCCCGCTCGAATCGGTGTCGCAGGTGCTCGAGCACTACATGCATCACTCGGAGCAACTCGACACGCGGCTGTGGCTCGCGGCCGATCGCGACCGCGCGGTCGGCATGCTGCTGCAGAAGCTGCCGGGCGACGGCGGCATCGTGCCGCGCAACGCCGAAACCGATATCGACACGTGGGAGCGCGTCTGCACGCTCGGCGGCACGCTGTCCGCGCAGGAACTGCTCGAGATCGAACCGGAAGTCGTGTTCCGCCGGCTGTTCTGGCAGGAGAACGTGCAGCACTTCGAACCGGCCGGCACGCGCTTCCAGTGCTCGTGCTCGCGCGAGAAGGTCGGTGCGATGCTGCGCATGCTCGGCCACGACGAAGTCGACAGCGTGATCGTCGAGCGCGGCCACGTCGAGATCCACTGCGAGTTCTGCAACCAGCGCTACGAATTCGATCCCGTCGACGTCGCGCAGTTGTTCGCGGCACCCGGCGTCGAGACCGGCATCGCGCCGGCGACCGACCAGCGTCACTGAACGGCACGCCCGATGCCCGCCGTCCGGGCACGGGCGCATAATGACGCACGAGCGTCGCACGCACGGTTCAGGCGCCGGAGGCTCGGCCTTCGGCGCAAGCCGCTTCCCGCCGTCGGCGCGCTGCAGGAGAAACACATGAATCGCCCGTTTCGCATCATCGTCCTGACGAGCGTTGCCGCCGGCACGCTCGCGCTTGCCGGCTGCGCGATGCCGCCGCCGCCCTCCACGATCCTGAGCCGCCTGCCCGAACCGGGCGCGTCGGGCGGCCAGCCGCCCGCGCTGTCGAGCGCCGAACGCAAACGCTATGACGAGATCGACCAGCAGGTGCTGCGCGAACAGAACAGCGCGATGGCAGCCGAGGCGGCCGCGCGCGCGTGGGCCTATTACTCGCCGCCGCCCGTAACGGTTTACGGCGGGTATTACGGCGGATGGGGAAATCGCTGGGGAACGGGTATCGGCTACGGCTACCCGGGCTGGTGGTGGTAAGCGGTCGCCCGGCCGATTGATGACTGGCAGGAAATAAAAAAGCGCGGCATTTCCCGCGCTTTTTCAATGGGTCCGAGCTGCCGCGCTCAGTGATGCGCGGCCTTGCCCTTGTCGCCGCCATGATGCCGCGACGGCTTCGCCATCGACTGCGGATTCGGCACGACACGCACCGGTGCCGCCGACACGGCACCGCGCGTCGACGTGTTCGACGGCGTGTTGTTCAGCGGCACCGCCGGTGCATTCGGCGACACGAACTGCACGAATACTTCGCCGTCCTTCACCATGCCCATCTCGTAGCGCGCGCGCTCCTCGATGGCCGCGGTGCCGCTCTGCAGATCCTGCACTTCGCCTGCGGTGCGCTCGTTGCGCAGCTTCTCGTCCGCATTCTTCTGGAGCTGGTCGTCGAGCTGCTGACGCAATTCATGCACCCGCAGCCAGCCGCCGTGTCCCCACCACAGGGGGTACTGAATGAGCGCCAGCAAGGCAATCAGGACGACAGTGACAAGCCGCATGTAAGAGACGCAGATATAAGAAGCGCCGCTCCGTGCACATGCACAGAGCGGCGTCGAGATGACGAACCCGATAGTAGCGCGTTAGCGCAGGTTATAGAAAGCCGATTTACCCGGGTAGCTCGCGATGTCGCCGAGATCTTCCTCGATACGCAGCAGCTGGTTGTACTTCGAGATGCGGTCGCTGCGCGACAGCGAACCCGTCTTGATCTGACCGGCGTTCAGGCCGACCGCGATGTCCGCGATCGTCGAATCTTCCGTTTCGCCCGAGCGGTGCGAGATCACGGCCGTGTAGCCCGCGCGCTTCGCCATTTCGATCGCCGCGAACGTTTCGGTCAGCGTACCGATCTGGTTGATCTTGATGAGGATCGAGTTCGCGATGCCCTTCTCGATGCCTTCCTTCAGGATGCGCGTGTTCGTGACGAACAGGTCGTCGCCGACGAGCTGCACCTTCTTGCCGAGGCGGTCGGTCAGCAGCTTCCAGCCTTCCCAGTCGCTTTCGTGCATGCCGTCCTCGATCGACACGATCGGGAACTTGTCGGCGAGCGTCGCGAGGTAGTCGGTGAATTCGGCCGACGACAGTTGCAGGCCTTCGCCCGCGAGCTGGTACTTGCCGTCGTGGTAGAACTCGGATGCCGCGCAGTCGAGCGCGAGCAGCACGTCTTCGCCCGCACGGTAGCCGGCCTTCTCGATCGCCTGCAGGATCGTCGACAGGCACTCGTCGTTGCTGCCGAAGTTCGGCGCGAAGCCGCCTTCGTCGCCGACCGCCGTGCTCATGCCGCGATCGCTCAGGATCTTCTTCAGTGCGTGGAACACTTCCGCGCCGCAACGCAGGGCTTCACGGAACGTCGGCTGACTGACCGGGACGATCATGAATTCCTGGATGTCGAGGCTGTTGTTCGCGTGCGCGCCGCCGTTGACGATGTTCATCATCGGCACCGGCAGTTGCATCGCGCCCGAACCGCCGAAGTAGCGGTACAGCGGCAGGCCTGCCTCTTCGGCGGCAGCCTTCGCGACGGCCATCGACACGGCCAGCATCGCGTTCGCGCCGAGGCGCGACTTGTTGTCGGTGCCGTCCAGCTCGAGCAGCGTCTTGTCGAGGAACGCCTGTTCCGACGCGTCGAGGCCCATGATCGCTTCGGAGATTTCGGTGTTGATGTGCTCGACTGCCTTCAGCACGCCCTTGCCGTTGTAGCGGCCGGCTTCGCCGTCGCGCAGTTCGATCGCTTCACGCGAGCCCGTGGACGCGCCCGACGGCACCGCCGCGCGGCCCATCGTGCCTGATTCGAGCAGCACGTCGCATTCGACGGTGGGATTGCCGCGCGAATCCAGAATCTCGCGGCCGATGATATCTACGATTGCACTCATGGGTTTCCTCTGAGAATGACGATGGATTCTTCAAACTGCGACGGCGTACGTGCCGGAACCGCTTTCGCTACTGACGCGCGAAGCCGTCGCAAGGTTCATTCGATCTTTAATTGAAATCGTTTTCCAGGAACGGATTGCGCTTCACCGCCTGGTCGAGCGTGACGAGCGTCTCCAGCAGCGCGCCCATCCGGTTCAGCGGCACCGCGTTCGGGCCGTCCGACTTCGCCTCGGCCGGATTCGGGTGCGTTTCCATGAAGAGGCCGGCGACACCCGTCGCGACCGCCGCACGCGCGAGCACCGGCACGAATTCGCGCTGGCCGCCCGAGCTCGTGCCCTGCCCGCCCGGCAGCTGCACCGAGTGGGTCGCATCGAACACGACCGGCGCGTTCGTTTCGCGCATGATCGCGAGCGAACGCATGTCCGACACGAGATTGTTGTAGCCGAACGAGACGCCGCGCTCGCACGCCATGAAGCGGTCTTCCGACAGCCCCGCTTCACGTGCCGCGTCGCGCGCCTTGTCGATCACGTTCTTCATGTCGTGCGGCGCGAGGAACTGGCCCTTCTTGATGTTGACGGGCTTGCCCGAGCGCGCGCACGCATGGATGAAATCGGTCTGGCGGCACAGGAACGCAGGCGTCTGCAGCACGTCGACGACCGACGCGACCTGCTCGATCTCTTCGATCGAATGCACGTCGGTCAGCACCGGCAGGCCGAGCTGGCGCTTCACCTCGGACAGGATCCGCAGGCCCTCGTCCATTCCGAGGCCGCGAAACGACTTGCCCGAGCTGCGGTTCGCCTTGTCGTACGACGACTTGTAGATGAACGGCACGTTCAGCTTCTCGCAGATCTCCTTCAGGCGGCCCGCCGTGTCGATCGTCATTTGCTCCGATTCGACGACGCAGGTACCCGCGATCAGGAAGAAAGGCTTGTCGAGACCGACCTCGAAATCGCACAGCTTCATGCTTTCACTCCGCGCGCTTGCTTGTTGGCGAGCGCGGCTTCGACGAACGACTTGAAGAGGGGATGACCGTCACGCGGCGTGGACGTGAATTCCGGGTGGAACTGGACGCCGACGAACCACGGGTGCATCGAGCGCGGCAGCTCCATCATTTCCGGCAGATCCTCGCTCGGGGTACGGGCGCTGATGATAAGGCCGCCGGCTTCGAGCTGGGGCACGAAGCGGTTATTGACTTCATAACGGTGGCGATGGCGTTCGTTCACGTCCTTGCCGTAGATTTCTTCCGCCAGCGTGCCCGGCTTGACCGGGCAACGCTGCGAGCCGAGGCGCATCGTGCCGCCGAGATCGGATTCCTCGGTGCGCGTCTCGACCTTCCCTTCGCGGTCGTACCATTCGGTGATCAGCGCGACCACGCGTTCCGGCGTCTCGGGATCGAATTCCGTGCTGTTCGCCTGCTTCATGCCGACGACGTCGCGCGCGAACTCGATCACCGCAAGCTGCATGCCGAGGCAGATGCCGAGATACGGCACCTGCGCTTCGCGCGCATGGCGGATCGCCGCGATCTTGCCTTCCGTGCCGCGACGGCCGAACCCACCCGGCACCAGCACGGCGTCGAGGTGCTTCAGGCTGTCGACACCATTCGCCTCGATCTCTTCCGAGTCGATGTACTCGATGTTGACCTTGGTCGACGTGTGCAGCGATGCGTGGCGCAGCGCCTCGATCAGCGACTTGTACGACTCGGTCAGGTCGACATACTTGCCGACCATGCCGATCGTCACTTCGTGCTTCGGGTTCTCGAGCTTCTCGACGAGTTCCGACCACATGCGCAGGTCGGCATCCTTCGGCGACAGCTTCAGTTCCTCGCAGATGATGCGGTCGAGGCCCTGGTCGTGCAGCATCTGCGGAATCTTGTAGATGCTGTCGGCGTCCCACACCGAGATCACGGCGTCTTCCGGCACGTTCGAGAACATCGAGATCTTCTTCGATTCGTCGTCGGGGATGCGGCGATCCGCGCGGCACAGCAGCACGTGCGGCAGGATGCCGATCTCGCGCAGCTTCTGCACGCTGTGCTGGGTCGGTTTCGTCTTCAGTTCGCCGGCCGTCGCGATGTACGGCACCAGCGTCAGGTGCACGAAGCACGCGCTGTTGCGGCCGAGGCGCAGGCTCATCTGGCGCGCGGCCTCGAGGAACGGCAGCGACTCGATGTCGCCGACCGTGCCGCCGATCTCGACGATCGCGACATCCGGCTCGCCGCAGGTGGCCGATGCGGCCCCGCGCTCGATGAACGCCTGGATCTCGTTCGTGATGTGCGGAATGACCTGCACGGTCTTGCCGAGATAGTCGCCGCGGCGTTCCTTGCGGATCACCGATTCGTAGATCTGGCCGGTCGTGAAGTTGTTGGCCTTGCGCATCTTCGTGCTGATGAAGCGCTCATAGTGGCCGAGGTCGAGGTCGGTCTCCGCTCCGTCTTCCGTCACGAACACTTCGCCGTGCTGGAACGGGCTCATCGTGCCGGGGTCGACGTTGATGTAGGGATCGAGCTTGAGGAGGGTGACTTTCAGACCGCGCGATTCGAGGATCGCGGCGAGGGAAGCGGCGGCAATACCCTTGCCAAGGGAAGAAACTACGCCGCCGGTGACGAAAACATATTTGGTCATCGCTGGATGCTCGCGGGAAAAACGGATTATACCGTAAAGCCCGCCCTTTTCTCAGCAACTGACGCGATGATCGCGCCCTTTCGGGCGGACCCGCGCCGGCCGTGCGCGCCCGGGGGCGCACCGGTCGACTGGTCGGCGCGACCGCACGCGCCGCAGCGCATGCCGGGCCGCCGGACGGCGCGTCAGGCGCGCTTCGCGAGCGGCGCGCCGCCCTGCGACACCCCGCCCTCTTCCGCCTTCAGCGAATTCAGCATCCGCTGCAATGCGCGGGCGGTCTCGAGCGGCCGCTCCATCGGGAACAGGTGGCTGCCCTCGAGCCACTCGACGCGGCCGTGCGCCGCACGGCGCGTCGCGTCGAGACCGACCTGCCGTACCTCGCGCGAACGCGTACCGGCGAGAAAACCGAGCGGCACCGGCGCGCCGTGCGCGAGCCGCGGGCCGAGCGTGTGCGGCAGCGTCCGGTAGATCAGGTATTCGACCTGCCGATCGAACGCGAGCGCGCGCTCGCCGTCGGCACCGGCCTGCGGAATGCCGTAGTCGATGTAGTCGGCCAGCATCCGTTCGTCCCAGCGCGCGAACGCGGGCTTCTCGCGGAAGTGTCGCCAGACTTCGTCTCGGCTCAGCCAGTGCGTGCGCCGGTTGCGCGTCGCGGCAGCCGGCGACAGCCGCTCGTCGAGCCCCGCCCACTGGCTCGCGCGCAACGCGCCGGCACGCCAGCCCGCGATGATCGGCGAATCGATCATCACGACGCCGCGCACCCATTGCGGCTTCTTCAGCGCAGCCATCAGCGACAGGTAGCCGCCGAGCGAATGGCCGACGAGCCACACGGGACGCTCGTAGCGGCTGCCGATGTCGTCGAGCAGCTGCTCGACGAGATGCGGCCAGTCGCGCGTCACCGGGTAGCGACGGTCGTGGCCGATCCGTTCGATGTAGCGCAGCTCGTAGTCGTCGGCCAGTTCGGCGAAGATCGTCCGGTATGTCGACGCCGGAAAGCCGTTCGCATGCGAGAAATGGAGGATGTCCTTCAAACGCCGATGTCTCCTTGTTCTATCGGGCCGGTGCTCCGGCACTTTGCGCGGGCCCCATGCATTCTTTATAAACCGGCCCTCGCCCCGGTCAACGGTCCATCCAGTACCGTCGCCGTACGTCGCGATACCGCTCGAATGCAAACCCTCCGTCGGCCGGCGCGACGTCGAACCGCACGGCGCCGTCGCGATCGGTGCGCGGCAGCGGAATCCTGCGCGCCTCGTAGCGCGCGAGGACGGTCCGGTGCGGATGTCCGAAACGATTGCGATAGCCTACAGGAAATACCGCGACGCGCGGCCCGACCGAATCGAGGAAAGGCTCGACCGACGACGTGCGACTGCCGTGGTGCGGAACGACCAGGATCTGTGCGGCCAGCGCGTCGCGCGCGGTGTCCACGAGCTGGCGTTCGGCGCGTGCTTCGATGTCGCCCGTCAGCAGCGCGGACGTGCCGCCCGCGTCGATGCGCAGCACGCACGACTGCCCGTTCGATGCGCCCGCGCCCGGGCCGCCCGATGGCCAGAGCATCGTGAAAACGACGCCGTCCCAGGTCCAGCGCTGCCCGGCCGCGCACGGCAGCCGATCGGCGACGCCGGCGGCCGTCGCGTCGTGCCACAGCGGGCTCTTCGGCGGAATGCCGGCCAGCAGCTGGCGCACGTCGGCTGCCGCATAGACGGCCGGTGCGCCGCCCGCGTGATCGGCGTCCGCGTGACTGAGCACCAGCGAATCGATCACCGCGATGCCGCGCGAGCGCAACGCCGGCGCGACGATCCGCGCACCGGCATGCGTCGACTCCGCTCCCGGCCCCGCATCGAACAGCAAGGTTCGGCGCGCGGTCTCCACCAGCACCGACGCGCCCTGCCCGACGTCGAGCACGGTCAGCCGGAAGCCGCCCGGCGGCGGTGTATCGGCTGCCGGCGCGACGAGCGGCAGCCACGTGAGCGGCGCCGCCCAGCGCAACGGCCAGCCGCGCGGCATCAGCGCCCATGCGACGCCCACGCACGCAAGCGCCAGCACCGGCCAGTCGGGCATGCGCAGCCAGAACACGCCTGCCGGCCAGTCGGCGAGGTGCCCGAGCAGCGCCATCATCGGTTCGAGCGCCGCGTGCGCGAGCCGGAACGCAACCCCATCGAGCGGTGCGGGCAGCGCGATGCCGGCCAGCACGATCGGCGTCACGACCGTGCTCACCCAGGGAATCGCGAACGCATTGCCGAACGGGCCCGACAGGGAAATCTGCGCGAACCACGCTGCCGTCAGCGGCGCGAGACCGATCGTCACCGCGTACTGCACGCGCGTGGCCTCGGCGATACGGCGCGCGGCGCGCGTGCCCCACGCGTGCAACCGGCTCGACGGCTCGGGCGTATCGTCCCGCTCTACGCCCGCCGCGTCGACCTCACGCGCCGCGCGCCAGCCCGCGACGGTCAGCAGGATGACGGCGACCGCCCCGAACGACAGCCAGAACCCGGCCGACAGCACCGCCCACGGATCGGCGAGCAGCACGCCGCCGAGCGCCGCGCACAGCACCGCCGACGTCGGCACGCTGCGCCCGGCCAGATACGCGATGCCGCCGGCCGCGATCATCCACCACGCGCGCTGCGCCGGCACGTTGAAGCCTGCCAGCGCCGCATAGCCGGCCGCGGCCGCCAGCGCGGCAAGCGATGCCGCGTACGGTGCCGGCAACACGAGCGTCGCGGCCCGCGCGCGCCAGCGCAGCCGGCGCCAGACCATCGATACGAGCCCGCCCGCAATCGCGCCAACCAGCCCGACGTGCAGGCCGGAGATCGCGACCAGGTGGCTCGTACCCGTGTTGCGCAGCACGTGCCAATTGTCGTCGCCGATGCCGGACTGGTCGCCGATCGCGAGCGCCGCGACGATGCCGCGATGGCCGGCGCCGACCCCGAGCGTCTCGCCGATGCGCGCCCGCAGCGCATCGCGCAGCCGATCGATCGATGCACGCCAACCCGATACGTGCGCATCGAGCAATACCGACCGCCGCGGCGCGCTGACGTAGCCGATCGCGCGAATGCCTGCGGCAAGCCACGCCGCCTCGCTGTCGCGCACGCCGGCATTGGCCTCGGCGTGCGGGCGCTTCAGGCGCGCGACAAAGCGCCAGCGCTGCGCGGCACGCAGGTCGGGAAGCGGGTCGCGGGTCGCGGGCGCGCCATACGCGCGCCACGACAGCCGGATCAATGGCGGAAAACGGGCCAGCCCCGCATCGTTCGACTCGACCGCGAGCAGCAGCCGCGCGCCCGTCTCGTCGACGACAGGCAGCCCCCGGATCACGCCGGTGACGACGATATCGCGCCCCTCCCACTCGACGGGCAAGCTGTCGCGCAGCCGCCATTCGGCCCGCGCCGCCGCATAGCCGAACCCCGCCGCGCAGGCCGCGAGCGCGCACAGCATCCATCCGAGCGCGACGATCGTGCGCGGGCGCCGGCGGCGCATGCACCACACACCCAGCGCCGCACAGCCCGAGAACACGACCGCACCGATCGTCCATGCGATCGCGCCCGGCAACGCCGCCTGCCGCTGCAGCACGACGACGCCGAGCGCGAACGCGATCCACCACACGCGCATCCCGCCTCCTCGTCGACCTGGCGCCGCCGTGGCAAACACGGCGCCTTCCGGTAACGATTATGCGGACGAAAGTGCGAGTCGCGGCAGCGCGGCGAGCGCGTTAGCCGAAGTGCATAGGGACAGCACGCCGGCGTCGAGACCGCGCAGTTCGGCGAGCACGTCGCCGATGCGCGGCACCTGGTCGGGCGTGTTGCGGGATCTGTACGCCCATTCGGGCGCGATGTCGGGCGCGTCCGTCTCGACGACGATCGCGTCGAGCGGCAATTCCGTGGCGAGCCGGCGGATCTGCAACGCGCGCGTGAACGTCACGTTGCCGCCGAAGCCGAGATGCAGCCCCTGCGCGAGATACGCTTCGGCCTGCTGGAAACTGCCGTTGAATGCATGCGCGATGCCGCGCCGCACGTTGAAACGGCGCAGCCCCGCGAGCACGCGGTCCTGCGACTTGCGCACGTGGCACAGCACGGGCAGGTCGAATTCGCGCGCCAGCTTGAGCTGCCCCTGGTAGAAGAACTGCTGCCGGTCTTCGTCGAGCCCCGGCACGAAATAGTCGAGGCCGATCTCGCCGATCGCGACGAAGCGCGGATCGTCGAGGCTCGCCTCGATCTCCATGCGCAGCCGGTCGAGATCCTCGTCGCGCGCGTGCGGCGTATACATCGGATGGATGCCGAGCGCATAGACCGCGCCCGGCGTGCGCTGCGCGAGTTCGCGCACCGTCGTGAAGTTGTCGCGCCCGATGCTCGGGATCACGATGCGCGACACGCCGGCCGCGCGCGCCGCCCGTGCAACCGCATCGCGGTCGGCGTCGAATTCGGCGGCATCGAGATGACAGTGCGTATCGATCCACATGGCGGCATTCCTGCACCCTTGCGCCGTGCCGGGACGAACCCGGCACCTCGCGAAGGGCGTGCGTTCACACCGGCAGCGCCGGCTCCTCGTGCAGCACGCCGTCGCGCAGCCGCATGATGCGGTCGCAGCGCGCGGCGAGATCGGGATCGTGCGTGACGATCACGAAGCTTGTTTCGAGCGTCTCGGACAGTTCGAGCATCAGGTTGAACACCGTATCGGCCGTCGTGCCGTCGAGGTTGCCGGTCGGCTCGTCGGCGAGCACGCACGCAGGCTTCGTGACCAGTGCGCGCGCGATCGCGACACGCTGCCGCTCGCCGCCCGACAGCTCGCCCGGCCGGTGCTTCGCGCGCGGGCCGAGACCGACGCGTTCGAGCATCGCCTGGGCCTGCGCGCGCGCGTCCTCGGTCGTCATCCGGCGGATGCGCAGCGGCATCGCGACGTTGTCGAGCGCGGTGAACTCGGGCAGCAGGTGATGAAACTGGTAGACGAAGCCGAGCGCGCGGTTGCGCAATTCGTTGCGCTCGCGTTCGGCGAGTTGCGTAAACGGCTTGCCGAGCAGCGACACCTCGCCGGCGCTCGGCTCGTCGAGCCCGCCCAGCACGTGCAGCAGCGTGCTCTTGCCGGAACCCGACGCGCCGACGACCGCGAGCTTCTCGCCGCGCCGCACCGTCAGCTCGGTATTGTTGAGCACCTGCACGTTGAAGCCGCCCTGCACGAACGCCTTCGTGATCCCGCGCGCCTGAAGCACGTATTCCTGCATACCTGCCGAATCCTGTCTGTTGTGTTGTTCTGAATCCGCAAATGCGGTCGCGCGGTCATTCATAGCGGAGCGCCTCCGCCGGCTTCACCTTCGCACCGCGCCAGCTCGGATAGAGCGTCGCGACGGCCGACAGCGCAAACGCGATCAGCCCGATCCGGATCACGTCGCCCGCGACGAGCTCGGACGGCAGCTCGCTGATGAAGTACACGGACGGCGGCAGGAACTGCACGCCGAACAGGTGCTCGATCATCGGGATCAGCCACGGAATGCTCCAGGCGATCAGGCAGCCGAGCGCGACGCCCGACGCCGTGCCGACGAAACCGATCGTCACGCCCTGCACGACGAAGATCTTCATGATCGACCCCGGCTGCGCGCCGAGCGTGCGCAGGATCGCGATGTCGGCCTGCTTGTTGGTCACCGTCATCACGAGCGACGACACAAGGTTGAACGCGGCCACCGCGATGATCAGCGTCAGGATGATGAACATCATCCGCTTCTCGATCTGCACGGCCGAGAACCACGTCTTGTTCTGCTGGGTCCAGTCGCGGATGTACAGGCTGCCCGACAGCGTATGCGACAGCTCGACCGCGACCTGCGGCGCCTTCTGCATGTCCTGCAGCCGCAGCCGCACGCCGGTCGGCGCGGCCATCCGGAACAGCGCCTCGGCGTCGCGGATGTTGATCATCGCGAGCGTGCTGTCGTATTCGTAGTGGCCCGACTCGAACACGCCTACGACCGTGAACTGCTTCAGGCGCGGCATCATGCCGGCCGGCGTGATCGAGCCTTCGGGCGCGACGAGCGTGACCTTGTCGCCGACCGTCACGCCGAGGTTGCCGGCGAGCGCGTCACCGAGCACGATGCCGAACTGGCCCGGCACGAGCGCGCCGAGCTGCCCGGCCTTCATGTCCTTGCCGATGTCCGACACCTGCGGCTCGAGCGTCGGCTCGACGCCGCGCAGCATCACGCCGCTCACCGCGTCCTGGCGCGTGAGCAGCGCCTGCGCGTCGACGTACGGCGCCGCGCCGATCACCGACGGATTGCGGCGCGCTTCCTGCGCGGTCAGTTGCCAGTCGGGCATCGAGCCCGTCGGCGAGAACACCTCGACGTGCGCGAGCACCGACAGCATGCGGTCGCGCACTTCCTTCTGGAAGCCGTTCATCACCGACAGCACGACGATCAGCGCCGCGACGCCAAGCGCGATCCCGAGCATCGACACGAGGGCGATGAAGGAAATGAAGCCGTTGCCGGTCGTGCGTTTGCCGGCGCGCGTATAGCGCCAGCCGATCTGCCATTCGTACGGAAGTTTCAAGCGAATCCTTTCTGCTGGTTACGGCGGGGAGGCGCCCCGCGGCCGGACCGCCGCCCGGCGGCGGCCACCGGCCCGGGCACGGTCGAAAAACGGCCGCCGGACGCGAACGGGCCGTCTGCCGGCCCGATCACGCGCGCAGTTTGCCATACAATGCGCACCATCATGCACGACCGACGCCTCCATTTTCTCGTTCCGTTCGCGCTGCCGTCGGCGGCCGATGCGGCCTCGTCCCTGCACACGCTGGACAGCCCCGCGCTCGAAAAGTTGCTCGCCCGCGCGAGCCTCGTCGAGCGCGTGGCCGGCGAAGACTTCCAGCGCACGCTGCCGCACGAGCGCTGGCTGGCCCGCCAGTTCGGCGCGACCCGGGGCAACGCCGCGGACGAGGCGCCGCTCGCGCCCTACATGTTGCTGGCGGACGGCGGCGAACCCGGCGCGCAAGCCTGGGCATGCGTCGAACCCGTGCACGTCGAAATCGCGCACGATCACCTGGTGCTCGTCGACCCGGCGGCCCTCGCGCTCGACGACGGCGACGCCGCAGCGCTGCTCGCGGTCGCGCGGCCGCTGATCGAGGAACTCGGCGTACGGCTCGAAGCGCCGAACCCGGCGCGCTGGTACCTGTCGAGCGAACAGCTCGCGCGGCTCGCCGGCGCCGCGCCGCTGCGCGCAAGCGGCCGCAACATCGAGATCTGGCTGCCGCACGAGGCGCACACGGGCGAACGCTCGCGGATGTGGATGAAACTGCAGAACGAAGTGCAGATGGCGTGGTTCGAGCATCCGGTCAACGAAGCCCGCGAGGCGCGTGGCCTGCCGACCGTCAATTCGATCTGGTTCCATGCGCAGGGCACGCTGAAGCCGGTCGGCAAGCCGTTCGCGCGCGTGCTGTCCGCGTCGCCCGCCGCGCTCGGCCTCGCGCGCGCCGCGCAAGCCGAAGCCGGCACCCCGCCCGCCACGTTCGGCGCGCTGTCCGCTACCGACGGCGCGACGCTCGTCGAACTGCCGGTGCTGACCACCCCATTCATCGAACAGGACTGGGCACGCTGGCACGACGGGCTCGCCGCACTCGAGCGCGACTGGTTCGCGCCGGCCCTCGCCGCGCTGCAGAACGGCGCGCTCGCGCGCGTCGACTTCACGCTGTGCGGCGATACGAGCTCCGTGACGCTGCACGCGACGCGCGGCGACCTGCGCAAGTTCTGGCGCCGCCGTGCGCTCGCCTCCCTGTTCGAATAACCAGCAGACCCCGAATGACCCGGATCGTTACCCGCCCCGTCGCGCCCGCCGACGCCGAAGTGCTCGCGCGCCACGGCCTGCACCCCGTCATCGCGCGCCTGTACGCGTCGCGCGGCGTGCAGTCGCCGACCGACATCGAGACCGCGCTTGCGCGCCTCGTCCCGCCCACCGAGCTGAAAGGCTGCGCCGACGCGGCGTCGCTGCTTGCCGACGCGATCGCCGACAAGCGACGCCTGCTCGTCGTCGCCGACTACGACTGCGACGGCGCGACCGCATGCGCGGTCGCAGTGCGCGGCCTGCGGATGTTCGGCGCGCAGATCGACTACCTGGTGCCGAACCGCTTCGAATACGGCTACGGCCTCACGCCCGAGATCGTCGAGCTCGCGGCCGCGCGCAAGCCCGACCTGCTGATCACCGTCGACAACGGGATCGCGAGCGTCGCGGGCGTCGAAGCCGCAAACGCGCGCGGCATCGACGTGCTCGTGACCGACCACCATCTGCCCGGCGACGCGCTGCCCGCCGCCCGTGCGATCGTCAACCCGAACCAGCCCGGCTGCGCGTTCCCGAGCAAGCACCTCGCCGGCGTCGGCGTGATGTTCTACGTGCTGCTCGCGCTGCGCGCCGAACTGCGCCGCCGCGGCGCATTCGCGAGCAAGGAAGCCGAGCCGCGCCTCGACGGCCTGCTCGACCTCGTCGCGCTCGGCACCGTCGCCGACGTCGTGCGGCTCGACGGCAACAACCGCGTGCTCGTCGCACAGGGGCTGCAGCGCATCCGCAACGGCCGCATGCAGCCGGGCATCGCCGCGCTGTTCCGCGCCGCTGCCCGCGAAGCGCGCGCGGCGTCGGGTTTCGACCTCGGCTTCGGCCTCGGCCCGCGGCTCAACGCCGCCGGGCGGCTGTCCGACATGTCGCTCGGCATCGAGTGCCTGATCACCGATGACATCGGCCGCGCGTGGGATCTCGCGCAGCAGCTCGACGTGATGAACCGCGAGCGCCGCGAGATCGAGGCCGGCATGCAGCAGCAGGCGCTCGCCGATCTCGCCGACATCGATCCGGCCGACGCGTGCACGATCACGCTGTTCAACCCCGAGTGGCACCAGGGCGTGATCGGCATCGTCGCCGGGCGGCTCAAGGAAAAATTCCACCGCCCGTCGTTCACGTTCGCGCACGCCGACGACGAAGGCAAGCGGGTCAAGGGGTCGGGCCGGTCGATCGCCGGCTTCCACCTGCGCGACGCGCTCGACCTCGTGTCGAAACGCGAACCGGACCTGATCGTCGCGTTCGGCGGCCACGCGATGGCGGCCGGCCTCACGCTCGACACCGAGAACGTGCCGCGCTTCGCGGCCGCGTTCGAGGCCGTCGCGCGCGAATGGCTGTCCGACGACGCGCTCGCCCGCGTGATCGAGACCGACGGCGAACTCGAGGACGCGTACTTCACGCCGCAGTTCGTCGGGCTGCTCGACGAGGCCGTCTGGGGGCAAGGGTTTCCGGCCCCGCTTTTCTCGGGCGAATTCGACGTCGTATCGCAGTCGCTCGTGAAGGAAAAGCACCTGAAGCTGCAGCTGGCGCGCGGCCGCCAGCGCTTCAACGCGATCTGGTTCAACCATACCGAGCCGCTGCCGGCGAGCGCGCTGATCGCGTACCGCCTCGTCGCCGACACGTGGAACGGCGTCACGCGCGTCCAGTTGATCGTCGAACACGCGGCCGGCTGAGCGCGGGCGGCCCGGCTCGCGGTGCACGCCGATGCATGCACGCCGCACCGGACGGGGTCGCGGCGCGCGTGCGAGCACCATTCGCGTCACCGGGCAACCCTGCCGATCGGCTATAATTCCGCTTTTTTACGAAGCAAGAATAGCGAACGATCATGGAAGCGGAACGTCTCAACGCGATCGAAAGCTCCCTGCTCGACCTGCGCAACCGCGCGGGCGAGCTTCGGGGGTATCTTTGACTACGACGCCAAAGCTGCGCGTCTGATCGAAGTCAACAAGGAACTCGAAGACCCGAACGTCTGGAACGATTCGAAGAACGCCCAGGCGCTCGGTCGCGAGAAGAAGCTGCTCGAAGGCGTCGTCACGACGCTGACGGCGCTCGATGGCGACCTGCGCGACGCGCTCGACCTGTTCGAGCTGGCCCGCGAGGAAGGTGACGAGGACACGCTCGTCGCGTCGGAAGACGACGCAGCGAAGCTCGAGGCGCGCGTCGGCGACATCGAGTTCCGCCGGATGTTCTCGAACCCGGCCGACCCGAACAACTGCTTCATCGACATCCAGGCCGGCGCCGGCGGCACCGAGGCGTGCGACTGGGCGTCGATGCTGCTGCGCCAGTACCTGCGCTACTGCGAACGCAAGGGCTTCAAGGCCGAGGTGCTCGAAGAATCCGACGGCGACGTCGCCGGCATCAAGAACGCGACGGTCAAGGTCTCGGGCGAATACGCATACGGCTTCCTGCGCACCGAAACGGGCATCCACCGTCTCGTGCGCAAGTCGCCGTTCGATTCGTCGGGAGGCCGCCACACGTCGTTCTCGTCGGTGTTCGTCTATCCGGAAATCGACGACTCGATCGAAGTCGAGATCAACCCGGCCGACCTGCGCATCGACACGTACCGCGCATCGGGCGCCGGTGGTCAGCACATCAACAAGACCGACTCCGCGGTGCGGATCACGCACATGCCGACCGGTATCGTCGTGCAGTGCCAGAACGACCGCTCGCAGCACCGCAACCGCGCGGAAGCGATGGCGATGCTGAAGTCGCGCCTGTACGAAGTCGAGATGCGCAAGCGCCAGGCCGAACAGGACAAGCTCGAATCGAGCAAGACCGACGTGGGCTGGGGCCACCAGATCCGCTCGTACGTGCTCGACCAGAGCCGCGTGAAGGACCTGCGCACGAACGTCGAAATGAGCAACACGCGCGCGGTGCTCGACGGCGATCTCGACGACTTCATCAGCGCGAGCCTCAAACAGGGCGTGTAAGCGCCGCGGCGCGGCCAGGCCGCGCCGCCCTTCCCGTTTGCGTTGCCGCACCCACTCCGAATTCCGACCAACATGACCGAACCGACCCAAACGCAGCCCGCCGTCGCAGCGGACGAAAACCAGATCATCTCCGAGCGCCGCGAGAAGCTGCGCGCCTTGCGCGAGCAAGGCGTCGCCTACCCGAACGATTTCCGGCCGACGCATCACGCAGCCGATCTGCAGGTGAAATTCGCCGACTCGGACAAGGCCGCGCTCGAAGCGAACCCGGTCGAGGTGTCGGTCGCCGGCCGCATGATGCTCAAGCGCGTGATGGGCAAGGCGAGCTTCGCGACGGTGCAGGACGGGTCGGGCCAGATCCAGTTCTTCGTGACGCCGAACGACGTCGGCGCGGAAACCTACGACGCATTCAAGAAGTGGGATCTCGGCGACATCGTCGCCGCGCGCGGCGTGCTGTTCCGCACCAACAAGGGCGAGCTGTCGGTCCAGTGCAAGGAACTGCGCCTGCTGTCGAAGGCGCTGCGGCCGCTGCCGGACAAGTTCCACGGCCTCGCCGACCAGGAAATGCGCTATCGCCAGCGCTACGTCGACCTGATCGTCACGCCGGAAACGCGCGACACGTTCCGCGCGCGGACCAAGACGATCGCGTCGATCCGCAAGTTCATGGATTCGGCCGACTTCATGGAAGTCGAGACGCCGATGCTGCACCCGATCCCGGGCGGCGCGGCCGCGAAGCCGTTCGTCACGCATCACAATGCGCTCGACATGCAGATGTTCCTGCGCATCGCGCCGGAGCTGTACCTGAAGCGCCTGATCGTCGGCGGCTTTGAGCGCGTGTTCGAAATCAACCGCAACTTCCGGAATGAAGGCGTGTCGCCGCGTCACAACCCGGAATTCACGATGATGGAGTTCTACGCCGCGTACACCGACTACCGCTGGCTGATGGACTTCACCGAGCAACTGATCCGCCAGGCGGCGATCGATGCGCTCGGCACCGCGACGATCCAGTATCAAGGCCGCGAGCTCGACCTCGCGAAGCCGTTCCATCGCCTGACGATCACGCAGGCGATCCAGAAGTACGCGCCGGATTACACCGCCGGCCAACTGTCGGACGATGCGTTCCTGCGCACCGAACTGAAGCGCTTCGGCGTCGACGTCACGCAGCCGGCGTTCCTGAACGCAGGCACCGGCGCGCTGCAGCTCGCGCTGTTCGAGGAAACGGCCGAAGCGCACCTCTGGGAACCGACGTTCATCATCGACTACCCGGTCGAGGTGTCGCCGCTCGCACGCGCATCGGATACGGTGCCGGGCATCACCGAGCGTTTCGAGCTGTTCATGACCGGCCGCGAGATCGCGAACGGCTTCTCGGAGCTGAACGATCCGGAAGATCAGGCCGCGCGCTTCAAGAAGCAGGTCGAGCAGAAGGATGCAGGCGACGAGGAAGCGATGTTCTTCGACGCCGATTACATCCGCGCGCTCGAATACGGGATGCCCCCGACCGGCGGCTGCGGGATCGGCATCGACCGTCTCGTGATGCTGCTGACCGACAGCCCGACGATCCGCGACGTGCTGCTGTTCCCCCATCTGCGCCGCGAAGACTGACGGCCGCGCCCGCGTGTGCGCCGCGCCCTGCGGCGCGCACGCGTCGGCTTTGTAACGACGCGTAAATCCCGTCAGCCGGCGTCCGCCGGCCATCGATCCTCCCCCGTTTTACTCCCTCGTCGCGACGGCTTTCCCCCGGTTTTCCCGGGAAAAATCGCCGGCACCTCGCTGCAATTCGTTACACCTTGATACGGCGCGCGCCTCGCCGGTGGACGACACTCCGTTTGCGTCACCACGCATGACCACGGGACCAGAACAAGGCGCCGGAACGCCGAGTCTGCTCGATCCCGAAGCGTGGGATCCGGCCCGGCACCAACGTGCCGATCCGGATCGACATCGGAGAAAAAAATGGACAACCAGAATCAGACCACGCCGCAAAAGCAACGCCTCCACCCGCTCATCGCCACTGCAGCCGGCGCCGTCATCGTCGCCAGCCTCGCGGCGACGGCAGCGATCACGGGCGTGTTCCCGAAGGCCAGCAGCAGCAACGAACAGAACGGCCAGACCCAGGCCGCGCTGATCGCGTCGCAGCCGGCCGTCGATACGGCCGCAGCCGCCAGCGCCGCGCTGGCCGCGCAAGCGCAGCAGCAGGCAGCCGAACAGGCCGCCGCCCAGCAGAAGGCGATCGCGCAGGCCGAACCGAAGCCCGCGCCGCGCCCGGCGACGACGCACCGCCGTCACACGGCGGCACCGCAGCCGCCGCAATATGCGCAGCAGCCGTCGGCACCTGCCCAGACCTACTGCCAGAGCTGCGGCACGGTCGTCGCGATCACGCAGACGCGCACGCCGGGCCAGAGCTCGGGGATCGGCGCCGTTGGCGGTGCAGCGGCCGGCGGCCTGCTCGGCAACCAGTTCGGCCACGGTAACGGCCGCACCGCGATGACGATCATCGGCGCGCTGGGCGGCGGTCTCGCCGGCAACCAGGTCGAGAAGCAGGTGCGCGCGGAAACCGACTATCAGGTGCAAGTGCAAATGGAAAGCGGCGCGACGCGCACGTTCACATACCACAACGCGCCGCCGTTCGGCCAGGGCCAGCGCGTGCGGGTCGAGAACGGCACGCTGGTCGGCGCGTAAGCGTCCCCTGCCCGCGTGTCGTGCGCGGGTAAGCGACCTGACAACAAAAACGGCTCGTGAGCGATATGCTCACGAGCCGTTTTCTCATTCGGGCCGTATGCGCCATTGCGGCGCACGCCGTGCTCAGTCCTCGTCGTCGAAATCCGATTCGTCGATCCAGTGCGCCTGGATCGCTTCGAGGATCTTCTCGCCGGAATGCTTCGGATCGTCGTCGAAACCGTCGAGCTCGAGCACCCACTGGCGCAGGTCGACGAAGTTGATCCGCTGCGGGTCGATGTCCGGGTACTTGTCCGCCAGCGCAATGGCAATTTCGCGCGATTCGGTCCATTTCATCGCCTGCCTCCGGTTTGTCAGTGGTTTTCCTTCGCGTGGTTGATCGAGTACTTCGGAATCTCGACCACCAGGTCGGAATCCTCGTTCACGATCGCCTGGCACGACAGGCGCGACGTCGGCTCGAGGCCCCACGCCTTGTCCAGCAGATCGTCCTCGTCCTCCTCGGACGGCGTCAGATCGTTGAAGCCTTCGCGGATCACCACGTGGCACGTCGTGCACGCGCACGACTTCTCGCATGCATGCTCGATCTCGATCCCGTGGTCGAGCAGGTTGTCGCAGATACTCTTGCCGGGCGTCGCGTCGATCACTGCGCCATCCGGGCACAGTTCGACGTGCGGCAGCACCACCAGTTGAGGCATGTCCGTTCCGTCAGTCAGGGTGCGGCGACTGGCGCCGCACGGTTCATTATCGCGCGGGCCGTCACCGGCCGATGCGCAGTTCGTGGATTCAGATCTCGTCGAGCCGTCGGCCCGACAGCGCGCGCTTGATGCTCTTGTCCATCCGGCGCGCCGCGAATTCGTCGGTGCCGTCGGCCAGCATCTTGGTCGCGGCTTCGATCGCATTCGTATCGTCGCCTTGCGCGACCGCGCGCAGCGCCGCGGCGAGCGCATCGACCTGCGTGCGTTCGTCCGCATCGAGCAGTTCGCTGTCGGCCGCCAGCGCGGCCTGCGTCGCCTCGAGCATCCGCTGGGCCTCGACCTGCGCTTCGCGCAGCGCGCGCGCGCGCATGTCGATTTCGGCGGTCTTGAAGCTGTCCTCGAGCATCTTCGCGATATCGTCGTCGGCGAGGCCGTACGACGGCTTCACGACGACCGACGCCTCGACGCCCGACAGTTGTTCGCGTGCGAACACCGACAGCAGGCCGTCCGCGTCGACCTGATAGGTCACGCGAATGCGCGCGGCGCCGGCCGTCATCGGCGGAATGCCGCGCAGCTCGAAGCGCGCGAGCGACCGGCAGTCGGCGACGAGCTCGCGCTCGCCCTGCACGACGTGGATCGCCATCGCGGTCTGGCCGTCCTTGAAGGTCGTGAATTCCTGCGCGCGTGCGATCGGAATCGTCGAGTTGCGCGGAATGATCTTCTCGACCAGGCCACCCATCGTCTCGACGCCGAGCGACAGCGGAATCACGTCGAGCAGCAGCCAGTCGTCGCCGGTGCCGCGGTTGCCCGCGAGCAGGTCGGCCTGGATCGCCGCGCCGAGTGCGACGACCTGATCCGGATCGAGATTCACGAGCGGCGGCTGGCCGAAATACTTCGCGACCGCGTCGCGGATCACCGGCATGCGCGTCGCGCCGCCGACGAGCACGACGCCCTTGATGTCGGCCGGCGTGACCTGCGCGTCGCGCAGCGCCTTGCGGGTCGGTGCGAGCGTACGCTGCACGAGCGGCTCGACGAGCGATGCGAACGTGTCGTGCGAAATCGTCTGCGCGAGGTGCGCGCCGCCCGACAGCGTCACGTCGAGCAACGCCTGCGGCGCGGACGACAACGCTTCCTTCAGTTCGCGCACACGGTCGAGCAGCAGGCGCACGTCCTCGGGCGCGAGCGTCTTCGCGTCGATGCCGGCCTGCGCGAGCACGTGACCGAACAGCGCGTGGTCGAAGTCGTCGCCGCCGAGCGCGGAATCGCCGCCCGCGGCCAGCACTTCGAACACGCCCTTCGTCAGTTTCAGGATCGACAGGTCGAACGTGCCGCCGCCGAGGTCGTACACCGCGTAGAGGCCTTCGGCCGCATTGTCGAGGCCGTAGGCAATCGCCGCGGCGGTCGGTTCGTTCAGCAGGCGCAGCACGTTGAGGCCCGCGAGGCGCGCGGCATCCTTGGTCGCCTGGCGCTGCGCTTCGTCGAAATACGCGGGCACCGTGATCACGGCGCCGACCAGATCGTCGCCGAGCGAATCCTCGGCGCGATAGCGCAGCGTCGCGAGAATCTCGGCCGACACTTCGACCGGGCTCTTCACGCCGTCGACGGTACGGATCTGTACCATGCCCGGCGCATCGACGAATTCGTACGGCGCGTTCGCCGCGCCTTCGACCTCGGACTTGCCGCGACCCATGAAGCGCTTGACCGACACGATCGTGTTGCGCGGATCGGTCGCGGCCTGTTCCTTCGCTTCGTGGCCGATGCGGCGGCCGCCCTTCTCGAGATAACGGACCACCGACGGCAGCAGCACGCGGCCCGCTTCGTCCGGCAGTACTTCAGGCACGCTGTTGCGCACGGCCGCGACCAGCGAGTTCGTCGTGCCGAGATCGATCCCGACGGCGAGTCGCCGCTGGTGCGGCGCCGGCGCCATGCCCGGTTCGGAAATTTGCAGTAAAGCCATCTTGGTTCGTTCGGGCGCTCGGCCCGTTTGCTGCGCGTGCCGCAAGGCACGCGGTTAAGTTTCGAGCCGCTCGATCTGCGTGCCCACTTCCGACGCGACCCGTTCGATGAACATCAACTGGCGCACGGCCTCGGCGGCCGCCTGATCGGCACCGCTGTCGAGCAGCGTGCCGAGGCGTTCGACCCGCACGCGCTTCTCGTCGCGCAACTCGGCGAGCAGCGCGTCGAGTGCGTCGACATTGCGGGCGGCCGCGGCATCCTCGATGCCCTCGCGCCACTCCATCTGCTGCATCAGGAACGCAGGTTCCATCGCGGTGTTGTTTTCCGCGCCGATGTCGACGCCGCGCAGCGACAGCAGATAGGACGCGCGCTTCAACGGATCGCGCAGCGTGCGGTACGCCTCGTTCGCGCGGGTTGCCCATTGCATCGCGATGCGCTTCTGCGCGTCGCCGGCCGCCGCGAAGCGGTCCGGATGCACCTGCGTCTGCACCGTCCGGTAGGCGACATCGAGTGCCGTCTGGTCGAGCGCAAATTGCGCCGGCAGGTGAAACAGGTCGAAATGGCTGTCTTTCAGCGAGACCATCGTCGCGTTCAATTCCGGTTCGTCGCGCGGCAAACGCCGCGCATTAAAAAGGCGGCCCGTGCCGCCTCTTGCCCGCTTCGCGCGGAGATCCGCGTCACACGCGGAACGATTCGCCGCAGCCGCACTCGTCCTTCACGTTCGGGTTGTTGAACTTGAACCCTTCGTTCAGGCCTTCGCGGGCGAAGTCGAGCTCGGTGCCGTCGATGTACGCGAGGCTCTTCGGATCGACGACGACCTTCACGCCATGGCTCTCGAACACCTGATCCTCGGGAGCCAGCTCGTCGACATACTCGAGCTTGTACGCGAGCCCCGAGCACCCGGTCGTGCGAACGCCAAGCCGCAGGCCCACACCCTTGCCGCGACGGACGAGGTATTTCTGGACGTGCTGTGCTGCTTTTTCGGTCAGTGTAATTGCCATGATGTCCTTGCCGCGGCGCGCCACCGGGGCCCGCCGCGTTCCGTCTAAGCGCCCCCCAACCTGTCGCTTCGCGCCCAGGCCCCCGAGGGGGTCATCCCCCAAGGGGACTTCCTGCGGGGCGGAAAACTCGGGGCGGCCCGGCGTTTTCTTGCGAAGCCGCTCGATGCCGCTCAGGCTGCTGCCTGATCGCCTTCCTTCGTGTCGTGGCGCTTCTTGTAGTCGGCCACGGCTGCCTTGATCGCGTCTTCCGCGAGGATCGAGCAGTGAATCTTCACCGGCGGCAGTGCGAGCTCTTCGGCGATCTGCGTGTTCTTGATCGACAGTGCCTCGTCGAGCGTCTTGCCCTTCACCCATTCGGTCACGAGCGAGCTCGACGCGATTGCCGAACCGCAACCGTAGGTCTTGAACTTCGCGTCTTCGATCACGCCGTCCGCACCGACGCGGATCTGCAGCTTCATCACGTCGCCGCAGGCGGGCGCGCCGACCATGCCCGTGCCGACCGTGTCGTCGTCCTTCGCGAACGAACCGACGTTGCGCGGGTTTTCGTAGTGATCCAGAACCTTGTTGCTGTAAGACATGACTCAGACTCCTTGACTCGTTACGTCTGCGTGCGCCAATCCGCCCGCGGGTGCATTCAATGCGGTGTTCAGTGTGCGGCCCATTCGATCGTCGACAGATCGATGCCTTCCTGGTGCATTTCCCAGAGCGGCGACAGTTCGCGCAGCTTCGCGATCTTGCCGTTCAGCAGATTGATCACGAAGTCGACTTCCTGCTCCGTCGTGAAGCGGCCGACCGTGAAGCGGATCGAGCTGTGTGCGAGCTCGTCGTTGCGGCCGAGCGCACGCAGCACGTACGACGGCTCCAGCGACGCCGACGTGCAAGCGGAGCCCGACGACACCGCGACGTCCTTGATCGCCATGATCAGCGACTCGCCTTCGACGAAGTTGAAACTGATGTTGAGGTTGTGCGGGACACGGTGCTCCATGTCGCCGTTCACGTACGTTTCCTCGATCTGCGACAGGCCGCGCAGCAGCTTGTCGCGCAGCATGCGGACGCGCTCGTTCTCGGTCGCCATTTCTTCGCGCGCGATGCGGAACGCTTCGCCTATCCCGACGATCTGGTGCGTCGCCAGCGTGCCCGAACGCATCCCGCGCTCGTGGCCGCCGCCGTGCATCTGCGCCTCGATGCGCACGCGCGGCTTGCGGCGCACGTACAGCGCGCCGATGCCCTTCGGGCCGTAGGTCTTGTGCGCCGAGAACGACATCAGGTCGACCTTCAGCTTCGCAAGATCGATCCTGACCTTGCCGG
This sequence comes from Burkholderia pyrrocinia, assembly GCF_018417535.1. Classification (NCBI taxonomy): domain Bacteria; kingdom Pseudomonadati; phylum Pseudomonadota; class Betaproteobacteria; order Burkholderiales; family Burkholderiaceae; genus Burkholderia; species Burkholderia pyrrocinia. The sequence continues at coordinate 406,207 of NZ_CP070977.1, read as the reverse complement.
TCGATTGCGCGGCGTCGACGTGGAAGATGATGCCCTTCTCGCGGCAGATCTCACCGATCGTCTCGATGTCCTGGATCACGCCGATCTCGTTGTTCACGTGCATCACCGACACGAGGATCGTGTCGGGGCGCAGCGCGGCCTTGAACACGTCGAGGTCGATCAGGCCGTCGTCCTTCACGTCGAGGTAGGTAACTTCGAAACCGTCGCGCTCGAGCTCGCGGCACGTATCGAGCACGGCCTTGTGCTCGGTTTTCACCGTGATGATGTGCTTGCCCTTGCCCTTGTAGAAGTTCGCGGCACCCTTGATCGCGAGGTTGTCCGATTCCGTTGCGCCGGACGTCCAGATGATCTCGCGCGGATCCGCGTTCACGAGCGCGGCCACCTGCTCGCGCGCCTCCTCGACCGCACGCTCAGCGTCCCAGCCGTAAGCGTGGCTGCGCGACGCCGGGTTGCCGAACTGCTCGCGCAGGTACGGCACCATCTTGTCGACCACGCGCGGGTCGACCGGCGTCGTCGCGCTGTAATCCATATAGATGGGCAGGTGGAGAGTCTCTTGGGTCATCTGTCGCTCCGGGTATTCTGTGCAGGGACTATGTGCGTTATGGGGTATGGCGGGCGCCTTCGCGCTCACGAACTCGCGATGTTGAACACCGAATTGGGGCCGAGCGGCATCGTGCGCACGGGCTCGGCCGGTGCGGCGGCGGGCTCCGGCGTGCGCCGGTCGCGCAGCACCGCGGGTGCGCCCTCGCGTGCGCGCTGCTGATCGACGAGATCCTGCAGCGACACGGAATCGAGGTATTCGACCATCTTCTGGTTCAGGGTCGACCACAGCTCGTGCGTCATGCAATGGCCGTCGGGCTGCTTCGAGCCGTCGCACGTGCCTTTGCCGCCGCACTGCGTGGCGTCGAGCGGTTCATCGACCGCGATGATGATGTCGGCAACGGTGACGTCCTGCGCGCGACGTGCGAGGTTGTAGCCGCCGCCCGGACCGCGCACGGATTCGACGATTTCATGCCTGCGCAGCTTGCCGAACAGCTGTTCGAGATACGAGAGCGAAATCCGCTGGCGCTGGCTGATGCCTGCAAGCGTCACCGGGCCCTGCTCCTGGCGCAGTGCCAAGTCAATCATCGCCGTGACGGCGAAACGGCCTTTGGTGGTGAGTCTCATGGTGTCTAGGGGACTACAATCTTGACGATTTTGGTCAAGTATAAATATTTGACGAATTTAGTCAAGTATCCATGCCTTTGATAGGGTATTCGCAGATCGCTGAATACCGCGCGATCAGCGCTCCGTGCGGGCCCGAAGCGCGTCCAGCAGGCCCGCGCACGCGCGTTCGACCTGATCGAGCACCTGCTCGAAGCCCTGCGCACCGCCGAAATAGGGATCGGCCACTTCGGTTTCGGCCGAGTCCGGCGCGAATTCCATCAGCAGGCGCACCTTGTCGCGATGCTGCGGCGGGCAGCGGCGATGCAGTTCCGCGAGATTCGCTTCGTCCATCGCCAGCAGCAGGTCGAAACGCTCGAAGTCCGCTGCACTCACCTGCCGCGCGCGCAGCGCCGACAGATCGTAGCCGCGGCCGCGCGCGGCAGCCTGCGCACGCGTATCGGGCGGCTCGCCCACGTGCCAGTCGCCGGTGCCGGCCGAATCGATCGCGATCCGGTCCGCCAGCGCGGCAGCGTCGACCTGATGACGCATCACGCCTTCCGCGGTGGGCGAACGGCAGATGTTGCCGAGACAGACGAAACAGATCGCAACGCGGGTCATCGCACTATCGGAAAGCCGCGGCGAACCGCGTCGGAGAAGAACGCGCCATTATACAAAGGCGCCCGAAATCGCGCCGCCGCGCAAAACGACGGCGCCGTGCATTACAGCGCCTTCGGCGCAGCGAGCACGACGTCGCCGGATGCCGCCGGCAGCGGCTTCGCCGCGTCGCCGACCAGCCCGAACGACACCGCGCGCGCCAGCTCGGCAGACGCCTGGTGAACCGCGAGCGGGCCGCGCGACGGCGCATCGGCCATTGCATGCAGATAGGCAGCCGCAGCCAGCGGGACGACGATTGCCAGCGGCCAGTACATCGATATTGTCTTTCTCATGATGCGGACCTCCTTGACCTCGTTCCCCGAAACCCAATTCCGGGGACTACAGACAGGATTCTATAGACCGCATCTATCGAGATAAATATGCAAATAGCGAACGCACTGTTGCCGCCCGATGAACAGTCGTCAGCCGAGGTGGCTTTGCGAGGCCGCGTACAGTTCACGGAACGTGCGCCCGGTCGGCGTCGGCATGTCGCGCGTGTCCATCCAGCCGCCCATCATCGGCAGGCGCCGCAGCGTGCCGCCGTTGCCGCCCAGCCGCTCGAGGACACGCACCGCGAGCTTGGTCGTCAGCGCGTACAGCATCGGCCGCCGCGCGACGAAGCCCCACGCGGCAAGCGCTGCCCGCTCGCGCCACGGCCGCAGGTGCCGCTCGACCTGCTTCTCGCGCAGCGTGCGCAACAGGTGCGACAACGGAATCCCGACCGGGCACACGCTGTCGCATTCGCCGCACAGCGTCGCGGCCTGCGGCAAGTCGAGCGTGCGCTCGAGCCCGACGTAGCTCGGCGTCAGCACCGACCCCATCGGCCCCGGGTAGACCCAGCCGTACGCGTGGCCGCCGACCTTCTGGTAAACCGGGCAGTGGTTCATGCACGCGCCGCAGCGGATGCAGCGCAGCATCTCCTGGAACGCGCCGCCGATCAGGCCCGTGCGGCCGCCGTCGACGAGTACCACGTAGTTGTGTTCGGGGCCGTCCTCGTCGCCCGGCCCGCGCGGCCCGGTCAGCAGCGAGAAATAGTTCGACGTCTTCTGCCCCGTCGCCGAGCGCGGCAACAGGCGCATCGCGGTCGCCAGATCCTCGAGTGTCGGCAGCACCTTCTCGATGCCCGTCACCGCGACATGCACGCGCGGCATCACCGTGCACATCCCCTCGTTCCCTTCGTTCGTCACGATCGCGACCGAACCCGTCTCGGCGATCACGAAGTTGCCGCCCGTCACGCCCATGTCGGCCGACATGAAATGCGGGCGCAGCACCTCGCGCGCCTCGCGCGTCATGTCCGGAATCTCGGTGAGCCGCTCGCGGTGGTGCGTGCGCGCGAACAGGTCGGCAATCTCGTCCTTGTCCTTGTGCACGACGGGCGCAATGATGTGGCTCGGCGGCTCGTTGTCGTTGATCTGCAGGATGTATTCGCCGAGATCCGTTTCGATCGACTGCACGCCCATCTCCGCGAGCACCGCGTTCAGGCTCATTTCCTCGGACACCATCGACTTGGTCTTGATCACCTTCTTCACGTCGTGCCGGCGCGCGATGTCGGCCACGAGCCGCGCGGCATCCGCGGTCGTTTCGGCGAACAGCACCGTCGTGCCGCGTCGCGTCGCCTCGCGCTCGAACGCCTCGAGCCACACGTCGAGGTTCTCCAGCGCGCGGTTGCGGCGCGCCTTGAGCGCGGCGCGCGTGGCCTGGAAGTCGATCGCGGTCATCGCGTCGGCGCGCGCGGACACGAACTTCGTCGACAGCTTCTTCAGGTTCTGCTGCAGGCGCTGGTCGGCCAGCTTCTGGCCGGCGCGCGCCTTGAAATGCATCGATTGGACTTGCATCGCGGTATCGGGGGAAAAGTGAGCGGAAACGGGCGTCAGACGTCGCCCGCCAGCACCTGCGCGACGTGCAGCACGCGCGTGTCGCGGTCGCCGGTGCGGCGCAACCGCCCTTCGATGTTCAGCATGCAGCCGAGATCGCCGAGCACGACGGCGCCCGCGCCCGATGCGCGCACGTTCGCGCATTTCTCGTCCGCGATGGCCGCCGAAATGTCGCCGTACTTGACCGCGAACGTGCCGCCGAAGCCGCAGCAGTGCTCGCAGTCCTTCATCTCGGTGACCGCGATGCCGCGCTGCGCGAGCAGCGCGCGCGGCTGCGCCTTCACGCCGAGTTCGCGCAGGCCCGAGCACGAGTCGTGATAGGTGACGGGCCCGGCGAACTCGCCCGGCTCGAGCGACACCTTGGCGACGTTCGCGAGGAAATCGGTCAGTTCGTAGACTTTCTGCTGGAACCGCGCGTAGCGCCCCATCAGTTCGGGGTCGTCGCGGAACAGGTCGCCGTAGTGCGTGCGGATCATCCCGCCGCACGAACCCGACGGCGCGACGACGTAATCGAACTGCTCGAACTCGCGCAGCGTCTTCTCCGCGAGATCGCGCGCGAGCGCGCGATCGCCCGAGTTGTAGGCCGGCTGGCCGCAGCAGGTTTGCGCGGGCGGCACGATCACCTCGTAGCCGGCGTCGCGAATCAGCTTGAGCGCCGAGAAACCGATTTCGGGGCGCATCAGATCGACCAGGCAGGTCACGAACAAACCGACTCGCATACGTGCTCCTTCGAGAAAACGGCTCTCATTATCCGCCGTTTGGCCAGCAAGACCAACGCCGGCTCACGCGCAAGCCCACGCTGCGCGAAACGAGGACTTCCTCGAACGGCGTTCGCTTTTTTCACGATACGAGATACAATCGTTGCAACCTCGCTTGACGCGTCAACCGATTTCTCCCCCGACATGAGCCAATCCACCCCGGATTCAAAAACGTCGATCCAGGTGATCGAACGCATGATGCGGTTGCTGGACGCGCTCGCCGCGCACAGTGACCCCGTCAGCCTGAAGGAACTTGCGCAGCGGACGGAGCTGCATCCGTCGACCGCGCACCGCATCCTCAACGACATGGTGACCTGCCGTCTCGTCGACCGCTCCGATCCCGGCACGTACCGCCTCGGCATGCGGCTGCTCGAGCTCGGCAACCTCGTGAAGGCACGCCTGTCGGTACGCGACGCGGCGCTGATGCCGATGCGCGAGCTGCACCGCCTCACCGGGCAGACCGTGAACCTGTCGGTGCGCCAGGGCGACGAGATCGTCTATATCGAGCGCGCGTATTCGGAGCGTTCCGGGATGCAGGTCGTCCGTGCGATCGGCGGCCGCGCGCCGCTGCACCTCACGTCGGTCGGCAAGCTGTTCCTCGCGGCCGACGAAACGTCGCGCGTGCGCGCCTATGCGACGCGCACGGGGCTGTCCGGCCATACGCAGAACAGCATCACCGACATCGCGAAGCTCGAGCGCGAGCTGACGATCGTCCGCCAGCAATCGTGCGCACGCGACAACGAGGAGCTGGAACTCGGCGTGCGCTGCATCGCGGCCGGCATCTACGACGATTCGGGCAAGCTCGTCGCGGGCCTGTCGCTGTCGGCACCGGCCGATCGCCTGCAGGATGCGTGGCTCGGCCAGTTGAGCCGTACGGCCCTCACCATCTCGGAATCGCTCGGCTACCGGCCGGCGCCCGCGAAAGATGCGGACGGGCTGCAGCGGCAGGCGTAAGCCGCCTTCACCGGCCCCGGTTCCCCGGAACGAAAAAGCCCCGCGATTGCGGGGCTTTTTTCTTGCAGCCAATCGGCGCGACGGCGACCGCCGCAGGCGCGCTCAGGTGCCGCCGTTCGGCGTGTTGGCCGCCGTCAGGCGCTCGCCGCCGCCGGCATCGAGCCAGTTGCGCAGGCGTGCCGCGTCGGCGAAGCGCGAATACTTGCCGAACGAATCGAGCAGCACCATCACCATCGGCCGGCCGTGGATCGTTGCCTGCATCACGAGGCACTCGCCCGCTTCGTTGATGAAGCCCGTCTTCTGCAGGCCGATGTCCCACGAGCCGTTGCCGCGGATCAGCGCGTTCGTGCTGTTGTAGGCGAGATTGCGCTTGCCCGTGTACACCTCGTAGCTGCGATCGGTCGAGAACTGGCGGATCGTCGGGTATTGGTACGCCGCATTGACCATCTTCACCAGATCGCGCGCGCTCGACACGTTCGAGCTCGACAGGCCCGTCGAATTCTCGAAGTGAGTATCGGCCATGCCGAGCGACTTCGCCTTCGCGTTCATCGCGGCGATGAACGCCGGACGGCCACCCGGGTAGTAACGCGACAGCGCGGCGGCCGCGCGGTTTTCCGACGCCATCAGCGCGATATGCAGCATGTCCTCGCGCGACAGCACCGAGCCCACCGACAGACGCGAGCCCGTGCCCTTCTCGTAGTCGCGGTCTTCGTCGGTGACTTCGATCTGGTCGGTCATCGGCGTCTTCGAATCGAGCACGACCATTGCCGTCATCAGCTTCGAGATCGACGCGATCGGTACGACGGCGTGCGAATTCTTGTCGAACAGCGGCTCGCCGGAATTCTGGTCGACGACGTACGCGACGCTCGAACGCAGCGCGAGCGCGTCCGGCGTGTCGTGCAGGCCGAACGCCTGGCCGACCGTCGGCCGGCGCGGCTGGAACGCGACCTGGCGCACCGCGCCGCGGTGGCCGCCGTGCACGCCCGCCGCGAGCGTCACGCGCTTGCGCGACGCTTTCGCGCGCGGCGCATCGGCCGCGGCGACCTTGGCGGATTGGCTGGATGCTGCCTTGACCGACTTCTTCTTCGCGGACGAAGCAGGAGCGGCGGCCTTTTTCTTGGCGGCTTGTTGAGTCTTCGCAGTGGCGGCAAAGGCGTCAGCGGGCGCGACGGACGCGGCGGTCGCCAGCAAGGCGACGGCGACCGACACAGCGGCGCCGAGCGTCATGCTCTGCAACAATCTGCGCGGTGAAAACGATTCGGCTTTCATTGGGGTCTGGACAAAGCGGGCGGGAGGTTTCCGCAAGTGTAGTTAAAGCTGAAAAAAAGAGCAATATTAGGCACTTACCGATCGTCGTTAAACCGGAATGTAAGGGTCGGCCAACCTCAGACCAATCGACCCTCCCGCCCCCATCGAAAAAAACCATGGGAAGCACTGCCCGACAGCACCCGTCTCCCGATTACCACACGGTTAATTGAGATAACGTCACTTTCGGGGCATTTTAAAGCGGGGAAACTACGTATCCGACGCTCGGCGTGCCAGGGGCGCCGGTCTCGACCGTAGCAGCGGCACGTCGCCACGGCACGCGCATCAAAACGGCGCGTTTTCGACAGGAACAGAAGGATAACGTTCCATGGGCCTGTCAGGTTTACCTGTGCGTGATCACGATGCACGGCGTATGCCCCACTGCCGTGCGCACCATCTGGGATCGCGCGTGAAACCGATTCCGAACGGTCACGATAACTCATTGTTTTATCGATAATTTGTCGCGATTGTGCAACGCACAAAAAATACTTGACATCCGTGTTCTCTGCCCTAAAATAGGCTTCATTGCTGCGTTGCACAAAGCACGCGCATCCGAGATTCCCCAGCGTAGTGCCCTTTACCCTGCGATCGACGCGATCGCTTTTCAGGAGCTTGACATGTCCTTGCTGACCCCCGAGCAAATCGCCGCTGCACAGAAAGCCAACCTCGAAAGCCTGTTCGGTCTGACGACCAAGGCGTTCGAAGGCGTCGAAAAGCTGATCGAACTGAACCTGCAGGTCGTGAAGTCGACGCTGGCCGAAGGCCAGGAAAACGCACAGCGCCTGCTGTCGGTGAAGGACGCTCAGGAACTGATCGCCCTGCAGGCAAGCCTGTCGCAGCCGGTCGCGGAAAAGGTGCTGTCGTACGGCCGTCACCTGTACGAAATCGCATCGTCGACGCAAGCCGAGTTCGCGAAGGTTGCTGAAGCGCAATTCGAAGAGCAGAACAAGAAGGTCCAGGCACTCGTCGACAACGTCGCGAAGAACGCCCCGGCCGGTTCGGAAACGGCTGTCGCCGCGCTGAAGTCGGCACTGAACGCTGCGAACACCACGTACGAAACGGTTCAGAAGGCCGCGAAGCAAGCCGTCGAGATCGCCGAAACGAACTTCAACGCCGCTGCTGCCGTCGCAACGAAGGCTGCCACCGCCGCTGCTGCACGTCGTTCGAGCAAGCCGGCCGCGTAAGCGTCCCCTGCTCCTGAAAGAGCCGCGCCCAGCGCGGCTTTTTCGTTTCTGGCGCCGGAATACGCGCGAACCGGCAGTCGCTCGCCGGTTTCGAACGGTCGTTTGATCGACGGTCGCGAGCAAAAGAAAACGCCGCCGCCCGGCTTGCCCGGGCGGCGGCGTTTTTTCATGGCCGGTGCAGGACCGGCCGTGCCGGTCGCGTTACTTCTTGCGTTGCGGCGGCAGGTCCGTACAGACGCCTTCGTACAGCTCGGCGGCCATGCCGACCGATTCGCCGAGCGTCGGATGCGGATGGATCGTCTTGCCGATGTCTTCCGCGTCCGCGCCCATCTCGACGGCGAGGCACACTTCGCTGATCAGGTCGCCCGCGTTCAGGCCGACAATCGCACCACCGATCACGCGATGGGTTTCCTCGTCGAAGATCAGCTTCGTGAAGCCTTCGTCGCGGCCGTTCGCGATCGCGCGGCCCGAAGCGGCCCACGGGAACACGGCCTTGCCGTACTTGATGCCTTCGGCCTTGCACTGGTCTTCCGTCTTGCCCGCCCATGCCACTTCCGGATCGGTGTACGCCACCGACGGGATCTGCAGTGCGTCGAAGTACGCCTTCTCGCCGTGCGCCGCTTCCGCAGCGACGTGGCCTTCATGCACGGCCTTGTGCGCGAGCATCGGCTGGCCGACGACATCGCCGATCGCGAAGATGTGCGGGACGTTCGTGCGCATCTGCTTGTCGACGTCGATGAAACCGCGATCCGTGACGGCCACGCCTGCCTTGTCGGCGCCGATCTTGTTGCCGTTCGGGCTGCGGCCCACCGCGACGAGCACGAGGTCGTAGCGCTGCGCTTCCGCCGGCGCCTTCTCTCCCTCGAACTTCACGTAGATGCCGTCTTCCTTCGCTTCCGCGCCGACCGTCTTGGTCTTCAGCATCACGTTGCCGAAGCGCTTCGCGTTGTACTTTTCCCAGACCTTCACGAGATCGCGGTCCGCGCCCATCATCAGGCCGTCCATCATTTCGACGACATCGATTTCGGCGCCGAGCGTTGCGTACACCGTCGCCATTTCGAGGCCGATGATGCCGCCGCCGATCACGAGCATGCGCTTGGGCAGCTGGCGCAGTTCGAGCGCGCCCGTCGAATCGACGACGCGCGGGTCTTCCGGCATGAACGGCAGCTTCACGGCCTGCGATCCCGCGGCGATGATCGCCTGCTTGAACTTGACGACCTTCTTGCCGTTTTCGCCCTGCACTTCCATGTGATACGGATCGACGAATGCGCCGACGCCCGTGACGACTTCGACCTTGCGCGCCTTCGCCATGCCGGCGAGGCCCGTCGTCAGCTTCCTGACGACGCCGCCCTTGAAGTCGCGCAGCTTGTCGAGGTCGACCTGCGGCTTGCCGAACGTGATGCCGTGCGACGCGAGCGCCTCGGCTTCGTCGATGACGAGCGCCGTGTGCAGCAGCGCCTTCGACGGGATGCAGCCCACGTTCAGGCACACGCCGCCGAGCGTCGGGTAGCGTTCGACGAGCACCGTCTTCATGCCGAGATCGGCTGCGCGGAACGCGGCCGAGTAGCCGCCGGGGCCGGCGCCGAGCACGAGCATGTCGCACTCGATGTCGACTGCGCCGGCGTAGCTGCCTGCCTGCGGCGCGGGGGCCGGGGCGGCTGCAGCCGCTGCGGGCTTGGCCGGTTCGGGTGCTTTCGCGGGTGCGGCGGCGGCCGATGCTTCGACGATGGCGATGACGGTGCCTTGCGAGACTTTCTCGCCGGCCTTGACCTTGATTTCCTTGACTGTGCCGGCGACGTCGCTGGGCACTTCCATGGAGGCTTTGTCCGATTCGAGCGTGATGAGCGTTTGCTCTTTTTCGATCACGTCGCCGGGCTTCACGTTGACTTCGATGACATCGACGCCGCTGAAATCGCCGATATCCGGAACCTTGACTTCGATGAGACTCATTACTGTCCCCTTCTTGATTAGCTGCAGACAGAGGGGGGAGAAACTCGCGAGCGAACTACGGCCTGACAAAAGAACGGCGACTTGGGGCAGAACCACCTTTGCCGTCCGCCCAAGGACGCGCCTTTCTTTTGGTTACTTTTCTTTGGAAGACAAAGAAAAGTGACCGCCGCCCCGCGCAGGGGCGACGCCGGCAGACCGTCAAGAAAGCCAGTTCAACGACGAAGCATGGATAACCGACAAGAAACCCACGCCCCCGCGAGCACCTCCCCGCTCATCAAAGAATGATGCGACGGAAATCGCCGAGCAACGCCCCGAGATACGCATTGAACCGCGCGGCTTCCGCGCCATCGATCACGCGATGGTCATACGACAGCGACAGCGGCAGCATGAGACGCGGCACGAACTGCTTGCCGTCCCACACCGGCTTCGTCTGGCCGCGCGACAACCCGAGGATCGCCACTTCCGGCGCGTTGATGATCGGCGTGAAGTTCGTGCCGCCGATCCCGCCGAGCGACGAGATCGAGAAGCAGCCGCCCTGCATCTGATCCGGCTTCAGCTTGCCCTCGCGCGCGGCCTTCGACAGATCGCTCATTTCCTTCGCGATGTCGACGAGCCCCTTCTTGTCCGCATCGCGGATCACCGGCACGACGAGGCCGTTCGGCGTATCGGCAGCGAAACCGACGTGGAAGTACTGCTTGAACACGAGGTTGTCGCCGTCGAGGCTCGCGTTGAAGGTCGGGAATTTCTTCAGCGCAGCGACGACCGCCTTGATCACGAACGCGAGCATCGTGAACTTCACGCCCGCCTTCTCGTGTTCCTTGTTCAACTGGACGCGCAGCGCCTCGAGATCGGTGATGTCCGCTTCGTCGTTGTTCGTGACGTGCGGGATCATCACCCAGTTGCGATGCAGGTTCGCGCCCGAGATCTTCTTGATGCGCGACAGCGGCTTCGCCTCGAACGGGCCGAACTTCGAGAAGTCGACCTTCGGCCACGGCAGCAGGTTGAGCTCGCCGCCGCCTGCCGGCGCGGCCGCCGCCGTGCCCGGCGCTGCGCGCTGGCCCGTCATCACGCCCTTCACGAAACCCGTGACGTCGTCCTTCGTGATGCGGCCCTTCGGACCCGAACCCTGCACGCGTGCGACTTCGACGCCGAGTTCGCGCGCGAACTTGCGCACCGACGGCGATGCGTGGCTGGCGCGGTATTCGCCCGACGGCGCTGCGGCCGGCACAGCGGCAGCAGCCGGTGCCGGTGCAGCCTGCGCGGGTGCGGCGGCAGGTGCCGGAGCCGGCGCGGCAGTGGCCGGAGCCGGCGCGCTCGCCTGCGGTGCGGCAGCCGGTGCGCCAGCGGCTTCGAGCAGCACGATCAGCGTGCCTTCCGACACCGAATCGCCGACCTTCACCTTGATGTCCTTCACGACGCCGGCAGCCGGGCTCGGCACGTCCATCGTCGCCTTGTCCGATTCGAGCGTGACGAGCGACTGCTCCTTCTCGACCGTATCGCCGACCTTCACGCCGATCTCGATCACCGGGACGTCCTTGTAGTCGCCGATGTCGGGCACCTTCACTTCGAGCGTGCCGCCGGCGGCTGCCGGTGCGGCCGCGGCCGCGGCCGCGGCCGGTGCCGGCGCTGCCGCCGGAGCCGGGGCTGCTGCCGGCGCTGCCGCGCCGTTCGGCTGTGCGGCTGCGCCGCCTTCGAGCAGGATGATCAGCGTGCCTTCCGACACCGAATCGCCCACCTTCACCTTCACTTCCTTGACCGTGCCCGCAGTCGGGCTCGGGACATCCATCGTCGCCTTGTCGGATTCGAGCGTGACGAGCGACTGCTCGGGCTCGACCGTATCGCCCGCCTTCACGAGCACCTCGATGACGGGTACGTCCTTGTAATCGCCGATATCCGGCACCTTCACTTCGATCGCTTGACTCATCTGTTTCTGTCTCCATGGCCGCGCGCCCTCCTCGCGGAAGCGGCGCGCGGCATCACACGGCGTGTGCGTTAAACGGTCATCGGGTTGGGCTTGGACGGATCGAGGTTGTACTTGGCGATCGCGTCCGCGACCACCTTGCGCTCGATCGTGCCTTCGTCGGCCAGCGCGTTGAGCGCGGCAACGGTGACCCAGTGACGGTCGACCTCGAAGAAGTGACGCAGCTTCTCGCGGGTATCCGAGCGGCCGAAGCCGTCCGTGCCCAGCACGACGAAGCGGCGATCGATCTGGCCGCGGATCTGGTCGACCAGCGCACGGACGTAGTCGGTCGATGCGATGACCGGGCCCTGCGTGTCCTTCAGGCACTTCTGCACGTGCGACAGGCGACGTTCCTCGGTCGGATGGAGCAGGTTCCAGCGCTCGATTTCGTGGCCTTCGCGCGCGAGCTCGGTGAAGCTCGGCACGCTCCACAGGTCGGCGGCGACGCCCCAGTCGTTCTTCAGCAGGTCGGCGGCAGCGATCACTTCATTGAAGATCGTGCCCGCGCCGAGCAGCTGGACGCGCGGCGCCTTCTGGTCGGCGTCGGCCTGCTTGAACGCGTACATGCCCTTGATGATGTCGGCGGCCACGTGCTCGCCCTGCGGAATCGCCGGGTGCTCGTAGTTCTCGTTCATCACCGTGATGTAGTAGTACACGTCTTCCTGGTCCTGAACCATGCGGCGCAGGCCGTCCTGGATGATCACGGCCAGTTCATAGCCGAAGGTCGGGTCGTAGCTCACGCAGTTCGGCACCGATGCCGCCCACAGGAGCGAGTGGCCGTCTTCGTGCTGCAGGCCTTCGCCGTTCAGCGTCGTGCGGCCCGCGGTACCGCCGAGCAGGAAGCCGCGCGAGCGCATGTCGCCCGCGGCCCATGCGAGGTCGCCGATCCGCTGGAAGCCGAACATCGAGTAGAAGATGTAGAACGGCACCATGATCTCGCCGTGCGTCGAGTACGACGTCGCCGCCGCGATCCAGTCGCACATGCCGCCCGCTTCGTTGATGCCTTCCTGCAGGATCTGGCCGGTTTCCGATTCCTTGTAGAACATCAGCTGGTCGGAGTCTTCCGGCACGTACTTCTGGCCCTGCTGGTTCCAGATGCCGATCTGGCGGAACAGGCCTTCCATGCCGAACGTGCGCGATTCGTCCGGGACGATCGGCACGACGCGCTTGCCGAGCGCCTTGTCCTTCAGCAGGATATTCAGGATCCGCACGAACGCCATCGTCGTCGAGATCTCGCGGCCTTCGCCCGTGCCCTTCAGCAGCGGCTCGAACGCGTCGAGCGCCGGCACCGGCAGCGAGGTCGCCTTCTCGCGACGCTGCGGCAGGTAGCCGCCGAGGTCCATGCGCTGCTTGCGCATGTATTCGAGTTCCTTCGAGCCTTCGTCGAACTTGAGGTACGGCACGTCGGCGATCTGTTCGTCGGTGATCGGCAGGCGGAACTGGTCGCGGAACTTCTTCAGTTGCTCGACCGGCAGCTTCTTCTGCTGGTGCGTGATGTTCATCGCCTGGCCCGACTCGCCCATCCCGTAGCCCTTGATGGTCTTCGCGAGGATGACGGTCGGCGCGTCCTTCGTGTTGCTGGCCTCGTGGAACGCCGCGTAGATCTTGTGCGGATCGTGGCCGCCGCGGTTCAGCGCCCAGATGTCGTCGTCCGACCAGTCGGCGACCAGCGCCTTCAGCTCAGGCGTGTTGAAGAAGTGCTCGCGGACGAACGCGCCCGATTCCGACTTGTACGTCTGGTATTCGCCGTCGACGACTTCCATCATGCGGCGCATCAGCGCGCCCGTCTTGTCGCGCGCGAACAGCGCGTCCCAGCGGCTGCCCCAGATGACCTTGATCACGTTCCAGCCGGCGCCGCGGAATTCCGATTCCAGTTCCTGGATGATCTTGCCGTTGCCGCGCACCGGGCCGTCGAGACGCTGCAGGTTGCAGTTGATCACGAACACGAGGTTGTCGAGCTTCTCGCGGCTCGCCATCCCGATCGCGCCGAGCGATTCCGGCTCGTCCGTCTCGCCGTCGCCGAGGAACGCCCACACCTTGCGGCCCTGCGTCTTCGCGATGCCGCGCGCTTCGATGTACTTCATGAAGCGCGCCTGGTAGATCGCCATGATCGGGCCCAGGCCCATCGACACGGTCGGGAATTGCCAGAAGTCCGGCATCAGCCACGGGTGCGGATACGACGAGATGCCGTTGCCGCCGACTTCCTGGCGGAAGTTGTCGAGCTGGTTCTCGGTCAGGCGGCCGAGCAGGAACGCGCGCGAGTACACGCCCGGCGACGAGTGGCCCTGCACGAACACGAGATCGCCGCCGTGGTTCTCGGACGGCGCATGCCAGAAGTGGTTGTAGCCGACGTCATAAAGCGTCGCGGCCGATGCGAACGACGCGATGTGGCCGCCGACGTTGGTGTCCTTGCCCGCGCGCAGCACCATCGCCAGCGCGTTCCAGCGCGTGTACGAACGGATGCGGTGCTCGAGGTCCTGATCGCCCGGGATCTTCGCCTGGGCTTCGACCGGGATCGTGTTGATGTACGGGGTATTCGCGGAGAACGGCAGGTGTTCGCCGTGCATGCGAGCGAACTCGATCTGCTTTTCGATCAGGTAGTGCGCGCGGCCGGTGCCCACGGAGGAGATCACGCCGTCGAGCGACTCCAGCCACTCAACGGTTTCTTGCGGGTCGTCGTCACGTTCGGCGGCGACATATTTCATCACTTCGTTCGGTACAGCGGACATTCTCGTCTCCTGGGTCCTGGAATGTGAGGATCGCTCTCGTGCAGACGACGCGACGCGGCCGGCTGCGGGCAAGCTCCAGCGGATTGTAATGAGCGTGCGCGGGCCTGCGCAACAATATTTTCAAATCGTGAGATCTTTTCTCGTAATGCGGAATATTGCTGCGCCGCACCCATGTTTCGGGGCGCTCCGGCGCATCCCGGCGGCACAAATCCGTTTCCGTTCAACATATCCGGTACAGGTTTTCCATGTATTGCGCTGCGCTACAATCCTGCCATGTTGACCGATCGGCTTTTCGCACGCTCGGCGCGACCGCCAGGCCCGCCGGCGGAGTCGCAGCCGTCCCGTTGGCACCACGGACCGTGGTGGTCCAATTCCTATTTGCTGACGCCGCTGCTGTCGATCCTGGTGTTCCTCGTGGTCATGAGCCTCATCCTGTGGAGCCTCAATCGCCGCGAACAGCAGCAGCAGGAAGACACCCTGTTCCGTAACGTCGCGTGGGCGCAGCAGCAGATCCGCCTGTCGATGACGGGCGCGCAGGAACAACTCCAGGCACTGTCGCGCGATCTCGCGTCGGGCCGCCTCGACCAGAACGCGTTCCAGATGGCCGTCGCGGACGTGATGCAGACGCATCCGGAAATCCTCTACCTGAACTGGTACACGGCGCCCGGCGTGCAGCGCTGGCCGACGGTGCATCCGCCGCTGCTCGGCCAGCGGCTCGCGAAGCCCGGCGACGCGCAGATGCAGGACGCCGTGCGCGGCGCCTACGACGAAGCGCGCAGCACGCGCCGCCAGGCCTATTCGCCGCTGATCTACGATGACTTCGGCAACGGCTTCATCACGCTGCAGACGCCCGTGATGCGCGGCGACCGCGAATATCTCGGCTCGATCGCCGCGGTGTTCTCGGTCGAAGGCGTCCTGAAGCACGACATCCCGCAGGAGCTGTCGTCGAAGTACAAGATCTCGATCACCGACGCGAACAACCGCGAGCTGTCGTCCACGTCGACGCGCCCGCGCCTGCCGCGCGATTCGCACTACGACCTGCCGCTCGATCCGCCCGGCCAGGGGCTGACCGTGCGCGTGTACGCGTTCCCGCAGCTCACGAACCTGACCAACAATACGCTCGTGTGGCTCGTCGCGGGGCTGTCGTGCTTCGTGCTGTGGAGCCTCTGGAGCCTGTGGAAGCACACGCGCCAGCGCTTCGAGGCGCAGCAGGCGCTGTACGCGGAAGCGTTCTTCCGCCGCGCGATGGAAAACTCGGTGCTGATCGGCATGCGCGTGCTCGACATGCACGGCCGCATCACGCACGTGAACCCCGCGTTCTGCCGGATGACCGGCTGGGACGAGAGCGACCTCGTCGGCAAGGTCGCGCCGTTCCCGTACTGGCCGCGCGACGCTTACCCGGAAATGCAGCGCCAGCTCGACATGACGCTGCGCGGCAAGGCGCCGAGCTCGGGCTTCGAGTTGCGCGTGCGGCGCAAGAACGGCACGTTGTTCCATGCGCGCCTGTACGTATCGCCGCTGATCGACAGTTCCGGCCGCCAGACCGGCTGGATGTCGTCGATGACCGACATCACCGAGCCGAAGCGCGCGCGCGAGGAACTCGCGGCCGCGCACGAGCGTTTCACGACGGTGCTCGAAAGCCTCGACGCCGCGGTGTCGGTGCTGGCCGCCGACGAGGCCGAGCTGCTGTTCGCGAACCGCTACTACCGCCACCTGTTCGGGATCCGCCCGGACGGCCATCTCGAGCTGTCGGGCGGCGGCTTCGACCGCGCGCAGGCATCGTCCGACTCGATCGACATGGTTGACGCGTTCGCGGGCCTGCCGGCCGCCGCGCTGACGAGCAGCACCGCGGATGCGCAGGAGGTGTACGTCGAGAGCATCCAGAAATGGTTCGAGGTGCGCCGCCAGTACATTCAGTGGGTGGACGGCCACCTCGCGCAGATGCAGATCGCGACCGACATCACGACTCGCAAGAAGGCACAGGAACTCGCGCACCAGCAGGAAGAGAAGCTGCAGTTCACGAGCCGATTGATGACGATGGGTGAAATGGCGTCGTCGATTGCTCACGAATTGAATCAGCCGCTCGCCGCGATCAACAACTACTGCTCGGGCACGCTCGCGCTGGTCAAGAGCGGCCGCGGCACGCCCGAGACGCTGCAGCCCGCGCTGGAAAAGACCGCGCAGCAGGCGCTGCGCGCGGGGATGATCGTCAAGCGGATCCGCGAATTCGTGAAGCGCAGCGAGCCGAAGCGCCAGCCGGCGCGCGTCGCGGACATCGTCGCCGACGCGGTCGGGCTCGCCGAAATCGAGGCCAGGAAGCGCAGGATCCGGATCGCCACGGAAATCCTCGCAAGAATGCCTATTATTTATGTCGACCCCGTGCTGATCGAGCAGGTGCTGATGAACCTGATGAAGAACGCGGCCGAGGCGATGGCCGACGTGAAGCCGGCGTCGGCGGACGGCGTGATCCGCGTCGTCGCCGACATCGATGCGGGATTCGTCGACATCCGCGTGATCGACCAGGGCCCGGGCGTCGACGAAGCGACCGCCGAACGCCTGTTCGAACCGTTTTACAGCACCAAGTCCGATGGCATGGGCATGGGGCTGAACATCTGCCGTTCGATCATCGAATCGCATCGGGGGCGTCTGTGGGTGGTCAACAACGTCGAGCCGGATGGCCGCATTTCCGGCGCGACGTTCCACTGCAGCCTGCCCATTGGGGAACCCGCTGATCTCGGCCGAGGGGGGCGCGAGGCATCGGCATCACATACCGTTACGGGAGAATTATGAATAGCCCTGTCACCACCACTCAGGAAACCGTCTTTGTCGTCGACGACGACGAGGCCGTACGGGACTCGCTGCGCTGGCTGCTGGAGGCGAACGGCTATCGCGTGCAATGCTTCTCGAGCGCCGAGCAATTCCTCGATGCATACCAGCCTGCGCAACAGGCCGGCCAGATCGCGTGCCTGATCCTCGACGTGCGGATGTCGGGCATGAGCGGCCTCGAACTGCAGGAGCGCCTGATCGCCGACAATGCCGCGCTGCCGATCATCTTCGTCACGGGTCACGGCGACGTGCCGATGGCCGTGTCGACGATGAAAAAGGGTGCGATGGACTTTATCGAGAAACCGTTCGACGAAGCGGAGCTGCGCAAGCTCGTCGAGCGGATGCTCGACAAGGCCCGAAGCGAAAGCAAGAGCGTCCAGGAACAGCGTGCCGCGAGCGAACGCCTGTCGAAACTCACCGCGCGCGAGCAGCAGGTACTCGAACGGATCATCGCGGGCCGCCTGAACAAGCAGATCGCCGACGACCTCGGCATCAGCATCAAGACGGTCGAAGCGCACCGCGCGAACATCATGGAAAAGCTCAACGTCAACACGGTAGCCGACCTGCTGCGCCTCGCGCTGTCGAAGAAACAGGCCTGAGCGCCGCCCGGCCGCGGCGGCACTGCCCGCCCGACCCCAACCGCCCCGCGCGATGCTGCCCATTCGCGCGGCGGCGGCCTTTCCTCCCGGCGCGTGCGCCGCGGTCATGACGCTTCCTGCTGATTCGCTGTCGGACGACAGCAGGCGAACGGTATAATTGCGTGCTTTGCTGCGGCGCTTCAGGCGCCGTACGCCCGCATTCCAACTTCCCGGCAGAACCCACCACCATGACAGCCCTCCTCATCGACGGCAACGCCCTTTCGAAGACCCTGCGCGCGCAGGCCGCCGAACGCGCCGCCGCCCTGACCGCTCGCGGCCACCAGCCCGGTCTCGCGGTGATCCTCGTCGGCGAAAACCCGGCGAGCGAAGTCTACGTGCGCAACAAGATCAAGGCGTGCGAGGACAACGGCTTCTTCTCGCTGAAGGATGCGTACCCGGCCACGCTGTCGGAAGCCGACCTGCTCGCGCGCATCGACGAACTGAACCGCGACCCGAAGATTCACGGCATCCTCGTCCAGTTGCCGCTGCCCGCGCACATCGAAAGCCACAAGGTGCTCGAGGCGATCGCGCCGGAGAAGGACGTCGACGGCTTTCACGTCGCGAACGCGGGCGCGCTGATGACCGGCAAGCCGCTGTTCCGCCCGTGCACGCCGTACGGCGTGATGAAGATGTTCGACGCACACGACATCGCACTGCAAGGCGCGAACGCGGTCGTGATCGGCCGCTCGAACATCGTCGGCAAGCCGATGGCGATGCTGCTGCTCGAAGCCGGCGCGACCGTGACGATCTGCCACAGCAAGACGCGCGACCTCGCCGCGCACACGCGGCAGGCCGACATCGTGGTCGCCGCGGTCGGCAAGCGCAACATCCTGACGGCCGACATGGTGAAGCCCGGCGCGACGGTGATCGACGTCGGCATGAACCGCGACGACGCGGGCAAGCTGTGCGGCGACGTCGACTTTGCGGGCGTGAAGGAAGTCGCCGGCCACATCACGCCGGTGCCGGGCGGCGTCGGTCCGATGACCATCACGATGCTGCTGATCAACACGATCGAAGCCGCCGAGCGCGCCGCCGCTGCGGCCGCCTGACCCCCTGCCCGTTCAGCCGGCGCGCGATTCCGTGCGCCGGCGTCTCGCCAGCCGCACCGCGCCGGCTGCACATCGCCAGCCGCACGTCGCCGGACGGTCCGCTGCCCCGCATCCGGCCCTGCGTCAATCGCGCCGTTAGAAACTAACGATTGGAAAGCGCACGATGCGCCCCAATAATGTCGGTATCGGGCGCCATCGCGCCTAGCCGTCGTTACCCTTTTCATCCCGGTTCATCCGGCAACAGACAGGGAGTCTTATGTCCGCCAGCGCCAACACCAATCCGCTCCTCGACTTCTCCGACCTGCCCCGCTTCGGCGAAATCCGCCCGGAACACGTGACGCCCGCGCTCGATACGCTGCTCGACGCCGCCAACCGCGCGGTCGAGGCCGCGAGCGCGCCCGCGACGCCGTCGACCTGGGCCGACGTCGTCGAGACGGTCGAGCAGGCGACGGAGCCGCTTGGCCGTGCGTGGGGCGTTGTCGGCCACCTGAACGCGGTCGCCGATACGCCCGAACTGCGTGCCGCCTACGGCGAGAACCTGCCGCGCGTGACCGAGTTCTGGTCGAGCGTCGGCCAGAATCTCGCGCTGTACGAGAAGTACAAGGCGATCGCCGCGAGCGCCGAATACGCGACGCTGTCCGCCGAGCGCAAGAAGATCCTCGACAACGCGCTGCGCGATTTCCGCCTGTCGGGCGCCGAGCTGCCCGAGGACCGGAAACCGCGCTTCGCGGAACTGCAGGAACAGCAGGCCGCGCTGTCGAAGGCATTCTCCGACCACGTGCTCGATGCGACCAACGCGTACGGGTACTTCGTGCAGGACGAGGCCGAGCTGGCCGGCCTGCCCGGCGACGCGACCGAGGCCGCCCGCGAAGCCGCGCAGAAGGACGGCAAGGACGGCTGGAAATTCACGCTGCACTTCCCGTCGTACTTCCCGGTGCTGCAGTACGCGGACAACCGCGCACTGCGCGAGACGCTCTACCGCGCCTATGCGACGCGCGCGTCGGAACTCGGGCCGCAGTACGGCGACGGCAAGACCGAATGGGACAACACGGCAATCGTCGCCGACGAGCTGAAGCTGCGCCGCGAAGAGGCGCAGATGCTCGGCTACCGCAACTTCGCCGAAGTGTCGCTCGCGCCGAAGATGGCCGAATCCCCGCAGCAGGTGATCGCGTTCCTCGAGGATCTCGCGACGCGCGCGCGCCCGCACGCGGACAAGGACTGGGACGAACTGCGCGCGTTCGGCGCGAAGGAACTCGGCCTCGCCGAGCTCGCATCGTGGGACGTCGCGTACGCGGCCGAAAAGCTGCGCGAGCAGCGCTACGCGTTCTCGGAAAACGAGGTCAAGCAGTACTTCCCGGAGCCGGCCGTGCTGAAGGGCCTGTTCACCGTCACCGAGACGCTGTTCGGCGTGCGGATCAAGCCGGACGACGCGCCGGTGTGGCACAAGGACGTGCGCTTCTTCCGCGTCGAGAACCGCGACGGCTCGCTCGTCGCGCAGTTCTATCTCGACCTGTACGCGCGCGAAGGCAAGCGCGGCGGCGCATGGATGGACGACGCGCGTTCGCGCGCGAAGCGCGGCAGCACCGTGCAGACGCCGGTCGCGTACCTGACCTGCAACTTCTCGGCACCGGTCGGCGGCAAGCCCGCGTGCTTCACGCACGACGAAGTGATCACGCTGTTCCATGAGTTCGGCCACGGGCTGCATCACATGCTCACGCGTGTCGACGAACTCGGCGTGTCGGGCATCAACGGCGTCGAATGGGATGCGGTCGAGCTGCCGTCGCAGTTCATGGAAAACTTCTGCTGGGAATGGGACGTGCTGTCGTCGATGTCGTCGCACATCGACACGGGCGCCACGCTGCCGCGCGAACTGTTCGACAAGATGATCGCCGCGAAGAATTTCCAGAGCGGGCTCGGCACGCTGCGCCAGATCGTGTTCTCGATGTTCGACATGCTGCTGCACGTCGACTTCGACCCGGCGGGCGCAACCGGCGTGACCGCGTTCGCGCGCGAGATCAACGAGCGCTATCACGTGATCCCGCAGGCGGCGTTCTCGCGCTGGCCGAACACGTTCAGCCATATCTTCGCGGGCGGTTATGCGGCCGGCTACTACAGCTACAAGTGGGCCGAGGTGCTGTCGGCCGACGCGTACGCGGCATTCGAGGAAGCGGCCGCCGCCGGCGGCAGCGTGCTCGACGCGGCGACCGGCACGCGCTATCGCCGTGAAATCCTCGAGGTCGGCGGCAGCCGCCCGGCGATGGATTCGTTCAAGGCGTTCCGCGGCCGCGAGCCGGAAATCGATGCGCTGCTGCGCCACAACGGGATGGCCGCGCCCACGCACTGAGCACACCGCACGGCCCGGCCCTTCGGGCTGCATCGAAAGGCACCGCTGCGGCGGTGCCTTTTTTCATGGTGCGGGCGATTCGTCGTCGAACAGCGAGAACTGCCCGTGACGCTCGGCCGTGTCCTCGTCGATGCGCACGCCGACGCCGAGCAGCCGCACGGCCTGCGCGCGCCGCTGCAGCCCCTTCGCGAGCAGCGTGACGGCAGTATCGGCATTCGTCGCGTCGGCCACGCACTCGACCGTCGTGCGCTGGAAATCGGCGAAGCGGATCTTCACGTACAGCTTGCGGATCGAGCGCGCGGCGCCGGCGCGCGCGACGCGCGCGTCGAGCTGCACGACGAGGCGGCGGATTTCCTCCGCGCATTGCTCGAGCGTCGCCAGGTCGGTCACGTAGGTCGTCTCGACGCTGACCGACTTGCGCTCCTGGTCGGCCTGCACGGGCCGCTCGTCGATCCCGCGCGACAGTTCGTACAGCCGCCGACCGAACGCGCCGAATTCGCGGTGCAGGTCGATCAGCGGCCAGTCGCGCAATTGCGCGCAGGTCTGGATGCCGAGCCGGTCGAGCCGCGTGGCCGTCACCTTGCCGACGCCGTGCAGCTTGCGCACCGGCAGCGCCGCGACGAACGCGTCGATCTCGTGCGGCCGCACGACGAACAGGCCGTCGGGCTTGTTCCAGTCGGATGCGATCTTCGCGATGAACTTGTTCGGCGCGACGCCGGCCGACACGGTCACGCCGACCGTGTCGTGCACGCGCTGGCGGATCTCGCGCGCAATCAGCGTCGCGCTGCCCTGGCACCGCTCGGACCCGCTGACGTCGAGGTACGCCTCGTCGAGCGACAGCGGCTCGACGTCGGGCGTGTAGTCGCGATAGATCGCCATGATCTGCCGCGACGCCGCGCGGTACTTGTCCATCGCGGTCGGCAGGATCAGCAGGTCCGGACACTTGCGCATCGCCAGCGCCGACGACATCGCCGAATGCACGCCGTAGCGCCGCGCCTCGTAGTTGCAGGTCGCGATCACGCCGCGCTGGTCGGGCCGGCCGCCGACCGCGAGCGGCCGGTTGCGCAGCGACGGGTCGTCGCGCATCTCGACCGACGCGTAGAAGCAGTCGCAATCGCAGTGAATGATCTTGCGCATGCGCGGCAGCGCGTCGCCCGGCGGCGGCGCGTGCGGATCGGCAGGCGGAATGGTGGTCGGGTTCACGGTGCCGATACTGTACAAAAACACAGTGTCGGTTTCAACTGTCGCGTGCGCCCGCCATCGGCCGCCCGGCCCGGCTGCGCCGTACCGGCCCGCTTTGCGCGGATCGTACCGGCCGCGCGCGGGCAGCGGCCCCTATACTCGTCTGCCACAGCACACAAAACGCAAAGGTGACGGATGAAGACGATCGGATTGATCGGTGGAATGAGCTGGGAATCGTCGGCCGAGTACTACCGGATGATCAACCGGCACTCGAAGGCGCTGCATGGCGGGCACCACAACGCGAAGAGCGTGCTGGTGACGGTCGATTTCGCGGAGATCGAAGCGCTGCAGCGCACGCACGACTGGGCGGCACTCGGCGAACGGATGGCGGGCGCCGCGCGACAACTCGAAGCGGCCGGCGCCGATCTCGTCGTGCTGACGACCAATACGATGCACCGCGTGCACGACGCGATCGAAGCCGCGGTGACGCTGCCGTTCCTGCACATCGCCGATCCGACGGGCACCGCGCTGCGCGACGCCGGCGTCGAGCGCGTCGCACTGCTCGGCACGCGCTACACGATGGAGTTGCCGTTCTATGCGGAACGACTGCGCGGGAAGTTCGGGATGGACGTGCTCGTGCCCGACGAACGCGGGCGCGACGACGTGCACCGGATCATCTACGACGAGCTGTGTCACGGCATCATCTCGCCCGAATCGCGCGCGACGTACGTGACGATCATCGAAGGACTGGCGAAGCGCGGCGCGCAGGCCGTGATCCTCGGCTGCACTGAAATCACGCTGCTGATCGGTGCGGACGACTCGCCGCTGCCGGTATTCGATACGACCGCGCTGCATGCGAAGGCGGCCGTGGAATGGGCTGCGCAATAGCGATACGCAGCGACACGCGCGCAGAAAACAAAAAACCCGGCACGAGGCCGGGTTCCTGTCGACGAAGCGCGCATCGGTCATATGCGCTGCACATCGTCTGGTGTGCTTGGTTGCGGGGGTAGGATTTGAACCTACGACCTTCGGGTTATGAGCCCGACGAGCTGCCAGACTGCTCCACCCCGCGTCAGAGAAATAAATTATAGGGTGATGAAGTACTCACGTCAACACTTTTATCACAATTTCTTTTCCCCTCCTCGAGGCTGCGACGCGCGACAGCTTCGCCGCGTCGTCCATCGCACGCGTTCGCGCCGCGTGCTCGCGGTAAGATGGCGGCCTTCGCATTCACCCCGCACGCACACTCCCGTTCATGAAAATCGCCACCTGGAACGTCAACTCGCTCAACGTCCGCAAGCAGCACGTGCTCGACTGGCTCGCGCAAAGCGGCACCGACGTGCTGTGCCTGCAGGAACTGAAGCTGCCGGACGAGAAATTCCCGCGCGCCGATCTCGAAGCGGCCGGCTACCGTAGCTGGTTCACGGGCCAGAAGACCTACAACGGCGTCGCGATCCTCGCGCGCGATACGCTGTCCATCGACGAAGCGGACGTCGTGCGCAACATCCCGGGCTTCGACGATCCGCAGCAGCGCGTGGTCGCCGCGACGGTCGACGGCGTGCGCATCGTGTCCGCCTATTTCCCGAACGGCCAGGCGCCCGACTCCGACAAGTTCGTCTACAAGATGCAGTGGCTCGACGCGCTGCACGCATGGCTGAGCACCGAGCTGCAGCGCTACCCGAAGCTCGCGCTGCTCGGCGACTACAACATCGCGCCGGAAGACCGCGACGTGCACGATCCCGCGAAATGGGAAGGCCAGAACCTCGTGTCGCCGCAGGAGCGCGCGCACTTCGCGAAGCTGATCGAGCTCGGCTTCGTCGATGCGTTCCGCAGCTTCGAACAGCCCGAAAAGACCTTCACGTGGTGGGACTACCGGATGATGGCGTTCCGCCGCAACGCGGGGCTGCGCATCGACCACATCCTGCTGTCGCCGGCGCTCGCCGCTACCTGCACGTCGTGCGAGGTCGACCGCACGCCGCGCACGTGGGAACAGCCGTCCGACCACACGCCGGTCGTCGCGGTCGTCGGCTGATCGCAGCGCCCGCGCGCGTTCAGCGCCGCGCGGGCGCCGGCCCGAGATGGGCCCACAGGAACCCGAATTCGGCCGCGTCGGATTCGGCGCGTTCCAGATCGTCGGCGCTGCCGTGGCCGCCGTCGGTGTTCTCCCAGTACCACACCCGTTCGTGACCGAGCGCATGCATGCGCGCGGCCATCTTGCGCGCATGCGCGGGATGCACGCGGTCGTCGCGCGTCGACGTCGTCAGCAGCAGCGGCGGATACGCGACGCCTTCGCGAACGTGGTGATACGGCGAATACGCGGCCAGCGCCGCGCCCTCGCGCGGATCGTCCGGGTCGCCGTATTCGTCGAGCCACGCGGCGCCTGCGTGCAGCTTCGGATAGCGCCGCATATCGAGCAGCGGCACGCGGCACAGCACCGCGCCGAACAGCTCAGGCCGCTGCGCCATGCACGCGGCAACCAGCAGCCCGCCGTTGCTGCCGCCCTCGATCCCGAGCTGTGCGGCGGTCGTCACGCCGGTCGCGACCAGATCCTCGGCCACCGCGATGAAGTCGTCGAACGAGCGCTGCCGATGTTCGCGCTGCGCGTCGACATGCCAGCGCGGCCCGAATTCGCCGCCGCCGCGGATGTGCGCGAACGCCATGACGCCGCCGCGTTCGAGCCACCCGATGCCGAACGCATCGCTGTAGCCCGGCAGGTTCGGGATCGCAAAGCCGCCGTAGCCCGACAGCAGGCACGGCCGGGCAACGCGCGCGGCGCCGTCGGGCGCATCGAGTGCGTCCAGCGCATCGCGCGGCCCGATCAGCGTGTACGGCACCACCGTGCCGTCGCGCGAGCGCGCGCTGGCACGACGCACGACGAGCCCGGCCGCATCGAACTGCACCGGCGGCCGGTCGAGCAGCACCCGGCGCGACGGCGCGTCGGCCGCCCGATCGGCAAGATCGGCCAGCCAGCATTCGGGCGGATCGAGATAGGTATCGACGTCCACGTAGACCTCGTCGTTCAGCGTCGACTCGACGGGCTCGACGTCGATCTGCGCGTCGCCCGGCCAGTCGAACGGCCGCGCGTCCCACGTCCACGTGCCGTCGTCGACCTGCCGCGGCTGCCACAGCATCGTGCGGTTGTGCACGTCGTCGAGCCAGCTCGCGATCAGCGTCGTGCGCGTGTTCGTCCACGTGCAGGCGGACGTCGACGGTTGCGGCGCGAACAGCGTCGTGAGTTCGCGCGCCCCGGCCAGGAACGCCTGCTCGCGGATCGCGAGCAGCGAGCCGCCCGCATGGTGCACGCCGCCGCAGTCCCAGTCGAGGCGCGGCTCCAGCACGAGCCAGCCTTCCCAGAACCCGACCTCGACATGCGTCGGCACGTCGTAGCGCGCCCACTCGCCCGCGTCCGTGCGCCGGTACGCATGCGCGTCGAAGAAATCGACGCTGCGCCACGCGACGTGGCGGTTGTCGATCGGATCGAACCCCGCGCCCGCGCTGATGTCGTCGGGTTCGCCGCGAAACACGACAGGCGCATCGGCGAGCGGCGTGCCGCGCACCCAGCGCCGCGCTTCATACGGATACCCGGCCGCGGTCGCATGCGCTTCGCCGCGATCCCAGCTCACGTAGACGGTATCGCGGTCGATCCAGCCGATCGTGTGATGGCCCGGCTCGTCGATCGTGAAACCGCCGTCGACGAAACGGCGCTCGACGAGATCGAATTCGCGCACGACGACCGCGTCGGCACCGCCCGGCGACAGCGACAGCAGCGCGCGATCGCCGTCCGGATAGAGGATCGCGTCCTGCTCGAACACCCACGACTCGCCCTCCTCGGCGCCGAGCGCGTCGACGTCGAGCAGCGTTTCCCACGCCGGCTGGCCGGCGCGCCAGTCGTCCCAGCGCGTGCGACGCCACAGCCCCTTCGGATGAAGGTCGTCCTGCCACAGGTCGTAGGCCCAGTCGCGCCAGCGGGTCGGAATCACCGGGCGTTCGCGCGGCAGATACGCTTTTGCCAAACGCGCCGTGAGCGCACGATACGCGTCGTCGTCGCGCAGCGCGGCGCGCGTGCGCGCATTCTGCTCGTCGACCCACGTGCGGGCACGCTTGCTGTCGAGCGCTTCGAGGAAACGGAACGGATCGGCCCCGGCGGGCCAGCGGAAGGAATCGGACATTGCGGATCGGCGGATTGGGAAACTGCGGGCAAACCGCGATTATGTCCGATCGCGGCATGCGCGATGCCCGCGCATGCCGCAAATCGTGCTCAGGGCTCCAGATGCAGTTCCTGGATCTTGCGCGTGATCGTGTTGCGGCCGATGCCGAGCCGCTCCGCGGCCTCGACCTTGCGGCCGCGCGTGAAGTCGAGCGCCTCGCGGATCACGGCGGCTTCGAAGCGGCGCGCGAGCTCGTCCATCACGTCGGCCGAGTTCTCGCGCAACAGCCGCGCGACTTCGGTGCGCAGCCCGTGCTCCCACAGCGGATAGCCGGCCGGCGCGCCGCCGTTCGGCGCGGCAGCGACAGGCGCCGACGCCACCGGTGCCGCGCCGATCGCCGGTTGTGCGCTCGCCGCATTGCCGCTGCTGCCGTGGGCATCCGCGCCGTCGCCCGTCGCGACGACCGGCGCACCGGCCGGCACGAGATCGGGCGGCAGGTCCTTGATCTCGACCGTCTGCGCGGGCGCCATCACGGTCAGCCAGTTCGCGAGGTTCTCGAGCTGCCGCACGTTGCCGGGAAACGCGAGCGACGTCAGGTAGGCCAGCGCATCGTCGGATACGCGCTTCGGCTCGACGCCGAGATCGCGCGCGCTCTTCTGCAGGAAGTGGCGCGTGAGCAGCGCGATGTCCTCGCTGCGTTCGCGCAGCGGCGGCAGGCGCAGCCGGATCACGTTGAGCCGGTGGTAAAGATCCTCGCGGAACAGCCCCTGCCGCACGCGCGATTCGAGATTCTGGTGCGTCGCGGCGATCACGCGCACGTTCGCGCGCAGCGGGTTATGCCCGCCTACCCGATAGAACTGCCCGTCCGACAGCACGCGCAGCAGGCGCGTCTGCAGGTCGAACGGCATGTCGCCGATTTCGTCGAGGAACAGCGTGCCGTTCTCGGCCTGCTCGAAGCGGCCCTGCCGGGTCGTCTGCGCGCCGGTGAACGCGCCGCGCTCATGGCCGAACAGCTCGGATTCGAGCAGGTCCTTCGGAATTGCCGCGGTGTTCAGCGCGATGAACGGCCCGTTCGCGCGCGGGCTGTGACGGTGCAGCGCACGCGCGACGAGCTCCTTGCCGGTGCCCGACTCGCCCGTGATCAGCACGGTCGCGGCCGAGTGCGACAGGCGACCGATCGCGCGGAACATGTCCTGCATCGCGGGCGCCTGGCCGAGCATCTCCGGCGCCTCGGCCACGCGCTCGTCCTGCGGCGCGCCGCCGCGCAGGCTTTCCTCGACCGCGCGGCGGATCAGCTCGACCGCCTTGTCGACGTCGAACGGCTTCGCGAGATATTCGAACGCGCCGCCCTGGAACGCCGCGACGGCGCTGTCGAGATCGGAGAACGCGGTCATGATGATGACGGGCAGGCCAGGCAGCCGCTCGTGCATCGCCTGCAGCAACTCGAGGCCCGAGCCGCCCGGCATCCGGATGTCGGACACGAGCACCTGCGGCGTCTCGTGGTCGAGCGCGGCCAGCGCGTCGCGCACGTTCGCGAAGCTCTTCGTCGCGAAGCTGTCCCGGGCGAGTGCCTTTTCGAGCACCCAACGGATCGATTGGTCGTCGTCTACTATCCAGATCGGCTTCATAGGTCGGTCAGGTATGGGTGAATCCGGTGAATCGCACTGTCGCCGCTCAATGGTCGAGCGGCAGCAGAATCTGAAATTCGGTACGTCCGGGCCGGCTCTCGACCTCGATCATCCCGTCGTGCTGCTGCACGAACGTCTGCGCGAGCGTGAGTCCCAAGCCGCTGCCATCGTCGCGCCCGGACACGAGCGGATAGAAGATCCGGTCGCGGATCTCTTCCGGAATGCCGGGCCCGTTGTCGATCACGTGCAAGTCCAGTGCCAGCTTGTACAGGCGCTTCGCGATCGTGATCTTGCGCGCGATGCGGGTGCGCAGTTCGATCTTCGCGTCGCCTTGCGCGATCCGTTCGCGCAGCGCCTGCGCGGCGTTGCGCACGATGTTGAGCAGCGCCTGGATCAGTTGCTCCTTGTCGCCGCGCAGATCCGGCACGCTCACGTCGTAGTCGCGCTCGATCGTGAGCCCGCGCGGGAATTCCGCGAGCATCACCGCGCGCACGCGTTCGCACACTTCATGAATGTTCACGTCGCCGACGATGTGCGGATGCCGGTGCGGCTCCAGCAACCGGTCGACGAGCGTCTGCAGGCGGTCGGACTCCTTGATGATCACCTGCGTGTATTCGCGCAACTCGCCGCGCTCGCGCTCGCCAAGCTCGAATTCGAGAAGCTGGGCTGCGCCGCGAATGCCGCCGAGCGGGTTCTTGATCTCGTGCGCGAGGTTGCGGATCAGTTGCTTGTTGACCGCGGTCAGGTCGTGGATGCGCTCCTCGCGATCGGTGCGCGACTGCCGCTCGTTCTCGAACAGCTCGACGAGCACGAAATCGGGCGCGGTCTCGAGAAAGCCGACGATCGCGTGCACGTGCAGCGGTTCGCGGCCGGGCCGGTCGAGCACGGTATCGAGGTGCGTCGCGTGAAAGCGCTCCTCGCCGATCGCGGTGATCGTCGACGCGAGCTCGTTCGCGTTCGGAAAAATCTCGCCCCACGGCCGCTGCGCGAGTTGCCGGCGCGAGATGTCGAGCATCGCTTCCGCAGACGGGTTCGCGAACGCGATCCGCAGCGTCTTGCGGTCGAGCACGATCACGACCGTCGGCAGCGCTTCCAGTCCCGCAAGCAGGCCCGAGCGCGCGAGCCGCTCGTCGTCCGTCAGTCGCTCGGGCTGCCCCGTCTTCGCCTTGATCAGATTCTTCAGAACCATCTGCGTGCTTGTCGCGCCTCAACGGGCCGGAAAATGAAAATCGTCGGAACAAAAAAGGGACGGCTGGACGCCGTCCCCTTTCAGACTCCGCCGTTCCCGCCGCAGGCTGCGCGACGGGAACGAACCGGCATGACGGCGCTGAATCGAAGCGCCATCGCCGATTACAGCGAGTAGTACATCTCGAACTCGATCGGGTGCGTCGTCATGCGGAACTTCGCCAGCTCCTGCTCCTTCAGCGCGAGGTACGCGTCGATCATGCCGTCCGTGAACACGCCGCCGCGCGTCAGGAACTCGCGATCCTTGTCGAGTGCTTCGAGTGCCTGGTCGAGGCCCGCGCAGACGGTCGGGATCTTTGCATCCTCTTCCGGCGGCAGGTCGTACAGGTTCTTGTCCGCGGCTTCGCCCGGATGGATCTTGTTCTGGATCCCGTCGAGGCCGGCCATCATCAGCGCCGTGAAGCACAGGTACGGGTTCGCCATCGGATCCGGGAAGCGCGTTTCGATACGGCGGCCCTTCGGGTTCGACACGTGCGGAATGCGGATCGATGCCGAACGGTTGCGCGCCGAGTAAGCGAGCTTGACCGGTGCTTCGAAGTGCGGGACCAGACGCTTGTACGAGTTCGTCGTCGGGTTCGTGATCGCGTTCAGTGCACGAGCGTGCTTGATGATGCCGCCGATGTAGAACAGCGCCAGTTCCGACAGGCCGGCGTAGCCGTTGCCCGCGAACAGGTTCTGGCCGTCCTTCCAGATCGACTGGTGAACGTGCATGCCCGAACCGTTGTCGCCGACGACCGGCTTCGGCATGAACGTCGCCGTCTTGCCGTACGAGTGCGCGACGTTATGGATGATGTACTTCGACCATTGCGTCCAGTCGGCGCGCTGCACGAGCGTCGAGAACTTCGTGCCGATTTCGTTCTGGCCCTGGCCCGCCACTTCGTGGTGGTGCACTTCGACCGGGATGCCGAGCTGTTCGAGCAGCAGGCACATTTCCGAACGGATGTCCTGGAACGTGTCGACCGGCGCGACCGGGAAGTAGCCGCCCTTCGTGCCCGGACGGTGGCCCGTGTTGCCGCCTTCGAACTCCTTGCCTGCCGACCACGGTGCTTCTTCCGAGTTGATCTTCACGAAGCAGCCCGACATGTCGGTGTTCCACTGGACCGAGTCGAAAATGAAGAATTCCGGCTCCGGACCGAAGTACGCCGTGTCGCCGATGCCCGTGCTCTTCAGGTACGCCTCGCCGCGCTTCGCGAGCGAACGCGGATCGCGCTCGTAGCCCTTGCCGTCGGCCGGTTCGACCACGTCGCAGGTCAGCACGAGGGTCGACTCTTCATAGAACGGGTCGATGAATGCGGCGGTCGGGTCCGGCATGAGCAGCATGTCCGACGCCTCGATGCCCTTCCAGCCCGCGATCGACGAACCGTCGAATGCATGACCGCTTTCGAACTTGTCTTCGTCAAACGCCGAAACCGGCACCGACACGTGCTGTTCCTTGCCGCGCGTATCCGTGAAGCGGAAATCGACAAACTTGACGTCCTCGTCCTTCACGAGCTGCATGACGTCGGCGACGGTTTTACTCATAACCTCTTCTCCTGATTGAACAATTCCGGCGGACTGGGAACCGCCTCGTTTATCGAGCTGATCGGGGTCTTGCTTTGGCGCAGCGCGCCCCGATTCGACCGAATTCTATAAAGCAGCTTCCGTGCCACCCATGTGCAAGACTGGCGCGAATCGCGCCGGCGCTCGCCGCGACGGGGCTGTGCTGCGCGATTCCGGGGCCCGGCGCCGTACCCACCGCCGACCAGAAGCACCGAGATGGTGCAATCGTCGCGATGCGCTGCGCCCGCGGAATCATTCTGGTGCAGACCAGCCATTCTGCACTCTTTTGGTGAGCGCATGTGCAGTGCGTGCACCGTGCCGCATGCGGACGTCCGTGCCGCGACGCCGCGCTAGAATGTTTGTTTGACCGATAAGGAGACTCCCCGCCATGAGTACGCTCGACCAACTTTACGCGAAGGCCGACGAACGCCGCGCACAAGGCGCGCTCAACTACGCCGGCGCGCTGCTGCCGGTCGAGGCGTTCGAACTGCTGCAACTCGACCCGTCGGCGCGCCTCGTCGACGTGCGCACCCGCGCCGAGCTCGACTGGATCGGCCGTCCGCTCGTCGGAGACGGCCAGTACCTGCACCTCGAATGGACGCGCTACCCGGGCGGCGTGCCGAACGCCGAATTCGTCAACGAACTGAAGGCGGCCATCACGCCCGATACGCCCGTGCTGTTCCTGTGCCGCAGCGCCGCGCGCTCGAAGCTCGCCGCGGTCGCGTCGTCGCAGGCCGGCTTCACGAAGGCGTTCGACCTGCTCGAAGGCTTCGAGGGTGCCAAGGACGCCGAGGGCCACCGCAAGACGGTCGACGGCTGGTGCTTCCGCAAACTGCCGTGGATCGGCGCCTGACGGCGCGCGCGCCCGACCGGTTGCGACAACCTCATCGTCGAGCCGGGCGATGACATGCCGATGACGGGCCGCGTTGCGCGGCCCGTGGCTTTTGTGCAGCGGGTCAGGCGCGCGGCGTGTCGGGCTCGACGACGTCGCCGCCGAGCAGGTGCACGCCTTCGCGCAGCTTCACGAACGCGGCCGCGACCGCTTCCGGCTCCCCCTTCACGCCGAGGTCGATGTGACGGCGCGCATAGATGCCGCCGCGCTCCGCGTCGCCCACGCTCGGCAGGCTGAACACGCGCACGCCCGGGAAATCGCGCTCGATGCGCTCCATCAGCGGCGTGAGCGTCGATTCCGGCAGTTCGAACACGTACAGCGAGCGTTCCGCGTGCGGCGTCGCATGATGCAGATGCGCGTATTGCGTATCGAGCACCCATTCGATCATCGGCCAGGCCATCACCGGGAAACCCGGCACGAAGTGCAGATCGCCGACCGAGAAGCCGGGAATCCGGTTATAGCCGTTCGGGATGATCGTCGCGCCCACCGGGAACACGCCCATGTTGAAGCGGTGCTGGTTCTCCGGCGAGTCGAAGTCGACCGGTTTGGCCGGATCGCCGTGCGTTTCCCGGATCCGCTCCGAGATCAGCACCTTCGCCTCCGGATGCAGTTCGAGCGGCACGCCGAACGCGGCGGCCGCACACTGGCGCGTGTGGTCGTCCGGCGTCGCGCCGATGCCGCCCGTCGAGAACACGATGTCGCCGGACGCGATCGCGCGCGCGAGCGTCGCCGTGATGCGCGCCGGATCGTCGCCGACGTATTCGGCCCAGTCGAGCGCGAGGCCGCGCGCGCCGAGCAGTTCGATGACCTTCGCCAGATGCTTGTCCTGCCGCCGGCCCGAAAGGATTTCGTCGCCGATGATGATGATGCCGATGCTCATGCCTGCCCCATGTCGATTGCGGTGGCGCGCGCGCTCGCGCGCAGGTCCTCCAGCGCGCGCAGGCAATAGTGCCCGAACCACAGCGCCGAGAACACGAGGATGAAAGCGTAAACCCAGATCATGGCCGCCGCGACGAACGGAAACAGCACCATCATCCAGACCGACGATACCCACACGAAGGTCGGCACGGTACCGAGCAGCCCGGTTGCGACGCCGATGCCGATCAGCGGCCAGCGGTGCTGCCGCACGAGCGCGCGGCGCTCGTCGCGGCTCGCATGCAGCGCGAGCGCGTCGTAGGTCATCACGCGGTACGTGAGCCAGCCCCAGATCACCGGCGGCAGCAGCGCGAAGAACGGCGGGATCAGCCACAGCGGGATCGTGACGACGAGCACGACGACGCCGACCAGTGCCGCCCACAGCGAATTGAACGCGCTGCCGAAGAAGGTGCCGCCCCGCTTCGGCTCGAGTGCCGCGAACTGCCGGTTCGACAGGTGCTTGATCACGACCGGCATCGAAATCGTCGCGATCAGCAGCAGCACGGTCAGCACGATCAGCGGGATCGCGAGCGACACGACCACGAACGGCGCGACGACCGCATGCAGTTGCGACATGCCGATCGCGTCGAACGCGCGATACAGCGCGGCCGTCAGCACGAAGCCGTCGAGCGCGCCGCGCGCGAGGTCCAGCAGCGTCTGCCACGAGAACCACAGCAGGACGCCCCACAGGACGGCCGAGACGAGGAACGGCATCAGGGTGAGCCAGAGCATGCGCGGATGCAATGCGCTCGCCAATGCGCGGACGAAGGAACGCAGCAAATCGTTCATGCGAGCCTGTATCGACGAAGAAAAACGGGGAAAGGATAAACCACGCGGCCCGCATGCGCCAAAGCGCATGCGGGCCGCGTGGGAGAGTCGCTCAACGGGAGGGTGGCCAGGTCAGGCCGACGCCGCGCTGCGCTTCGCGGGGAACAGCCGCCGGAAGATCCGCACGAACGCGAGGCCGTGCTGCGACCAGAAGCCTTCGCCGTAGGACACGCCCTCGACCTGCTCGCGGATGCCGGTCGGCTCGACCGTGCGGTTCCACGACGCGGTGCCGAACATCATGTCCCACCACGGGAACAGCACGCCGAAGTTGCAGCCGTACTTGGTGCCTTCGTGACCATAACCGACCGCATGGTGGCGCCGGTGGAAGATCGGGCTGACGAGCAGGCGCTCGCCGAGCCGGCCGAACGACAGCCGCGCATTCGTATGCTGGATGCTCTGCATGAAGTTCGTGAACGCAGTCAGCACGACGAACTGCGACGGCGTCACGCCGATCACCAGCGCGATCGCCGCGAAGAAGCACGACTGGATCACGTCGTCGAGCAGGTGGTTGCGGTCGTCGCACCACAGCGACATCTGCCGCTGGCTGTGATGCACGGCGTGCAGTTCCCACCAGATGCCGAACTTGTGCTGCCAGCGGTGATACCAGTAGCCGGCGAAGTCGAGCACGACGAGATAGATCGCGAACGCGACGATCGGCTGCGAGGTCACGCCCGGCCACAGATAGTCGAGGTTGAAGTTCGCGACGCCGTGCAGGCGCAGCCATGCCTGGAAGTTGTCGAACACCGGCTGCAGCGCGAAGAAGAAGAACAGCGCATAGATGCCGAGCTTCGAGATCGCCGTGTAGATCACGTCGACCCGCACGGCGCGGCGGTTCTTCCAGCGCTCGACCGGCAGCAGCGCCTCGAGCGGGCGCAGCAGCGCGAACATCAGCACCATCTGCAGCGCGCCGATGATCACCCAGTACAACGCGTCGTAGGTGTCCTCGTCATAGTCCATCAGGTTGAACTTGAAGAGGAGCGGCTGCACGACGTCGACGTACAGCCAGGTCTGGATGTCCGACACGAACGCATCGATCAGGTGCAGCATCGTTCGCCTCCGTCCGTCACGCGCCGTTCGCCGCCTTCCACGGCGCGCGGTCGTAGAAGTAGATGCCGTGCGGCGAGCGGCCGACGGCGATCGTCTGCACCAGCTTGCGCGACGCCAGATCGATGATCCCGACCTTCTTCGCGAAGCGGAACGTCACCCACAGCGTCTTCTTGTCGGCGGACAGCTCCATGTCGTCGGGGCCCGGCAGCAGGCCGGTGATGTCGCCGACGTTGGTGAGCGTGTTCTCGTCGATGATGCTGATCGTGTTCGCGACCCGGTTCGTCACCGCGACGTGCGTGCCGTCGGCGAGCGAACGGAAGTTGTGCGCGCCCTTGCCGGTGTAGATCTGCTTGACGACCTTCTGGGTGCGCCAGTCGACCACCGCGACGTAATCCGCGCCCGTCATCCCGACGAGCAGGTATTTGTCGTCCGGCGTCAGCCACAGGCCCGCCGGCACGTTGCCGACCTTCATCTTCCACTTGACCGTCTGCGTCGGCAGGTCGATCGCTGCAATCTCGCCGGACACCTGCAGCGACACGAGCAGCGTCTTGCTGTCCTTGGTGAACGCGAGGTGGCTCGGCATCACCGCAAGCGGCACGCGCTTCACGAGCTTCAGGTTCTGGCCGTCGTAGCCGTAGATGTCGACGCGGTCGAGCCGCAGGCCGGCGGCCGCGAACCATTTGCGGTCGGGCGAGAAGCCGAGCTGGTAGGGGTCGTCGATCCCTTCGACGGTGCGCTGCAGCTTGCCCGTCTTCGGATCGAGGAACATCAGGCTGTTCGAGATCGAATTCGCGACGATCAGCGACGAATTGTCCGGCGTCGCCATCAGGTGATGCGGTTCCTTGCCGGTCGGCATCGTGCCGACGACCTGGCGGGTCTGCTGGTCGATCAGGGAAAGCGTCGCTTCGGCCGAATTGAGGACGATCACGTTATTCGCGTGTGCGGCAGGCGCCAGCACGGCGGCGGCCAGCGCGAGCGTGCGGCCGAGGGAAAGGAAAGTGCGCATGAAGACTCACGTCGTGGAACAACCGTCATTGTAAAACGTTCAACCGGCCCCGCCGGTTGACCGAAGCCGGCATTGCGCCACTTCGACGCACGCCGCGGCGGCCGGATGGGCCGGCGCGGCATACTCCGCGCGGCCGGCCGGGGCCGGCCGCCGGTGCGGGCCCGGGAACCCGATGTTGCGCTAGCGCTGCATCGACTCCCAGACCTTGTGCAGACGCTTGACAGAGACCGGCATCGGCGTGCGCAGTTCCTGCGCGAACAGCGAAATTCGCAGTTCCTCGAGCAGCCAGCGGAATTCCGCGAGCCGCGGGTCGGCGACGCCGCCGCGCTGCGACACCGCGCGCTGGTACTGCTGGCCGAGCGGCAGCAGGTCGGCGGACTGCTTCGCGTCGCGCGCCGGATCGGCCTTCAGCTTGTCGATCCGCAGTGCGATGCCCTTCAGGTAGCGCGGGAAGTGCGCAAGCTGCACGTAAGGCGTGTCGATCACGAAGCGCTTGCCGACCAGCGCGGCGAGCTGCTGCTGCAGATCCGCATGCGCCTGCGCAAACGGCTTCGCCTGCGCGAGTTTCTTCACGAGCCCCGCGTATTCGGCAAGGATCTGCCCGACGAGTCGCGCGATTTCCTGCGCGAGCAGGTTCAGGCGGCTGCGGCCCTCGTCGCGCCGCGCGTGGAAGCTGGCGTCGTCGTCGGGCAGCGGATCCTGCAGGCACGCGCGGTCGAGCGCCGTGTCGATCAGCTGGTCGCGCAGCTCGTCCTGCGAGCCGAACGACATGTACTGCATCGCCATCTCGCGCAGGCCCGGCAGGTTCTTCTCGAGGAACTTGATCGGCTCCTTCAGTTGCAGCGCGAACAGCCGCCGCAAGCCGGCCCGGTGGATGCGCGCGGCCTCCTCCGGCGAATCGAACACCTCGACGTCGCAATGCGTACCGCGGTCGACGAGCGCCGGGTAGCCGTACAGCGTCTGGCCGCGCCGGCGGATCTCCAGCAGCTCGGGAAGCTTGCCGAAATTCCAGGTCGTCAGATTCTCGTACAGCGCCGTCGCGCCGGTTTCCGCCGGGGCGGCCGTCTGCGGCGCCGCGCCCTTGCCGCCCTTCGCACCGCGCCCGGCAGCACCGGCCGTGGCGGCAGGCGCCGGCGCCGTGCCGGCTGCCGGGCCGGCATCGGCCTCGCCGCCGGTCGCGATCGTCGACGCCGCCGCGATCTTCTGGAACTGCTGCTGCGCCTGCGCGCCGAGCTCCTGGCGAAGCTGCGCGAGATTGCGCCCCATCGCGAGCTGGCGGCCGTGCTCGTCGATCACCTTGAAGTTCATGAACAGGTGCGCGGGCAGCGTCTCGAGCTTGAAGTCGGCCGTCTTCATCGCGACCTGCGTCTCGCCGCGCACGTCGGCGATCAGCGCCTCGACGAGCCCGCCCGCGCCGAAGCGCTCGCGGCCCATCCGCTCGACGAAGCCGGCCGCGTACTCGGGCAGCGGCACGCAGTGCCGGCGCAGCTTCTGCGGCAGCGACTTCAGCAGCAACTGCACCTTTTCCTTCAGCATCCCCGGCACGAGCCATTCGCAGCGGCGCGCGTCGACCTGGTTCAGCGCGTACAGCGGCACCGCGAGCGTCACGCCGTCGCGCGGCGTGCCGGGCTCGAAGTGGTACGTGAGCGCCATCTCGACGCCGGCCATCGTCGCGCGCTTCGGGAACA
Source organism: Burkholderia pyrrocinia (assembly GCF_018417535.1). Classification (NCBI taxonomy): domain Bacteria; kingdom Pseudomonadati; phylum Pseudomonadota; class Betaproteobacteria; order Burkholderiales; family Burkholderiaceae; genus Burkholderia; species Burkholderia pyrrocinia. Next base: position 368,718 of record NZ_CP070977.1, on the reverse strand, counting down.
GCTCGGTCGTCACGCCGGCCGCCTCGTGGCGCATCAGGTCGTCGCGCGACAGGTACAGCAGCCGCCGCTTGTCCTCGGGCTGGCCGCCCTGCTTCACCTCGTCGCGATACCAGCGCTCGAACGCGACGCCCGTGTGGATGCCTTCCGGGATCGCCTGGTCGTAGAACGCGTAGATCAGCTCGTCGTCGACCAGCACGTCCTGCCGGCGCGACTTGTGCTCGAGCTGCTCGATGTCGGCGAGCAGCTTGCGGTTGTGCGCGAAGAACGCGAGCTTCGTGTCGAACTCGCCGTCGACCAGCGCGCCGCGGATGAACAGCTCCCGCGCGCGGGCCGGATCCTGCCTGCCGAACGCGACGCGCCGGCGGTGGTAGATCGGCAGCCCGTACAGCGTCGCGCGCTCGTACGCGCTGACCTGCGCCGGGCGCTTTTCCCAGTGCGGCTCCGACAGCGATTTCTTCAGCAGGTGCGCGCCGATCTTCTCGACCCATTCGGGCTCGATCTTCGCGAGGCAGCGCGCGTACAGCCGGCTCGTCTCGACGAGCTCGGCCGCCATCACCCAGCGGCCGGCCTTCTTCGCGAGCACGGAACCCGGCCACAGATAGAACTTGATCCCGCGCGCGCCGAGATAGTGCGGATCGTCGTCGGCCTTCAGGCCGAGGTTGCCGAGCAGGCCCGTCAACAGGGCCAGATGGACCTGCTCGTAGGTCGCCTCGACTTCGTTGAGCCGCCAGCCGTGCTCGCGCACGACGGTCAGCAACTGCGAATGGACGTCGCGCCACTCGCGCAGCCGCAGGTGCGACAGGAAGTTCTGCCGGCATGCGTCGACGAGCTGGCGATTCGACTTCTTGTGCGCGACGGCCTCCTCGAACCACGCCCAGATCTTCAGCCACTGCAGGAATTCGGAACGCTCGTCGGCGAACCGGCGGTGCGCCTGGTCGGCCTGTTCCTGCGCTTCGATCGGCCGGTCGCGCGGGTCCTGCACGGACAGCGCGCTCGCGATGATCAGCACCTCGCGCAGCGACTGCTGGTCGCGCGCGGCGAGAATCATCCGGCCGACGCGCGGGTCGAGCGGAAGCCGCGCGAGTTCGCGGCCGAGCGGCGTCAGCGCGTTGTCGTCGTCGACCGCGCCGAGCTCGTTGAGCAACTGGTAGCCGTCCGCGATCGCGCGGCCGGGCGGCGGTTCGAGGAACGGGAACGATTCGATCGCCGTCAGGTGCAGCGATTTCATCCGCAGGATCACCGACGCGAGCGACGAGCGCAGGATTTCCGGATCGGTGAAGCGCGCGCGCGCCTGGTAGTCGCTTTCCTCGTACAAACGGATGCAGACGCCGTCGGCCACGCGGCCGCAACGGCCCGCGCGCTGGTTCGCCGCAGCCTGCGAGATCGACTCGACCTGCAATTGCTCGACCTTGTTCCGGTACGAATAGCGCTTCACGCGCGCAAGACCGGTGTCGACGACGTAGCGGATGCCCGGCACCGTCAGCGACGTCTCGGCGACGTTGGTCGCAAGCACGATCCGGCGCGCGTTCGACGCCTTGAACACCTTGTCCTGGTCGGCCGCCGAGAGCCGCGCGAACAGCGGCAGGATCTCGGTGTGCGGCGGATGGTGCTTGCGCAGCGCCTCGGCCGCCTCGCGAATCTCGCGCTCGCCGGGCAGGAACACCAGCACGTCGCCGGGGCCTTCGCGGCACAGCTCGTCGACTGCGTCGACGATCGCGTCCATCAGGTCGCGCTCGGCCTCGCGCGCGGTCTTCACGCGGTCGCGCCCGGCCGTGCCTTCGGCATGCTTCACGGCCGGGCGATCCTCGGCCACCGGGCGATAGCGCATCTCGACCGGATACAGCCGCCCGCTCACCTCGATCACGGGCGCCGGGCGCTCGTCGGTGCCGAAGTGGCGTGCGAAGCGATCGGCGTCGATCGTCGCGGACGTCACGATCAGCTTCAGGTCCGGCCGCCTCGGCAGGATTTCCTTCAGGTAGCCGAGCAGGAAGTCGATGTTCAGGCTGCGCTCGTGCGCCTCGTCGATGATCAGCGTGTCGTACGCCTTCAGCAGCGGGTCGGTCTGCGTTTCGGCGAGCAGGATGCCGTCCGTCATCAGCTTCACGGACGCGCCCGGCGAGAGGTTGTCGGTAAAGCGCACCTTGTAGCCGACCACCTCGCCGAACGGCGTGCCGAGCTCCTCGGCAATCCGGCGGCCGGTCGACGACGCAGCGAGGCGCCGAGGCTGCGTATGGCCGATCAGGCCCGTGCCGCCGGCGCCGAGGCCGCGACCGAGATCGAGACAGATCTTCGGCAACTGCGTGGTCTTGCCCGAGCCGGTTTCGCCGCAGACGATGACAACCTGATGACCCGCGATCGCGCGCGCGATTTCGTCGCGCTTGCCCGACACCGGCAGGCTTTCCGGGTACCTGATCGGCGGGACGGGATTCGGTGCGACGGCGGCGCGCGGCGGACGCTCGCGGCGCGGGGTGCGTGCATCCGCTGCCCGCGGTGCATCCGCCGCCGCAGCCGGCTGGCGCGCATCGCCGCGCCGTGCGTCGCCGCGCGGCCCGCGCGACGGCTGGCCCGCCGGCTTTTCCTGCTGCTGGCGCGGCGGCTGGCCCTGCTGCTCGCGCGCATCGGCCGCACCATCCGGGTGCCGGGCCGACGGCGCTTTGGCCCGCGTCGGCGCGGGACTTTTAGGTACATTCGACATGGGGGCGCATTATAATCCCGCCCATGAATTCCCAAACCGACCTCCCCCCCGCCCAGACCGGCGCCGCGACGCCGCCGGCCGCCGACGATACGGCTGCCAGCCACGCGCAGTTTGTCGACTGGATGCGCTCCGTCGCGCCCTATATCCACAAGTTCCGCAACAGCACGTTCGTCGTGGGGTTCGGCGGCGAGGTGGTGCAGCAGGGGCTGCTGAACGCGCTCGTGTCCGACATCGCGCTGCTGCAGGCGATGGGCATCCAGATCGTGCTCGTGCACGGCTCGCGCCCGCAGGTCGAGGAGCAGTTGAGCCTGCATGGTGTCGAATCCGAGTTTTCGCACGGCCTGCGCATCACCGATGCGCGCGCGCTCGAATCCGCGAAGGAAGCGGCCGGCGAAGTGCGTCTCGACATCGAGGCCGCGATCAGCCAGGGGCTGCCGAACTCGCCGATGGCGCACGCGCACATCAGCGTCGTGTCGGGCAACTTCGTGACCGCGCGGCCGGTGGGGATTCTCGACGGGGTCGATTTCGCGCATACGGGCATCGTGCGCAAGATCGACGCCGAATCGATCCGCCATTCGCTCGCGAGCCGCAAGCTCGTGCTGCTGTCGCCGCTCGGTTTCTCGCCGACCGGCGAGGCGTTCAACCTGTCGATGGAAGACGTCGCGTCGGCTGCCGCGATCGCGCTGCGTGCCGACAAGATCGTGTTCCTGACCGACGGCCCCGGCATCGTCGATGACGAAGGCGAGCTGATCCGCGAAATGTCGCTCGATTCGGCCGCCGACCTGCTCGACTCCGGTGACCTGCAAGGCGACGACGCGTTCTTCCTGAAGCATGCGATCCGCGCTTGCCGTGGCGGCGTGACCCGTGCGCACCTGATCCCGCAATCGCTCGACGGCAGCATGCTGCTGGAACTGTTCCTGCACGACGGCGTCGGCACGATGATCTCGTACGAGAACCTCGAGAGCCTGCGCGAAGCGACGCCGGACGACGTCGGCGGCATCCTGTCGCTGATCGAGCCGCTCGAGACGGACGGCACGCTGGTGCGGCGCGGCCGCCACCAGATCGAGCGCGACATCGACCACTTCTCGGTGATCGAGCACGATGGCGTGCTGTTCGGCTGCGCGGCACTCTATCCGTACCCGCTGGAGAAGATCGGCGAGATGGCGTGCCTGACCGTCGCGCCCGAAGCGCAGGGCTCGGGCGACGGCGAGCGCCTGCTCAAGCGCATCGAGCAGCGCGCACGCGCGCGCGGCCTCACGCACATCTTCGTGCTCACGACGCGCACCGAGCACTGGTTCCTCAAGCGCGGCTTCGTCAAGGTCAGCGTCGACGACCTGCCGGAAGACCGCCGCAAACTCTATAACTGGCAGCGCAAGTCGCTCGTGCTGATGAAACAGCTCTGAGCGGCGCAAGACGCCCGCCCTCCCCCAGTCCGATTACAGGAGAAGTACACGATGGCCCGTATGATTCAATGCGCGAAGCTCGGCAAGGAAGCCGAAGGTCTCGATTTCCCGCCGCTGCCGGGCGAACTCGGCAAGCGCATCTATGAAAGCGTCTCGAAGGAAGCATGGCAGGGCTGGCTCAAGCAGCAGACGATGCTGATCAACGAAAACCGCCTGAACATGGCCGACCCGCGTGCGCGCCAGTACCTGATGAAGCAGACCGAGAAGTACTTCTTCGGCGACGGCGCGGACCAGGCGTCCGGCTACGTGCCGCCGACGGAAGGCTGATGACGTGAGGCGCGGAATCGGCAGCCTGCCGGCCGCGTGATCCAGAGAAAACGGCACCGCGTATCGCACGGTGCCGTTTTTCATTTGGGGTCGCGCGACCGGGACGACTCAACCCGCCGGTTTCAGCGCACCGCCGTCTCCCGGCTGCTGCGGCCCGCCGCTCGCGTTTTCAGCGCTTTCGCCTTCGGTGCCCCATTCCGCAGCATCGCTGCGTTCGGCGCTCGACAGTTCGTCCGCGCGATACCCGGTGCGGTTCAGCAGCGCCAGCATGCATACGAGCGACACGAACGCATAAAGCCCCGACGCGACCGCGACGCCGACGATGCTGCCCGTCGCGTTGAGGATCGCCTGCGCGAGCACGGGCGTGCCGCCGCCGACGACGAGCGCGCTCAGTTGATACGCGAGCGACAAGCCCGTATAGCGGATATTCGCCGGAAACACGCGCGCGAGCACGCCGCCGACCGCACCGTAGAACATCGCGGACGGAATCGTCGAGATGCACATCCCCGCGACGGCCACCCAGTACGAGCGCGTTGCGAGCGCATGGAACATCACGGGCATCAGCACGATTTCCGGAATCAGGATCCAGCACATCGCGCGACGCATGTCGATCTTCGACACGAACCACGCGCCGACCGGCTGCAGCAGGAACTGCACGACGAGCGAAATCGACAGGATGCCGAGAAACGTGCCCTGCGCGTAGCCGAGCTCCTTCGTCGCCCACGACAGCGCGAACGTGCTGCGGAAATACGTGACGTTGATCACCGGCAGCGTGCCGGCCGCGAGCAGCACGACCACCCAGTGATCGCGCACGACGTCGCGCAGCGGCAGCTTCACCGTGCGCTTGCGCGCGAGCACGCGCTGCATGTCGGCCGATTCCTCGAGCTTCAGCCGGATCACCATGCCGATGATCACGAGCACGGCCGACAGCAGGAACGGAATGCGCCAGCCCCACATCAGGAAGGACGGCGTCGGCAGCGCGCTCAGCGCGAAGAACGCGGCCGTCGCGAGCAGGTTGCCGGTGGGCGAGCCCTGCTGCGCGAACGCCGCGTACAGGATGCGCTTGTGCTTCGGCGCGTTCTCGCTCGCGATCAGCACCGCACCGCCCCACTCGCCGCCGACCGCGATGCCCTGCAGCACGCGCAGCACGACGAGGCCGGCCGGCGCCCATACGCCGATCTGCGCATAGCCGGGCAACAGGCCGATGCCGGTCGTCGCGAGGCCCATCATCACCAGCGTGATCACGAGCGCGGTCTTGCGGCCGACGCGATCGCCGAGATGCCCGAACACGATCCCGCCGAGCGGCCGCGCGGCGAAGCCGGCCCAGAACGTGACGAACGCGAGCAGCGTCGCGATGCCGGGGTCCATCGTGCTCGAAAAGAACACCTTGCCGAACACGAGCGCCGCGGCCGTGCCGTAGATGTAGAAGTCGTACCACTCGATCGTGGTGCCGACGAACGCCGCGAAGGCGGCGCGGCCGGGCCGCGGCTGCGCGGCGGGCGGGGATTGCGGACGGCTCATCGATGTCTCCAGGTTGGTGATCGGGGGCGCGACTGGCGCGCGCCTTTCCCGGGTGGCCGGCATTGCGCCGCCGGCCGGCGGCGTTGTGTCAGTCGGCAGCGCCTAGTCGGGCGCCTGGCCGGGTGCCGTTTTCAGCACGCCGGCCTCGAGCAGTTGCTGCTGCAGCGCGCGATCGACGCCGAGCCGATCGAGCACCGCGCGCGTGTCGCGGCCGAGCGCGGGCGGCGGCGTTCGGTAGGTGGCCGGCGTGCGCGACAGCTTCACCGGCGACGCGGTGCCGCGATACGCGCCGATCTCGACGAACAGGTTCCGGTGCAGCGCATGCGGATCGTGCGCGACGTCGGCCACCGTTCGCACCGGCCCGCACGGCACGCCGGCCGCCATCAGGTCGCGCGCGAGCGGCTCGCAGGCGTGCGCGGCGAGTCGCGCCTCCAGTTCGGCCTTCAGCTCGGGCCGGTGCGCGCAGCGGCTGCGGTTGTCGACGAAGCGCGGATCGCCCGCTAGCGCCGGCGCGCCGAGATGCGCGACGAGCCGCGCGAACTGCCGGTCGTTGCCGACCGCGAGGAAGATCGGCACGGTCGCCGTGCGGTAGCTGTCGTACGGCGCGATGTTCGGATGCGCGTTGCCGCTGCGCGCCGGCACGCGCCCCGAGCCGAAGAAGTTCGGCAGGTGCGGATGCAGCAGCGACACGCCGCAGTCGTACAGCGCGATGTCGATCGACTGCCCGCGCCCGCTCTTCTCGCGCTCCGCGAGCGCCAGCAGGATGCCTGCGAGCGCGTTGAGCCCCGTGACCATGTCGACGATCGGCAAGCCGATGCGCGTCGCATCGCCGTCGTGTTCGCCGTTGACGCTCATCAGGCCCGCCATCGCCTGGATCACCGCGTCGTAGCCGGGCAGCCCGCCGAGCGGGCCATCTTCACCGAAGCCCGTCACCGCGCAGTGGATCAGGCGCGGGAAGCGCGGCTGCAGGTCGCGCGCATAGTCCATCCCCCAGCGCGCGAGCGTGCCGGGCTTGAAGTTCTCGACGAGCACGTCGGCCTCTTCGAGCAGGCGCCACAGGATCGCGCGCCCTTCGTCGCGCGACAGGTCGAGCGCGAGCCCTTCCTTGTTGCGGTTGACGCCCATGAAGTACCACGCCGTGTCGCCAAGGAACGGCGGCCCCCAGCCGCGCGTCTCGTCGCCGGCCGGCGGCTCGATCTTGACCACCGTCGCACCGTGGTCGGCGAGCGCCTGCGTGCAGTACGGGCCGCCGAGCACGCGGCTCAGGTCGACCACCTTCAGGCCGTCCAGTGCGCCTCGCGTCGCGTTCATCGCTCGACCTCCGGCAGCAGGTCGAGCGCCGTGTCGAGCGCGATCGGCGTGCCGCGCAGCAGCGCGTCGAATGCGGCCGATTCGTCGTCGCGCGAGGCCGGCGCGAGCGGATCGACCGGCAGCAGCTTGTGGCGCACGACCAGGTGCGCGAGCGCGAGGCGCCGGAAATCCGGTGCGAGCCGTGCCCCCTCGCAAGCCATCAGCACGGCCGCGCTCGCGTAGTACAGCGCGGAGGCGGCCTGCCGCACGCGCGCGTCGTCGCCTTCCGCTGCGACGCGCTCGAGCGCGTCGCATGCACGCGCGAGAATGCGCCGCAGCGCCGCGCGGCTCGCGTCGGGCAGCGGCGCCGCGCCGAGCCGGTCGCCGAGGAACGCGCGCAGCGCGTCGAGCGCATGCTCGCGCTGCGCGGCACGCGCGACGTCAAGCGCGACGATGTTGCTCGTGCCTTCCCAGATCGAGCCGAGATGCGCATCGCGCACGACCCGCGCGTCGCTCCATTCCTCGATGTAGCCGATGCCGCCGCGCACTTCCATCGCATCGCCCGTCACGCGGCGCGCATCGCGGCACGCGCGGAACTTGATCAATGGCGTCAGGATCCGCACACAGCGCGCGGCCTGCTCGTCGCCCGCATCGGCCTGCGGCAGCAGCAGCGCGATCTGCATGAACATCGCGCGCGCGGCCTCGGCGGGCAACAGCATCTTCATCAACTGGCGCTGCATCAGCGGCATCTCGATCAGCTTGCGGCCGAACGCCTCGCGGTGCGCGGCGACATGCAGCGCCTCGTTCAGCGCGCGCCGCATCAGCCCGGCCGCACGCACGCCGTTCGACAAACGCGACATGTTGATCATGTCGGCCATCTGGTGAAAACCGCGGCCGATCTCGCCGATCAGGTAGGCCTGCGCGCCTTCGAGCGCGATCTCGCCGCTCGCCATCGAACGGCTGCCGAGCTTGTCCTTCAATCGCACGATCCGGTAGCGGTTGCGCGTGCCGTCCGGCAGCGTCTTCGGCAGCAGGAACAGCGCGAGGCCCTTGATGCCGTCCGGTGCGCCGTCAGGCCGCGCGAGCACCATCGCGAGATCGGCGTCCGCGTTCGAGCAGAACCACTTGTCGCCGCTCAGGCGCCAGACGGTCTCGCCGTGCGCGTCGGTCTCGCGCGACGCGCGCGTCGCGATGCGGCCGACGTCGGAGCCGGCCGCCTGTTCGGTCATGAACATCGCGCCCTGGTACAGCGTGTCGAAGTCGCGCGACGCGAGCATCGGCAGGTAGCGCGCGACGAGCGCCGGATCGCCGAAGCGGCGCAGCGTGCGCGTCAGCGAATCGGTCATGCTGACCGGGCAGCACAGCCCGAATTCCGCCTGTACGAACAGGAACGTCAGCGCGTACTTGACGAGCGGCGGTACGGATGCGGAACCGTGGCTCAACGACGCGAGCCCGAGCTCCGCATATGCGACGCGTTCGAGCGCGACATACGCGGGATCCTTGTCGATCCGCTGCACGGCCTCGCCGCGCCGGTTGCGGTGCTCGAGCACGGGCGGGTGCTTGTCCGCGCGCGATGCCCATTCGTCGAGCTCGCCGGACACGCGCGCGCCGAGCGCACGGAGCTGCGGCTCGAGTTCGGCATAGTGCGCGTCGCCGAGATGCAGCTTCAGCAACGCGCCGAGATCGGGATCGGCGGTGAAGAAATCGATGCCCCGGCTGTCGGGGATATTGGATGCGCCGGTATCCGGCGTGCGGGCGGTGTCGTTCATGCGTGCGTCTCCTGGGTTGCCTGCACGCCGGCCGGACCTGGCGCCGCGGCGTCCGGCCAGTCCTGTGCAAAGGCTTCCGCAGAGCGTAGGCGCGCGATCGATAAGCGTCCAATACAGGATTTATCCGGTACGATAGATATCGCTTATCGATGCCGACGCCGACGCCGGGAGGAGACACCATGGAACTGAGGCAATTGCGCTACTTCGTGGCGGTCGCCGAGGAACTGCATTTCGGGCGCGCGGCGAAGCGCCTGTTCATCTCGCAGCCAGCGCTGAGTTTCGACATCCGCAAGTTCGAGGACGCACTCGGCGTGCAGCTTTTCTCGCGCACCAACAAGACCGTCGCGCTGACCAACGCGGGCGAGGTGCTGCTCGGCGAAGCGCGCCGGCTGCTGCTGCAGGCGGCCGAGGCCGAGCGCCTGACGGTGCGCTCCGCGTCCGGCCTCGCGGGCCGGCTGCGAATCGGCTTCGTCCATTCGATGCTGTATCGCGGGCTGCCCGATGCGGTGCGGCGCTTCGAGGCCGACTACCCGGGCGTGGAGGTCGTGCTGAGCGAGATGAACACGCAGGCGCAGGTGCAGGCGATCCAGCGCGGCCAGATCGATCTCGGCTATGCGCACTGGGGCCACTTCCCGCCCGAGGTCGAATCGGTGCCCGTCTACGCGGAACCGTTCGTGTGCTGCCTGCCGGCCGCGCATCCGCTCGCGCGGCGCAGGCAGGTCGCGCTCGCCGCGCTCGCGGCGGAACCGTTCATCCTGTTCCCGCGCGAAGCCGCGCCGCACTATCACGACCTGATCATCGCGCAGTGCGTGAACGCGGGATTCAGCCCGCTGATCCGCCACGAGGCGCGGCTGTGGCAGACGATCCTGTCGATGATCGAGTTCGGGATGGGCGTCGCGCTGGTGCCGCGCGTGCTGCAGCAGGTGAAAAGCGACCGGCTCGCGTTCCGGCCGCTGAAGGACGCATCGCTCGAATCGCGCACGCTCGCACTGAAGCGCAGCGGCACCGCCGAACCGGTGGCGCTGCGCTTCGCCGACTACGTGCGCGCATCGATCGACGCGCTGCCCGCGCTCGCGGGCTGAGCAGGCGGCCGCCCTTCGCTATTTCGCTTCGGGCTGCAGCACCGGCCGCGCACGCCGATACCACACCGCGTACACGACCGACAGCGCGACCAGGAACGGGATGCCGAAGATCAGCGTCATGTGGAATTCGGCCGTGAAGTAGGTCGTCACCATCACCGCGAGCATCAGGCCCGCACCGAGCAGCGTCAGCAGCGGGAAGCCGCGCATCCGGAACGCGGGCGCCGGCAGGCCGAGCGCCGCGCGGCGCCGCCGGAAGCAGTAATGCGTGACGAAGATCATCATCCACGTGAACAGCGCGCCGAACATCGACACCGCCATCATGATCGTGAACGACGCGTCCGGATACAGCACGCTCAGCACCGTCGCGAGCGCGATGCCGAGCGTCGACAGCATCAGCGCGCCGAACGGCACGCCGCGCGCGTTCACTTCGCCGAGCGCCTTCGGCGCGTGCCCCGCGCGCGACAGGCTGAACATCATCCGCGTCGTGATGTAGAGCTGGCTGTTCATCGCGGACAGCGCGGCAACCAGCACGACGAAGTTGATCAGCCCGGCCGCGCCCGGCAGGTGGATCGCCTCCATCACCTTCACGAACGGGCTTTCGTCGCGCCCCGCCGCCGTCCACGGGACGATCGCGAGCATCAGCGCGAGCGTGACGAGGTAGAACAGCACGAGCCGCACGATGGTCGAGCGGAACGCACGCGTGACCGCACGCTCGGGATCCTCCGCTTCGCCGGCCGCGACCGCGATCATCTCGATGCTCAGGTAGCTGAAGATCGACACGATCACCGCAACCCACGTCCCCCACAGGCCCTTCGGAAAGAAGCCGCCGCGATCCGTGTAATGGTGGAAGCCCGCGCGTGCCGTGCCGTCGCCGACCAGCCCCGGATTGCCGAACACGACATACGCGCCGAGCACGATGAAGCCGACGATCGCCGCGATCTTCACGACCGAGAAGCCGTATTCGACCGCGCCGAACACGTCGACGCTGCGCGCGTTGACGAATACCAGCAGCGCCGAGAAACCGACGATCCACAGCCAGCCCGGCACGCCGGGGAGCCAGTACTTCATGTACAGCGCGATCGCGGTGACCTCGGTGCCGACCGCGAGCACGATGCACGCCCAGTACGCGTAGCGCACGAGGAACCCGGCCCACGGGCTCACGTAATGTTCGGCGTATGCGCCGAACGAACCGGATGTCGGGTGCGCGACCGTCATCTCGGCGAGACAGCCCATCAGCAGCAGCGAGATGAACGCGCCGATCGCATAGCTGACGAGCACGCTCGGACCCGCGAAGCCGATCGCGAAGCCGCTGCCGAGAAAGAGGCCGGTGCCGATGGCGCCGCCGATCGCGATCATCGCCATCTGCCGTGCGGAAAGCGTGCGGCGCAGGCCTTGCTCGCGCGCCGCGATATGCTGGAATTGCCCTTCTGGTTGCATCGAGTGACCTCGTTCGAAAGCGATTGTCCGGTCGAAACGTCGGCGGCGCGCGGGCCGGCGCCGGACCGGCCGGCCGCCGCGCGCCGCGGGTTCAGAACAGATGGCGCAGGCCGGCCGCGACGCCCGTCTGGTTGCCGCGCCCGGGCATTTCGGTGAACGCGCCGCCAGTCACGCGGTTGTAGTCGACCGTCGCGTAGACCTGGGTCGCCTTCGACAGCGCGTACTCCGCCTCGATCACGCCCGTATAGCGCTTGCCGCCGTTGCCGGCGATCCCGTTGACGTTGCGGATGTCGTCGTAATACGCGACGCCCGTCACCGACACGGCCGGCGTGACCTTGACGCTCGCGCCCGTGTAGAAGATCGCGTCGCGGCGCGGGTTGTCCGCGAACGAACCGTAGCTCACCTGGCGGCCCGACGCGTTCAACAGCGCCTCGTCAAGCACGCCCGTGCGGTCGATGCCGCCGAGATAACCCGCGTACAGCGTCGCCGCGCCGAACGCGTAGCGCGCGCCCGCGCCCCAGGCCTGCTGCGCGCGGCTGTTCAGGTCGCGCACCTGCTGGTACGTCGCGCCGACCATCAGCCCGCCCTGCGTGTACGACACGTGCGTGCCCCAGTATGCGTTCGCGCCGAGGCTGCCCGCAACGCCGCCGAAGCCGTAGCTCGCGCCGACGTTCAGCCCGCCGAACGTGCCGTCGTAGCTGACGACGTTGCTCGCGCGGCCTTGCGTGAGGAAGTACGGCCACATGTTGGCCGTGTAGTTGCCGACCGTCAGCGGATCGAGATCGCCGAACAGGTTGAACGCCTCGGTCGCCTGGCGGCCGAGCTTCACGGTACCCCAGTCGCTCGCGAGGCCGACGTATGCGTAGCGGCCGAACAGCGCGCCGTCGAGCTGCCCGTTCTGCGGCTCGAAGCCGCTCTCCAACCGGAAGATCGCCTTCAGCCCGCCGCCGAGCGCTTCGCTGCCCTTCAGCCCCCAGCGGCTGTTCGTGATCGCGCCGTTGGTCATCTGCACGACCGCATCGTTCGATGCGTCGGCATGTGTCGTGTAGCGGATGCTCTGGTCGACGATGCCGTACAGCGTCACGCTGCCCTGCGCCATCGCGCTGCTTGCGGCGAGCGCGCCCGCCATCATTGGCAGTGCGAATCGAAAGATTTTCATCATGTTCTCCTCCAGTCCTGTTCTCGTTTCTTGATGATTGTGGTAACTGCCCACCGCGCAACGCGGCGTTCCTGCTAGGTGCGCACCGCCGGCAGCGCGACGTACGCGACGAGCTCGACGCGCATCGCCGGATGCGCGAAGCCCTGCACGCCGACGCACGTCCGGTTCGGATACGGTTCGCGGAAGTGACGCCGGTATTCGGCGTCGAATTCGGGCATCGCCTTCACGTCGGACAGGTAGACGAGCACCTGCGCGACATCGTCCATCGTCGCGCCGGCCGCCGCGACGGCCTTCGCGAGATTCGCGAGCGTGATGCGCGCCTGCGCGGCCATCGTGTCGCCGACGATCGCGCCGGACGCATCGACCGGCCCGTGACCGGTAAACATCAGCCCGCACGCGCGGGTCGCCCACGAGAACGGTTGCGCGAGCTGCGGCAAGTCGACCGGAATCGTTTCAGCCATCGTGTCCTCCTTCGGATCGGGATCGGGAAGCTCAGGCGGCCTGGCGCGACGCACCGCCGAGCACGTCGGCGATCGCGTTCGCGACATGGTCGACGTTCGCGTCGTTCAGGCCCGCGATGCACATGCGGCCCGAGCGCAGCAGATAGACGCCGTGCGATGCGCGCAGCCGGTCGACGTCGGCTGCAGCGATGCCCGTGTAGCTGAACATCCCGCGCTGCGCGACGAGTGCGTCGAACGCGCGGCCCGGCAGGCGCGCATCGAGCCGCGCCTTCAGTTCGCCGCGCATCCGCTTGATGCGCTTGCGCACCTGTGCGACCTCGTCTTCCCAGCCCGCACGCAGCGCGTCGTCGTTCAGCACCGTCGACACGAGCTGCGCACCGAACAGCGGCGGGCTCGAATAGGTGCGGCGCACGCCGGCCTGCAACTGGCTCAGCACCGTCGCGGCCTCGCCCGCGCTCGCGCAGACGATCGACAGCCCGCCGACGCGCTCGCCGTACAGCGAGAAATTCTTCGAGAACGAGTTGCCGACGATCGCGGGCAGCCCCGCATCGACGATCGCGCGCACGGCCCATGCGTCGTCGGCGAGCCCGTCGCCGAAACCCTGGTACGCCATGTCGAGGAACGGAATCAGCCCGCGCCGCGCGAGCACGTCGATCACCGCGCGCCACGCGTCGCGGTTCAGGTCGAGCCCCGTCGGGTTGTGGCAGCACGGCTGCAGCAGCACGACGCTGCGCGCCGGCAACGCGTCGAGCGTCGCGAGCATCGCGTCGACGCGGATGTCGTTGCGCGCTTCGTCGTAATACGGATACGTGTGCACGTCGAGGCCGGCCGCCGAGAAGATCACGCGGTGGTTGTCCCACGTCGGGTCGCTGATCCAGATCGCGCTGTCGGGGAAATAGCGCTTCACGAATTCCGCGCCGAGCCGGATCGCGCCCGATCCGCCGAGCGTCTGCAGCGTCGCGATGCGCCCTTCCTCGAGCGCCGCGCAATCGGCGCCGAACACGAGACGCTGTACGCCCTGCCGGTACGCGGCGAGCCCTTCCATCGGCAGATACGTATGCGGCGCGCCGGCTTCGCGCAAGCGCCCGGCCGCGATGCGCGTGCTGTCGAGCACCGGAATCCGGCCCGCGTCGTCGTAGTAGAGGCCGATGCTCAGGTTGACCTTGTGCGGATGCGCATCCTGCTGGAACGCCTGGAACAGCGACAGGATCGGATCGCCCGGATAGGCGGGAATGTGTTCGTACATGGCGGAATGACGGTAAAGGTTGAAGGCGGCGGCACGACCGGCGGCATCGCGTTGCGTCAGGCCGTGCGGTCGAGACATGGGGCGCATGTTATCGAGGACGAAATAGAATGAGCTTCACTTTTCGATGACGAGCCGGCGCGATTGCAGTAGAGTCTGCGATTCCTATCTCCAAATTCACCGGATTCTGCGAAATGGCTCTGGATCGAACCGACATGCGGATCCTCCGGCACCTCGAACGTGACGGACGGATCAGCAATCAGGACCTCGCGAACGCGGTCGCACTGTCGCCGTCGGCGTGCCTGCGGCGCGTGAAGCTGCTGGAGGAGCGCGGCGAAATTTCGGGGTATCGCTGCACGATCGAGCCGAAGAAGGTCGGCGTCGCGTTCGAGGCGCTCGTGCATGTGTCGATGCGGCCGGACGTGCCCGAGTGGCACGACCGGTTCGTGGAGGCGATCCAGCAGTGGCCGGAAGTCATCGCGGCGCAGATCGTGACGGGCGGATCGAACTACGTGCTGACGGTGCGCGCGCGCGACCTCGATCACTACTCGGACTTCGTGATCAACCGGCTGCACCGCGCCGCGGGCGTGATGTCGATCAATTCGAGCATCGTGCTCGCGACGCTCAAGCGCGACGGATCGATCCTCGATCTCGTCGAGCCGTCGACGGCCGGCTGACCGATCGTTGCGCGGACCTGAAAAAAATTTGCAGAAAGGGCTTTACGAAGCCCAAAAGCTCTGACATAATTTTAGCTTCTTTGGGCGGTTAGCTCAGCGGTAGAGCACTGCCTTCACACGGCAGGGGTCACTGGTTCGATCCCAGTACCGCCCACCAAAGAATTCAAGGGCCTGCGTCTCACGACGCAGGCCCTTTTCGTTTTGGCGTTGCACGCGTCGAATCGCGCGCATCCGGCCAGCGGTGCCGACGCCACGCGACACCGCATCCGCACACAGCGCCGGCTTACCGCGCGCGCGCCACCCGCTCCGCCGTCGCGTCGAACGCGCGCGTCGCCTTGTCGACGATCTCGTCGACCTCCGCCTCGCGGATCACGAGCGGCGGCGACAACAGCATCCGGTCGCCGGTCGCACGCATGATCAGGTTGCCGTTGAAGCAGAAGTCGCGGCAGATCGTGCCGATATCGACATCCGCGCCGAACCGCTCGCGCCGGCCGCGGTCGCTCGCAAGTTGAACACCGGCGACCAGCCCCACTCCCGCAATCTCCCCGACGATCGGATGGTCGCCCAGCGCGTCGCGCAGCCGGCGCTGGAAATACGGCCCGATGTCGTTCTTCACGCGCTCGACGATCCCTTCGTCGCGCAGCACTTTCAGGTTCGCGACCGCGACGGCCGCGGCGACCGGATGGCCCGAGTACGTGAGGCCGTGGTTGAATTCGCCGTTGTCGATGATCGGCCGCGCAACCCGTTCGTGAATCCCGACCGCGCCCATCGGCACATAACCCGACGTGAGGCCCTTCGCCATCGTGATCAGGTCGGGCTCGAAGCCGAAGTGCTGGTGTGCGAACCATTCGCCGGTACGGCCGAAGCCGCCGATCACCTCGTCGGCGACGAGCAGGATGTCGTACTTGCGGCAGATCCGCTGGATTTCCGGCCAGTACGTCGACGGCGGGAAGATCACGCCGCCCGCGCCCTGGAACGGCTCGCCGATGAACGCCGCGACGTTCTCCGCGCCGAGTTCGAGAATCTTCGCTTCGAGCTGCTGCGCGCGAGCGAGGCCGAACGCTTCCGGCGTTTCGCCCGGCTGCGCTTCGCCGAAGAAATACGGCTGGTCGATGTGCACGATGTGCTCGACCTTCGACGGCATCTGCTCGTGCATGTAGCCCATCCCGCCGAGCGTGCCGCCCGCGATCGTCGAGCCGTGGTAACCGTTCTTGCGCGAGATCACGTACTTCTTCTGCGGCTTGCCCTGCACGCGCCAGTACTGGTGCACGAGGCGCAGCACGGTGTCGTTGCCTTCCGAGCCGCTGTTGCAATAGAAGAAGTGGTTGAAGCCGGCGGGCGTCACTTCCGCGAGCATCGCGGAAAGCTCGATCACCGGCGGGTGCGTCGTCTTGAAGAACGTGTTGTAGAACGGCAGCTCCTGCAGCTGGCGATACGCGGCATCGGCGAGTTCCTTGCGGCCGTAGCCGACGTTCACGCACCAGAGGCCGGCCATCCCGTCGATGACCTTGTTGCCGTCCGAGTCCCACAGGTAGACGCCGTCGGCCTTCACGATCACGCGGCTGCCCGCGCGGTTCAGCGCACCCATGTCCGAGAACGGGTGGATGTGGTGCGCGGCGTCGAGCGCGCGGTATTCGGCGGTCGCGTGCGCGGCCGGTCGTGATGAGACGGCTTCGTTTCGATCGGTCATGTTTCCTCCGTAAAACCGTGCCGCACGCTCATACGTGCAGCAGCAGATGCCTGCGTTCCCACGAGCTGATCACGCGGAAGAACGCTTCGTATTCGGTTTCCTTCAGCGCCAGGTAGGCCTTCACGAACTTGTCGCCGAGGATGCCGGCGAGCGGCTCGCACGCGGCCATCAGCGAGATGCCTTCCTCGAGGTTGCGCGGCAACTGGTACGGCAGGTCGTAGCCGTCCGATGCGATCGGCTCGGTCGGCGCGAGCTGCTGCGTCATCCCGAGATAGCCGGCCGCGAGCGTCGCCGCGAACGCGAGGTACGGGTTGCAGTCGACGCCCGGAATCCGGTTCTCGATGCGACGCGCCACGGGGCTCGACTGCGGGATGCGGAAGCCGACCGTGCGGTTGTCGTAGCCCCACTGCACGTTGATCGGCGCGGCCATGAAGCGCGACAGCCGGCGGTACGAGTTGATGTACGGCGCGAAGATCGGCATCAGCGCCGGCGTGTACTTCTGCAGCCCCGCGAGATAGCTGTGGAACAGCGGCGACACGGCGCCGTCTTGTTCGGCGAACAGGTTACGCCCCGTGCGCGCATCGGCGAGGCTCTGGTGGATGTGCATCGCGGACCCCGGCTCGCCCTCCATCGGCTTCGCCATGAACGTCGCATACATGTTGTGCCGCAGCGCGGCCTCGCGCACCGTGCGCTTGAACAGGAACACCTGGTCGGCCAGCGGCAGCGCATCGCCGTGCACGAAATTGATCTCCATCTGTGCGGCGCCGACTTCGTGGATCAGCGTCTCGATATCGAGGCCCTGCATCTCGCAGTACTCGTAGATGTCCTCGAACAGCGGATCGAACTCGTTGACGGCCTCGATCGAATACGACTGGCGGCCGGTCTCCGCACGCCCCGTGCGGCCGACGGGTGGACGCAGCGGCAGGTCGGGATCGGCGTTCATGTCGACCAGATAGAACTCGAGTTCGGGCGCGACCACGGGCTTCCAGCCCTTCGCCTGGTACAGGTCGAGCACGCGGCGCAGCACGTAGCGCGGCGAGATCTCGACCGGCGAGCCGTCGAAGTGCACGCAGTCGTGGATCACCTGCGCGGTCGGATCGACGGCCCACGGGATCAGGCAGATCGTCGACGGATCGGGCACGCACACCATGTCGGGATCGGTCACGCCGGTCAGCGAGCCGTCCTCCGGATAGTCGCCGGTGACGGTCTGAACCATCACGGCCTGCGGCAGGCGCATCGATTCGCCGGACTCGAATTTGTTGCGCGGAATGATCTTGCCGCGCGCAATGCCGGCCATGTCGGGAATGATCGCCTCGACCTCGGTGATGCGGTGCTGGCGCAGGAATTCGCTCAGTTCGGGTTGCATGATCGGCCTCTTTCAGTCGACGTCGGATGCGGCCGGCGACGGCATCGCGCCGCAGGCCGCATGAATGCGGTGCGTCATGCGCGCGCGGCACGCCGCGCCGAATGCCGCGAAGATGTCGCGCGACAGCGGCTGTTCCGCGAAGCGCCATTCGGGATGCCACTGCACGCCGAGCGCGAACGCGCGCGCGCCGCGCACGCTGACGGCCTCGACCAGTCCGTCGGGCGCGCTCGCTTCGACGACGAGCCCCGCGCCAAGATGCGCGATGCCCTGGTCGTGCAGCGAATTGACCGTCGCTTCGTTTGCGCCGCGCGCGACCCGCTGCAGCAGGCCGCCCGGCGCGAGCTGCACGACGTGCGCGGGGCCGTACTGCCGTTCGAGCGAATCGGCCGACCGCTCGCGATGGTCGTCGAAGCCGGTCGTCGCGTGCAGCCGCTGATGCAGCGTGCCGCCGTACGCGACGTTCAGCTCCTGCATGCCGCGACAGATCGCGAGCACCGGCACGCCCGCGTCGATCGCCGCGCGGATCAGCGGCAACGCAGTCGCATCGCGCGCGGGATCGTGCAGCGTGTCGGGCGCGCTCTCGGCACCGCCGTAATGATGCGGCTCGACGTTCGAGTAGCTGCCGGTAAACAGCAGCCCGTCGACCGCCGCGACGAGCGCGTCGGCCGGCTGGCGCGCGCCGAGCGCGGGCAGCACGAACGCAAGCGCGCCGGCGCCGTCGACGAGCGCGGCCAGGTACTTCTCGCCCGCCGTGTGGTTCGGATGCGCACCGAGCAGGATGCGGTCGGCGGTGACGGCTACGATCGGGCGCGCACGCATGGGCGTCTCTCCGGTGATCGCGCGCGGCACGTTCGCGCGCTGGACGATGAAGGTCCGCGGTTGCGCCGCACGCGCGCACCACGACGCGACGCATGGGCATGCGCGATCCCGCCGCGCGGACGATGCGGCAACAGGCGGTGCGGCCCGGGACGGAAGCGGAAAAGGACGCTAGGGCAACAAGGATGCGCTGCCGTCGCACTGCACCGCGCTGAACACGTGCGCGGTCACGAGGTTGAAGCGGCGCAGGCCGCGATGGGAAATGGCGAAGAAACGAGACTCGCGTAAAGGGGCGGCACGCGTGCCGCGATCAGCGTGCCGGATCGGCCCGGCCTGAGGCGGCGCGCCCGCCGACGGACTTCGCGTCCGGCGTATCGAAGGGCTGACGGCTTTCACGATCGTACTCGACTGACTGATGAATGCAGGATACGTGTCGCGATGAAGCGCATGCGGCAAAGCCGCGCGGCGACACGTCGGCAAGGTGTCTCGCAACGGATTCCGGCGCGGTGCGGCCGTGATCGATGGCTCCGCCGCCGGTGCGCGCGTGACGACTTCCTGACATTCAGCTTATATCACCTAAAAATTGCGTCAAATTTTCAGGTGCCGATGACGATATCGATATCGATCAGACGAAAAAAATGGCATCGATCGCCGGGATCGATGCCGTGTCGTGCATTGCGTCGGCGCACACGCTGTGCGCCGCGGGGCTGCCGCCCGTTGCTGCGCCGCGCCGCCGCAACGGGCGGCCCGTGCTCAGCGATGCGCGAGCGCGGTTTCGACGAGCGTCTGCAGCAACGGCACAATCCGCGCTGCACGGGCTTCGTCGTACGCGTAAGGACGCGTCTCTTCCATGTAGGTGATCTGCGACAGCTCGAGCTGCACGGCTTCGACACCGGTGTCGGGCACGCCGTAGTGACGCGTGATGTAGCCGCCCTTGAAGCGCCCGTTCGCGGCGGCCGTATAGCCGCCATGTGCGAGCACGCGCGCCGCCAGTGCCTCCGCGAGACCCGGTGCCGCGCTCGCGCCGCTCGACGTGCCGAAGTTGAAGTCCGGCAGGCGGCCTTCGAAGAAGCGCGGCACGTGCGAGCGGATCGAATGCGCTTCCCACACGAGCACGCGGCCGTGCTCGCGCTTCAGGCGCGCGACCTCGCGTTGCAGTGCGTCGTGATACGGACGCCAGTAGCGGTCGCGGCGACGCATGATCTCGTCGTCGCCGGGCAGCGCGTTCGCCGGATACAGCGGCGCCTTGTCGAACGTATCGACCGGCACGAGCCCTGTCGTGTCCTGCCCCGGATACAGGTTCTCGTTGTCGGGCGGTCGGTTCAGGTCGACGACGTAACGCGCATGCGACGGCACGAGGATCGATGCGCCGAGGCCTGCCGCGAACCCGTACAGCCGCTCGAGATGCCAGTCGCAATCGTCGACGAAGCGCGCGTCGGGCGTCATCGTCGCGGCGATGTCGTCGGGGATGTGCGTGCCTGCGTGCGGAATCGAGATCAGCAGCGGCAGCGTGCCCTGCTTCAGCGTGAATACAGCCGGTTGTTCAGTCATGTCGCATCACCGTTAGAGTCTGCCGGCGCACGCGGGCGGCGTGTGCCGGTTGCCGCGCGTCAGCGCAGCAGTTGCGCCAGCGCGGCGCGGTAGTCGGCATACGCGGCGGCTTCGTCGCGATGGCGGCGGCCGCTCACGACACGCTCGCCGCCCGTGTAGACGTCGAGCACGGGCGTCTCGCCGTGCTCGGCGAACACGATGCCCGACAGCCAGGACGCGCTGCCGTGTTCGGCGATCGCCGGATGATCGGGATCGAGCACGAGCCAGTCGGCGCGGCAGCCTTCGCGCAGCGCACCGACGCGCCGCCCGCTGGCCTGCGCGCCGCCCGCGAGCGATGCATCGAACAGGCGATCGGCGACATGCGCCTGCGTGTCGCTCGCCAGCACGTTGCGCGCGCGATGCACGAGCCGCTGCCCGTATTCGAGCAGGCGCAGCTCCGCGCGCCAGTCGACCGACGCGTGGCTGTCGGAGCCGACACCGATCACGCCGCCCTGCGCGAGATAGTCGACCGCCGGGAACACGCCGTCGCCGAGGTTCGCTTCGGTCGTCAGGCACAGGCCGGCGACCGCGCGCCGCTGCGCGAGCGCGGCGGTTTCGGCCGCGTCGACATGCGTCGCGTGCACGAGGCACCAGCGCGCATCGACGTCGAAACGATCGAGCAGCCATTGTACGGGCCGTGCGCCGTATGCACGAACGCAGTCGTCGACTTCGGCCGTCTGCTCGGCGATATGGATATGCACGGGCGCGTCGTCGGGCAGCCCGTCGATCAGCGCGCGCAGCCCGTTCTCGGACACTGCGCGCAGCGAATGCGGCGCGACGCCGTAGCGCAGCCCGCCGTGCTCGGGTGCGGCGCGACGCATGACGTCGAGCAGTTCGAGCAGGCCTTCGGGCGTGTTGATGAAGCGGCGCTGGTCGTCGCGCGGCGGCTTGTTGCCGAAGCCCGCGAACTGGTACGACACGGGCAGCATCGTGATGCCGATGCCGGCCGAGCGCGCGGCATCGACCACGCGCGTGCCGAGTTCCGCGATCTGCGGATAACGGGAACCGTCCTGCGCGTGATGCACGTAGTGGAATTCGCACACCGACGTGTAGCCGCACTTGAGCATCTCGACATACAGCCAGCGTGCGATCGCCGCGAGCGCGTCGGGCGTGATCTTCAGCGCGAAGCGGTACATCAGGTCGCGCCAGCTCCAGAAGCTGTCGGCGGGATTCGCGCGGTATTCGGTGAGCCCGGCCATCGCGCGCTGGAACGCGTGCGAATGCAGGTTCGGCATGCCGGGCAGCACCGGCCCGGCCGCACGTGCGACGCCTGCCGGCGCGTCGGTGTCGGGCGTCACGTCGGTCAGCGTGCCGGCCGCGTCCCAGCGCAGCAGCACATTGCGGCGCCAGCCATCGGGCAGGTAGGCGTGGTCCGCGAACAACATTGAATTGGTCATTGCGAGTCCTTATCGACCAGAATCGACGCCCCGGCGTTTGGTCTGGTCCCATTCCACGGTTGGCAGGGGCCGGTGCTTCCGCGCTTGCTCGTGCCCCGCTGCAGTCGACCAGACCGCAACACGCTTCAGCGCTCGGTCCGGTCCCATGCAAAACTATCCGTTGATCCGGCGAAACACGGTCGTGCCGCCGCGTACGACCTGCTCGCACAGCGGCCGGCCGATCCAGTAAGCGAGCTCCGACAGCGAGCCGACCGACCATGCGGCGAAGTCGGCCTGACGGCCGACCTCGAGCGCGCCGTGGCGATCCGCGCGGCCGAGCGCCGCGGCCGCGTGGCGCGTCACGCCCTGCAGCACCTCGGGCACCGTCATGCGGAACAGCGTGCAGCCAAGGTTCAACGTCAGCAGCAACGATTCGAGCGGCGACGTGCCGGGGTTGTGATCGGTCGCGAGCGCGATCGGCACGCCGTGCTTGCGCAGCAGCTCGATCGGCGGCAGTTGCGTTTCGCGGATGAAGTAGTACGCGCCGGGCAACAGCACGGCGACCGTGCCGGCCGCCTTCATCGCCTCGATGCCGGCTTCGTCGAGAAATTCGAGGTGATCGGCGGACAGTGCGCGGTAGCGCGCGGCGAGCGCCGTGCCGCCCGCGTTCGACAGTTGCTCCGCATGCAGCTTCACGGGCAGTCCGCGCCGCGTCGCGACCTCGAACACCCGCTCGGTCTGCGCGAGCGAAAAGCCGATGCGTTCGCAGAACACGTCGACCGCGTCGACGAGGCCCTCGCCGGCCAGCGCCGGCAGCATCCGCTCGCACACTTCGTCGATATACGCATCCGCACGGCCCGCGTATTCGGGCGGCAGCGCATGCGCACCGAGGAAGGTCGTGTAGACGGTGACCGGGAAGCGCTCGCCGAGCTGGCGCGCGACGCGCAGCATCTTGCGTTCGCTCGCGAGGTCGAGCCCGTAACCCGACTTGATCTCGATCGCGGTCACGCCTTCGGCAAGCAGCGGCTGCAGGCGCGCGGCGGCCTGCACGAACAGCGTCGTCTCGTCGGCCGCGCGCGTCGCGCGCACCGTCGACACGATCCCGCCGCCCTGCCGCGCGATTTCCTCGTAGCTGACGCCCGCGAGGCGCTGCGCGAATTCGTCGGCACGCGTGCCGCCGTACACGAGGTGCGTATGGCAATCGACGAGGCCCGGCGTCACCCACGCGCCGTGCAGATCCTCGCGCTGCCAGTGCGCATAACCGTGCGGCAGCGCGGAGAACGCGCCGAGCCAGACGATCGTGCCGGTTTCGTCGACGACGATCGCCGCATCGTCGATCGTCTCGTCGGGATGGCCGTGCGGACACAGCCTCAGGTGATGCCAGACAGTCGGTTTCATGCGTTCAGTCTCGTTCGCCGATGGCGAGCGATACGGCAAGCAGCGCGCCGCCCCCGCTCACGACGACGTCAAATGCACGCCGCGGCCCGTCGAGCCGCAGCGTGTCCATTTCTTCCAGTGCGTAATGCGTGCCGTCGATCTCGACGCCGACCGCACCGGCCGCGCAAAACAGCAGCACGGTATCGGCGCGCTCGATGCGGTGCGCGCCTGCGCGCCACACGTCGAGCGCGCCGCGCGCGGCCGACCGGCGCGTCATCAGGTTGAAGTCGCGCGTCGCACCGTCATGCAGCGTCGCGTCGATCGCCGTCTCGCCCGCGAAATCCGCACGGGCCAGCGGCGCGTCGAGTTCGTGGCGCGTGCCGTCCGCTTCGGCGAGCGTCATGCCCGCGCCGGACAGCAGCACGAGCGTGCGGTCGACACCATCGAAACGCGAGAACGGCCCGGCCGTGCCGACGTCCGCGACGCTCACGCGCCACGCGAATGCGTCGAGCGCGGCGCCGGGAGGGAAAGCGCCGATCTCGCGCGTCACGCCGCCGCCGTTCTTCCACGGCGACGCGACGAGATCCGCGGCGCGGATCATCGCGGCGGCCAGCGTCGCGTTCACCGGCGCCTGGTCGAGCGCCGTCATGCTCAGCGGCCGAGCATCGGCAGCTTCAGGCCGGCTTCGCGGGCCGTCTGCTGCGCGAGTTCGTAGCCGGCATCCGCATGGCGCATCACGCCCGTTGCCGGGTCGTTCAGCAGCACGCGACCGAGACGCTCGTGCGCTTCAGCCGTACCGTCGGCGACGATCACGACGCCCGAGTGCTGGGAGAAGCCCATGCCGACGCCACCGCCATGGTGCAGCGACACCCACGATGCGCCGCCTGCCGTGTTCAGCAGTGCGTTCAGCAGCGGCCAGTCGCTGACCGCGTCCGAACCGTCCTTCATCGATTCCGTCTCGCGGTTCGGGCTCGCGACCGAACCCGTGTCGAGGTGGTCGCGGCCGATCACGATCGGTGCCTTCAGTTCGCCGTTCTTCACCATCTCGTTGAACGCCTGGCCGAGGCGGTAGCGATCCTTCACGCCGACCCAGCAGATCCGCGCCGGCAGGCCCTGGAACGCGATGCGCTCGCGTGCCATGTCGAGCCAGTTGTGCAGGTGCGGATCGTCGGGGATCAGCTCCTTCACCTTCTGGTCGGTCTTGTAGATGTCTTCCGGATCGCCGGACAGCGCGACCCAGCGGAACGGGCCCTTGCCTTCGCAGAACAGCGGGCGGATGTATGCTGGCACGAAGCCCGGGAAGTCGAACGCGTTCTCGACGCCCATTTCCAGCGCCATCTGGCGGATGTTGTTGCCGTAGTCGAGCGTCGCCGCGCCGCGGTCCTGCAGCGCCAGCATCGCACGCACCTGGACGGCCATCGACTGCTTCGCGACCTTCACGATGCTCTGCGGATCGACCTTCTGCGCTTCGCGCCATTGCGCGACGGTCCAGCCCTGCGGCAGGTAGCCGTTGATCGGGTCGTGCGCGCTCGTCTGGTCGGTCACGCAGTCCGGCGTGATGCCGCGCTCGACGAGTTCCGCGAACACGTCGGCCGCGTTGCCGAGCAGGCCGATCGACACGGGCTTGCCCGTGCGCTTCGCTTCCTCGATCATGCCGAGCGCCTCGTCGAGCGTCGTCGCCTTCTTGTCGACATAACGCGTCTTCAGGCGGAAGTCGATGCGCGTCTCGTCGCATTCGACCGCGATCATCGAAAAGCCTGCCATCGTCGCGGCGAGCGGCTGCGCACCGCCCATCCCGCCGAGGCCGCCCGTCAGGATCCAGCGGCGCGACGGATCGCCGTTGAAGTGCTGGTTCGCGACCGAGAAGAACGTTTCATAGGTGCCCTGCACGATGCCCTGGCTGCCGATGTAGATCCAGCTGCCGGCCGTCATCTGGCCGTACATCATCAGGCCCTTGCGGTCGAGCTCGTGGAAGTGGTCCCACGTCGCCCAGTGCGGCACGAGGTTCGAGTTCGCGAGCAGCACGCGCGGCGCATCCTTGTGCGTGCGGAACACACCGACCGGCTTGCCCGATTGAATCAGCAGCGTCTCGTTCTCTTCGAGATCCTTCAGCGACGCGAGGATCTGGTCGTAGCATTCCCAGTTGCGCGCCGCGCGGCCGATGCCGCCGTACACGACGAGCGCGTGCGGGTGCTCGGCGACTTCCGGATCCAGGTTGTTCTGGATCATCCGGTACGCCGCTTCGGCCAGCCAGGTCTTGCAGGTCTTCTCGCTGCCGCGCGGCGCGCGGATCGTGCGCGTCGGATCGAGACGGGGATCGATGTGTTTCGGATGGTTCATGACGACTGCTCCCGAAGGAAAATGACTATCAAATAGGAATCAGAAATGCCCGGTGAAGCGATAACGGCTGCCGGGATGCCACAGATTCGCCACCGAGGCGACGACGCCCTGCGACCAGGTGCGCCGATGTAAAACCAGACACGGCTCGACGTCGTCCATCCGCAGCTGCTCGCGCCGCTCCGGCGCCGGGGCCGCCGCTTCGATCCGGTACTCGACGCGCTGCAGCGGGGCTGCGCGCATCAGGTACAGGTTCGGCGTCGTGTTCGTGAAATCCTGCTCGGCGTAATCCGGCGCGACCGCCGGATTCACCCATCGTTCTTCAAGCTGCACCGGCTCGTCGTTCTCGAAGTGCAGCACCTGCGAATGAAACAGCTTCGCGCGCACGGCCACCTGCATCTCGTCGGCGAGCGCCTCGTCGGCGCGGATCGTGTCGAGGCCGAGCACGCTGGCGTGATACGCATGCCCGCGTGCGCCGACCTCCTCCGAGATGCTGCGGATCGCCACCAGCGTCGACTCGTACTTCGGCCGCGCGACGTAGGTGCCGGCGCCCTTCATGCGCGTGAGCACCTGCTCGGCCGTCAACTCGCGCAGCGCGCGGTTGACGGTCATGCGCGCGACCTTGAACTCGCGTGCCAGCTCGTTCTCGGACGGCACCTGGTCGCCCTCCTCCCACTCGCCGGCGTGGATGCGGCCCAGGATGAAATCCTTGATCTCCTGGTAGACCGGCGCGCTCATGGGCTTACTGTTCCGACGCGAACGAGAACGGGCTGACCGTCGCGAACGCGCGCTCGCCGACCAGCTTCGCGATCGCCGCGATGTCCGGTGCGAAATAGTGGTCGAGTTCGTAGTGCGCGACCTTGCCGCGAATCGTTTCCATCACGGGCGCCAGCTTCGGGCTCGTGTGATACGGCGCGCGCAGGTCGACGCCCTGCGCAGCAGCCAGCAGTTCGATCGCGAGGATGTGCTTCGTGTTGTCCGCGATGTCGGCGAGCTTGCGTGCAGCGAACGTCGCCATCGACACGTGGTCTTCCTGGTTCGCCGAGGTCGGCAGCGAATCGACCGACGCCGGGTGGGCGAGCGTCTTGTTTTCCGACGCCAGCGCGGCAGCCGTCACGTGCGCGATCATGAAGCCCGAGTTCACGCCGCCGTCCCGCACGAGGAACGGGGGCAGGCCCGACAGCGTCGCGTCGATCAGGAGCGCGATGCGGCGTTCGGCCAGCGCGCCGATTTCCGCTGCGGCGAGCGCGAGATTGTCGGCCGCGAACGCGACGGGTTCCGCGTGGAAGTTGCCGCCCGACAGCACTTCGCCGGTGTCCGGGAAAATCAGCGGGTTGTCCGACACGGCGTTCGCTTCGATCAGCAGCACGTCGGCCGCATGGCGCATCTGGTCCAGGCACGCGCCCATCACCTGCGGCTGGCAGCGCAGGCTGTACGGATCCTGCACCTTGTCGCAGTCGCGGTGCGACTGGTTGATCGGCGAGCCTTCGAGCAGTTCGCGATAGGACGCGGCCGCATCGATCTGGCCTTGATGGCCGCGAAGTTCGTGGATGCGCGCGTCGAACGGCTTCACCGAGCCGGCTGCCGCGTCGACCGACAGCGCGCCCGCGACGATCGCGGTGCGGTACAGGTCTTCGATCGAGAACATGTTGTCGAGCGCCAGCGCGGTCGACGCCTGCGTGCCGTTCAGCAGCGCGAGGCCTTCCTTCGCCTGCAGCGTCAGCGGCGCGAGGCCCGCGACGCGCAGACCGTCGAGCGCGCTGGCACGTTCGCCGCGGATGAACACTTCGCCGACGCCAAGCAGCACGGCCGACATGTGCGCGAGCGGCGCGAGGTCGCCCGACGCGCCGACCGAGCCCTTCACCGGGATCAGCGGCAGCACGTCCGCGTTGAACAGCTTGATCAGCGCGTCCATCACTTCGCGGCGGATGCCCGAGTGGCCACGGCCGAGGCTCGACAGCTTCAGCGCCATCAGCAGGCGCACCGACGAACGTGCCATCGGCTCGCCGACGCCGACCGCGTGCGACAGCACGAGGTTCTTCTGCAGCAGCTCGAGCTGGTCGTGCGGGATGTGCGTGCTGGCCAGGCGGCCGAAGCCCGTGTTGATGCCGTAGGCCGGCTCGCCCTTCGCGGCGATGTCGGCGACGGCCTTCGCGCCGGCGTCGATCTTCGCGAAGCTGGCCGGGTCGAGCGTCAGCTGCACGGATTCGCGTGCGATCTGGCGCAGTTGCGGGAGGGTCAGGTGGCCGGGGGTCAACGTAATCATGTGAGCAATCCTGTCTAGACAAGTTCGGAATGGATTGAAGTGTAGCCACCCGAACTTGTCTAGACAACCCGTTTTTCACCGATTTCGACTCGGGAGTTTCCCTGATGCCCGGCGCGGCCCGCCGGACCGGCCGGCGGGGTCCGAGCATTAACATATGTTGCAATTATTTTGTCTTTGGCAACATACGGATCACACTTCGACAAGGAGATCCCGTCATGAACTTCCCGCCGCGGTTCGCCGCCCTGCTCAGCCGCAGCCTGCTCGTCGCCACGTGCGCGCTCGCGTGCGGCGCGTCGCTCGCCGCCGAGCCGCTGTCGGGCACGCTCGACAAGATCCGGCAGGCCAACCTGATCTCGATCGGCCATCGCGAGACGTCGGTGCCGTTCTCCTATGTCGACGCGAGCGGCAAGGTGGTCGGCTTCTCGCAGGACCTGTGCGATCGCGTGATCGCCGCGGTGAAGGCGCGCACCGGCAAGCCCGAGCTGCAGGTGCGCTTCATCCCCGTCACGTCGCAGAACCGCATCCCGCTCGTGCAGAACGGCACCGTCGATCTCGAATGCGGCGTGACGACCAACCTCGCCGCGCGCCATGCGCAGGTCGCGTTCTCGACGACTTTCTTCGTCGCGACGACGCGCCTCCTCACGCGCACGACGTCGGGCATCCGCGATTTCCCCGACCTCGCCGGCAAGACGGTCGTGACGAACCAGGGCACGACGTCCGAACGCCTGCTGCGCAAGATGAACGAGGAAAGGAAGATGAACATGCAGATCATCAGCGCGAAGGACTACGGCGAGGGACGCCTCACGCTCGAATCGGGCCGCGCGGCCGCGTACATGATGGACGACGTGCTGCTCGCGGGCGCGCGCCAGCTCGCCGCGAAGCCGGCCGACTGGCAGATCGCCGGCACGCCGCAGTCGTCGGAAGCCTACGGGTTCATGCTGCGCAAGGACGATCCGCAGTTCAAGGCGCTCGTCGACGGCGTGCTCGTGCAACTGATGAAGAGCGGCGAGATCAACGCGCTGTACGACAAGTGGTTCATGAAGCCGGTGCCGCCGAAGGGGCTGTCGTTCGACTTCCCGATGAGCGACGTGATCAGGACGCGCTACGCGGCGCCGAACGACACGCCGCTCGAATGAACGCCGCGCGCTGACGCCGGCTCACACGCGCGTCCACGCGACGCACGCCGCGTAGCCGGGCGCCGCGTCGAGCCACGCGGCATCGAACGCCGCGACGCCGGCGGCGGGCGCGGCCGGCTCGACGATCGTCGTCGCGGGGGTCGCCGCATCGCGCGGCGGCACGACCGCGAACGCGCGCAGCCCGCCGACGATGCCGGTGCCGAGCGCCTTGAGCAGCGCCTCCTTCGCGGCCCAGACCCGCATGAATTCGCGTGCGCGCGCGTCGGGCGGCACGCCGTCGAGATACGCGGCCTCGGCCGGCGCGCAGACTTCGCGCGTCAGCGCACGCCAGTCGGCCGTGCGGCTGCAGGATTCGATGTCGACGCCGACGCGGCCCGCGGGCGCCCACGCGAGCAGCGCGTGATCGCCCGCGTGCGACACGTTGAAATCGAGCGTCATGCGATGCGCGGGGTCCGGCGACGGCCGCCCCGCTTCGTCGACGACGATCGCGACCGCGTGCGGCGCGACACCGAGGGCCGCGCCGAGCACGTCGCGCAGCGCGGCGCGCGTCGCGGCGCTGCGCACCGCATCCTCGTGCCGCATGAAGCGTGCGGCACGCGCCCGTTCGTCATCGCTGAGCGCCGCATACGCGGGCGACGCCAGCGGCACGCGCCAGTCGAAATCGACGCGCGCGATCCGCACGCCGGCACGGGACGCGGCGGCCGGCACGTCGAGCGCATGCATGCGCCACGCACGGGGTGTTTCGGCCGGGGAAGCGGAATCGAACGGAATGGACATCGGCACGCGGCGACCTGTGCTGTGGAATGAAACGTCCGATGTTAATCGATCGCGCCGGCGCACGAACCGGCGTGTGTGCGTCTTGCCGCGCACGCATCGAATGAGGGATTCTTCACGAACGACATTCGAAGGCCGCGCACCGTAACGTGCCGCACATGTGCCGCGTTGCGCGGTCGCCCCGCGTCACCCGTTCGCGGCAACGCCCGGCACGCCGCTGTCCGTCACCCGGGTGCGCGACGCCGGATGCAGCGCGTGCACGCTGCCCGGCGCATCGGCCGGCAGCACGCCGTGTTGCAGCCAGTACAGCGCGACGGGCCACAGCGTGTCGGTGAAGCGGCTGTGGAAAAACGCGAAATGGCCGATCGCGTCGACGCCGATGTCGGCCGGCGCGATCCGCAGGTGCGTGACGTCACTGCCCGTGTAGTAGCCGACCAGCCGCTCGATCGCGTCGACCGTGCCGAACGCGTCGTCGTCGACGCCGATCGCGAGCATCGGCGCAGACAACCCCGCGAAGCACGCCGGCAGCGCCGCACGGCTCACGGCGCTTTGGTCGAGCACGCCGCCGATGTAGCCATCCTCGAAACGCGGCTGCGAACGCGCCCACGACAGCGCGACGCCGCGCGGCGTGTCTTCCATCCAGCCGAACCGCTTCGCGGGCACGTAGCCGAACACGGCCGCAAGCGCCGGCATCGCAACGTGCCACTTCCACCACATGCTGCGCCGCTCGGCCGGCAGGTAATCGCGCCAGTACGCATACTGCGCACCGACGGTCACCGCGTGCCGCACATGCACGTTCGATGCCGCGAGCCCGAGCACGCAGCCGCCGATGCTGTGCGCAACGACGTCGAGCGGCTGCCCT
Organism: Burkholderia pyrrocinia; assembly: GCF_018417535.1. Lineage (NCBI taxonomy): Bacteria > Pseudomonadati > Pseudomonadota > Betaproteobacteria > Burkholderiales > Burkholderiaceae > Burkholderia > Burkholderia pyrrocinia. The sequence goes on along the minus strand of NZ_CP070977.1, from coordinate 338,064 downwards.
GGAAACGCGTCGCGCGCGTACTGCAGCGCGGCTTCGCAGTCGAGCCGCCCCCAGTCGAGCCAGCTCGCGCGCAGCTTCGCGAGCTGCGCCGGACGCGACCCGCCGATGCCGCGATAGTCGTAGACGAGCACGTCGCGCCCCTGCGCGAACAGCCAGGCCGCGAAACGGAAGTAATAGTCGCAGCGCACCGACGTCGCGCAATTGACGACCGTCACGGGCCGCACCGCACCGCCGCCGCGATGGCGCCACACATGGCCGCGCAATGCATAACCGTCGGCAGCGCGCAGCGTCACGGGCTCGGGCGGCAATGCACCCGCCGTGCGACTGCCCTGTGCCGCCCCGCTTCCTTCGTTCGAACTCGTCATCCTGTCTCCTGTCGGCCAGAGTTAGCGCTTTAGCACTTACTCCGGCCCCATGCTTCGCGCTCCGGGCCGGCGCGAGCCGCCGCCCGCGCCCATCGGCCAGCCTCCATTGAACTTGACGCGTGTCGCGATCTCAACCAATCTTGCTGCTCCGTTCGCATGAGTCACGCGCATGTCAACGCCTCTCGTCCGTCTCCCGTCGCTCGACCTCGTCCGCGGTTTCGTCGCGGTCGGCCGCCGCATGAGCATCACGCTCGCCGCGCAGGACCTGTGCGTCACGCAGTCGGCGGTCAGCCGCCAGGTACATGCGCTCGAAGCGCATCTCGGCGTCGCGCTGCTGCAGCGCGGCTACCGGAAGATCGCGTTCACGCCGGAAGGCGAGCGGCTGTTCCGCGTCGCGGATGCGGCGCTGCACAGCCTGCAGGACACCGTCGCGTCGCTCGCCGCCGCGCGCGAACGCCAGCCGGTCACGATCACCGCGAGCATCGGCGTCACCGCGCTGTGGCTGCTGCCGCGGCTCGGGCGGCTGCAGGCGCGCCTGCCCGAGATCGACCTGCGCGTCGCCGCGAACGACAAGGTACTCGATTTGCGCGCCGAAGGCATCGACCTCGGCATCCGCTATTGCCCGCGCGACCGTGCGCCGGCCGGCGCGCTGCGCCTGTTCGACGAGATCGTCGTGCCGGTCGCGCATCCCGCGCTCGCCGCGCGGCCGGTCACGAGCGCGGCCGCGATCGCCGAGCACGTGCTGCTCGAATTCGACGGGCCGCCGCAACCGCAATTGCAATGGCGCGCGCACCTGCACGCGGCCGGGCTCGGCGACGCGCGCCCGAAAGGCGTGCTGCGCTTCAACCAGTACGACCAGGTGATCCAGGCCGCGATCGCGGGCCAGGGTGTCGCGCTCGGCCGGCTCGCGCTGGTCGCACCGATGCTCGCGGACGGGCGGCTCGCGGTGCTCGGGCCGCACACGCAGGCGCTGTCGGATGCGTACGGCTACTGGCTGTTCCAGCACGATCCGGCCCCGCGCCGCGAAGTCGCCGACGTGCGCGACTGGATGCTCGCCGAAGCGGCCGAATGCGATACCGCGATGCGCGCGCACGACACGGCGTCGGCATAAGCCAGTGCCTGCTTTCCGGATGAACCGGATCACGGCCGGCCACGGCCGCACCGCCCGTTCACACCCCGTCGCATTCCCCGCGCGCATGCCAACCTGACCGAATGATCGCTTGAGCGACGCCGGGCCCGATCGTCTAATCGGATCGAGCGCGGCCGTTTCGCCGCGCGCCTTCATCCGGAGACACGCATGACCCCGATCGAGCAGGAAGTCCGACGCCGCTGGCTGCCCGTGCTGGCGGGCGGCCTGATCATGGGCGCCGCGCTCGGCATCCGCCACGTGCAGGGCCTGTTCCTCGCGCCCGTGTCGCTCGACCACGGCTGGTCGCGCGAAGCGTTCGGGCTCGCACTGGCGCTGCAAAACCTGGTCTGGGGTGTCGCGCAGCCGTTCACGGGGATGGTCGCCGACCGCTTCGGTTCGGTGCGCGTGATCGTCGCCGGGATGCTGCTGTATGCGGCCGGGCTCGTCACGATGGCGCACGCGGCGTCGACCGGCATGTTCACGGTCGGCGCCGGGCTCGTGATCGGCATCGCACTGTCGGGCTCGGCGTTCGCATCGATCTACGGCGCGCTGAGTCGCCTGTTTCCGCCTGACCGGCGCGGCTGGGCGCTCGGCGTCGCCGGCGCGATCGGCGGGCTCGGCCAGTTCTGCATGGTGCCCGTGGCGCAGGAACAGATCGGCGGTGTCGGCTGGCGGCATGCGTTCATCACGCTGGCGCTCGTCGCGGCGCTGCTCGCGCCGCTCGCCGTACTGCTGCGCGACCGACCCGCGCACGCGGCCGGCGCCGCCGCCGGCCCCGACCAGTCGATCGGCGAAGCGGTGCGCGAGGCGTTCGCGCATCGCGGTTTCTGGCTGCTGAACGCCGGCTTCTTCGCGTGCGGCTTCCAGCTCGCGTTCATCGCGACACACCTGCCCGCGTACCTGCTCGACCACGGGCTGCCGGCGCGCCACGCGAGCGTCGCGCTCGCGCTGATCGCATTGACCAACGTGGCCGGCACCTATGCGTGCGGCCACCTCGGCGGGCTGCTGCGGCGCAAGTACGTGCTGTCGGTGCTGTACCTCGTGCGTGCGCTCGCGATGGCTGCGTTCGTCGCCGCGCCGCTGTCGCCCGCGAGCGTCCATGTGTTCGCGGCCGTGATGGGATTCACGTGGCTCGGCACGGTGCCACTGACGAACGGCGTGATCTCGCAGGTGTTCGGCGTGCGCTACATCGCGACGCTGTTCGGTTTCGTGTTCTTCGGACACCAGCTCGGCAGTTTCTTCGGCGTGTGGCTCGGTGCGATCGTGTACGACGCGACGCATTCGTACCTGCCGCTGTGGATCGGCTCGATCGCGCTCGGCGTGCTTGCGGCGCTCCTGCACCTGCCGATCGACGACGCGCGCGTTGTGCGTCCAGCGTCGGGCAACGCGGCATGGGCATGATCCGCGCGGCGCTGGCGGCCGGCACGCTCGCGTTCGTCGCGTGGTGCGGCGCGGCCTACTTCGATTCGGGCGTTGCGTACGCGCTGCTCGAACACGTTGCGTTCTGCAACTGACGCAGCGAACCGCGCCGCGCGGGCCGACCGTCAGCGACGCTTCGGCAATGCGGCCAGCGCATCGAGCGCGCGCCCGGTGAAACGCCTTAGTCCGTTCCGACGATTCTTCGTCGCGTCCGCCGGCCTACGCTCGATGTCGGGTGCACCGCGCTGCGCGGCACGTGCCGACCGCGACCGGCACCGCGCGTCCCGCTCCGCACCCATCACGCGCGCCGGCCGATGCCGGCGCGAATCCTTCCGACCGCTGCGGCGCCCGGCCACCCGGGTGCCGCAGCCTCACCCGATACGCCGCCATGACCAAACCCTCGAATCTCGTCACCTCGATCACCGTCGACATCGACGCGCCGGCTTCCGTCGTGTGGGAAGTGCTGACCGACTTCCCGCGCTACGGCGAATGGAACACGTTCTGCGTCGGCTTCGAAACGACCGGCAAGCTCGGCGATTTCGTGCACATGCAGGTTCGCATCCCGGGCACGGAGACCGTGATTCCCGTCAACGAGATCCTCGTCGCCTATGAGCCCGAGCGCCTGCTGTCGTGGGAGCAGCGCCCGACCGACGACAACAGGGACGCCGCGCGCCGCGACCAGTACATCGACGCGAACGGCCCGGAACGCTGCCGTTACTTCACGACCGACCAGTTCCTCGGCGTCAATGCGGACACGATCATGCAGAACCACGGCGCGTGGGTGAAACAGGGCTTCGACCAGTGTGCGCGCGACGTGAAGCAGCGCGCCGAAGCGCTGCATGCGGCACGCCGGCGCAACAGTGCGTGACCGGGAGCGGCGAATGCCCGATCTGCAAACACTGTCCGACCATCACGACATCCGCGAACTGATCGTCGCGTATTCGAACGCGATCGACATGCGAGACTTCGACGCGCTCGATGCGGTGTTCACACCCGACGCGGCGATCGACTATCGCGCGATGGGCGGCATCGCCGGCGGTTATCCGGACGTGAAGGCGTGGCTGCGCGCCGTGCTGCCGCAGTTTCCGCAGTACCAGCACATGGTCGGCAACCTGTCGATCCGGCTCGACGGCGACACCGCGCGCGGCCGCACGATCTGCTTCAATCCGATGGAAGTCGCGCTGCCCGACGGCGGCACACAGGTGATGTTTCTCGGGCTGTGGTACGTCGACCGGTTCGTGCGGACCGCGCAGGGCTGGCGCATCGCCGAGCGCGTCGAGGAGCGCTGCTACAGCCACAACGTGCCGGCCGCGCTCGCGGGCGCGACCGGCTGATCCGGTTGATCCGGTTGATCCGGTTGATCCGGTTGATCCGGTTGATCTGGCCACGACACGCGCCGTGCGATTGCTGCACGGCGCGCGCGTCGCCATCGCTGCGTCAATCGAGCCGGAACGCCGCTTCGAATCGCTCGGCGAACGCGTCGAACTCGGTTTCCGGCAGATGGTTGATGCCGCCCGCGCGCTTGCGCCCGCCACCGGTCGCAAAGCCGCGGCAGAACTCGTCGGCGCCGAGCGGCCGCCCGTCGGGCACGCGCACGCTGACGACGAGCCCGCCGTCGGCGCGCGGCGACAGCACCGCGAGCGCAGCATGCGGCGCGTTGCGCATCCGCTCGTTCGCGAGCATCCCCGTCGCACGCCGCGCCCACGGTTGATCGGGCATCCGCACCAGCGTCGCGCCCGGCACCTCGCGCAGCGGCGCGAGCGCGCACGCGCGCGCCATGTCGTCGCGGTAGCCGTCGCGCAGCGCGGCAAACACGGCGGTCTCGCGCACGAAATCGAGCGGATCGACGCACGGCAGCATCGCGTCGGCGAGCACCGCCGGATCGAAGTGCAGATCGCCGACGCAATCGCCGTACGCGTTGTAGTTCAGGTAGAGCCCGAGTTCCGCGAGCGTGCAGCGCCCGGCCTCGTCGATCCCGTGCTCGCGCGCAAGTGCGTTGCCAAGTGCCGGCAATTCGTCGCCGAATGCCGCGACGATCGCCCAGCGCACGTACCGGCCGCCGAGATAGCGGTTCACGAGCGCGCTCGTGCAGACGTCGGCCGCCGTGTCGATATGCGCGTCGAAGCGCGGATCGTCGGGCAGCTCGCCCGCGAAGTGGTGGTCGAAATAGCGGACCGTCGCGCCTTCGCGCAGCAGCCGTGCGCACGCGTCGCGGTTCTGGTCGTGCGATACGTCGAGGACGGTCACGATGTCGCCCGCACGTGCATCGATCCGCTCGAGCAGCTTGATATCGCGTTTCACGCCGGTCACGAGCGTGCCGCGCACGCCTTCCGCGAGCCGCAGTTGCTGAAGCGCGCACAGGCCGTCCGCGTCGCCGTTGAACGCAAAGAAATGCCGCGCGTCATGGTTGTCCTGCATGATCCTTTGCTCCATCGTCAGGGCATGAAATCGCCGCCGTTCGCGTCGAGCGTCGCGCCCGTCACCGCGTTCGCGTAGTCCGACGCGAGAAACAGCGCCGCACGCGCGCAATCGTCGTCGGTCGGCAGCTTCGCGAGCGCGATGTTCGACGCGATCGGCGCGATGATCTGTTCTTCCGTCAACCCGTATTCCGCAGCCGCCTGCCGGAAATACGCCTGCGTCGGCACGCCCCACATCCAGCCCATGTGGATGCTGTTCGCGCGGATGCCGTGCACGCCGAGTTCGCGCGCCAGGTATTTTGCCGCAACCGCGAGCGCTCCCTTCGATACAGCGTAGCCGCCTTCCCCTGCAAAAGGCTTGCGAGTCGCCTGCGTGTTGATCATCACGATCGCGCCGCGCTTCTCGCGCTTCATGTGCGGCACGACCTCCTGCGTGAGCGCCATCGTGCCGAACACGTTGGTGTCGAACACCGCACGCCAGCCGTCGAGATCGGCTTCCTCGACCGGCTCTGGAAACGTGCCGTGCACGAACGCGCTGTTCACGAGCGCATCGATCCGGCCGAAGCGCTCGACGGCCTGCGTCGCGAGCTGCCGGCATTGCGCGCGATCGGTGATGTCGGTCTTCACCTTCAGCACGTCGCAGTCGACGCCGAGTGAGCGAATCCGCGCGTCGGCGTCGTCGAGCTTCTCCATCGTACGCGCCGCGACGACCACGCCGCGCGCCCCCTCGCGCGCGGCCTCGATGGCGAGCTTCACGCCAAGCCCCGGGCCAATCCCGGAAATCACGACGATCTTGTCTTTCAGCAACATGGGTTGTCTCCTGGTTGTCGTTCGTGTCGCGGGTGCGGCCGTCAACCGGCCGCCCGCAGGTGCCGCGTGCGATACGCGGCGAAGTCGCGCGCGAGCTGCGCATCGGTGAAGCCGAAGCGCGCGATCGAATAGTCGTGCGCGGCGCGCTTGTCGCGGCCGTTGCGCGCCATCCAGTCCGTCATCGCCGCACGCTGCCGCGCATCGAGCGACATGCCGGCGAAGCGGTACACGGCTTGCGCAACGCCGAGCGGATTCGCTACGGTGTCCTCGAAACGCACGTCGAGGAACCGGTCGGCCGGCAGCGCGTCGCGCGCGGCCATCGCCGCGCCTATCGCACGCGCCATCCCCGCGTTCCACTGCGCGCCGACGGCGAGCGGATCCGGGTCGTCCGCATACATCTGCCACAGCGTGTGCGCCATGCTCGCCATCGACGGAATCGTCTGCGCCGGGTCGCGGTGCGTGAGCACGACCCGCGCACGCGGAAACACGCGGCACAGCACGTCGAGCGCATGCAGGTGCTGCGGCGTCTTCAGCAGCCAGCGCTCGGCCGGCGCAACGCCGCGCCGCGCCTTCTGCCACTGCAGGAACTGCAGCATCCGCTTCAGGTACGTGTAGACCGGCGTGAGATCCTGCTGCGCGAGCCACGCCGTATAGCACGGCACGTTCGCGTACGAATCCATCGCGCACACGAACGAGTGCTCCATCAGCATGAACTCCTCGTCGGCGAGCATCGCGTCGAGCGGATGGATCGCCAGGATCTGCGGGATGCAGTCGATCATCGTCGCGACCTCGGCCTGCGCACGCGCGATGCGCACGGTCGGCGCGTCGAGCGTCTCGCCGGCGAGCGGCGCCGGATAGCGCGTCTCCCACCACGCCGCCGAATGAAAGCGCCGGTCGACGGCCAGCAGCCGCTGCAGCAGCGTCGTGCCCGTGCGCGGCAGGCCGACGATCACGAGCGGATCGTCGATCGCAATGTCCGCGATCTCCGGATGACGCCGGAAGTAATCCTCGACGACGAGCCGGTTCACGAGCTGGCCGACGAGCTTCTCGCGCATCATCTCCGCGCCGCGCGCGGACAGCCTCGCTTCGTCGATCAGCGACGCGCACATCACGTCGAGCGCCTCGCGATACGGCCCGTCGCCGAACGCGGTGAGCCCGCCCGTGCGCGACACGGCCTCGGCGATCAGCCCGTCCGCGGCGAGCAGCGTGCGGATCCGGTCGAGCGGCGCGTTCATGCAGCCTCCTTCAGCGTGGCGAGCTTGACGACGCGCGTGCGCGGATGCACGGGTCGCGCGGCGCCGACCCAGCGCCAGCAGATCGTGCCCGCCCGGTGCCCGGCCGTATCGAGCCAGTTCGCATCGCCCGGCCGTGCTGCCGCGACGACCACCGTCACGCCGCCGTCGGCATTCAGCCGCGCGCTGTGCTTGTTCACGCAGACGTCGAAGTGCCGGTAGTCGAGCGACTCCATCCAGTAGTTGTTGAGCTGTACGTTCCAGAAATCGCAGTCGGGCATCGTGTCGACGTCGATCACGAGCGCTTCGTCGTCGGCCAGCGACCAGCTCGAGTGGTAGTAGTAGATGTTCGGGTCGCCGCCGACCGACTGGCACAGCGCTTGGTCGGCGGGCGGCAGCGCGTTCACGTGCGACCGGTAGCTCGCGGCCCAGTCGGCGAACAGCTTCGACGTCTGCTCGACGAACTGCGCGGCGCGCGTGAGGCCACCCTGCAGCACGACCGGGTCGAGCGGCGCCGGCCGATCCTCGGCGCCGATACGCTCGATCTTCAGTTGCGCGGGCGTCTCCGCACGCCGGTCGAGGAAGGTCTGGCGCACCAGCAGCGCGTTGGTGCCGGGCTCCATGCGCACCCAGTTGCCCGCGCGCGGCGTTTCGCTCAGCACGATCTCGAAGCTGCCGTCCGGCGCGAGCGCGAGCTGCTTCGCATCGAGAAAGCCCGTCTGCAGCATCTTGCCGTCGGTCTCGTAGCCGCCCTTCTGCGTGCCGAAGCTCAAGTACGCGACCGTGCCGCGCCGCCCCGTCACGCGGTATTCGCAGCGGCCGTCGAGGCGTGCGTACTGGTACAGGTTGTCGGGATTGTCGGCGCCGATCTTCGCGGTCTCGTGCGACGGCGAGAAGAAGCCCGGCCATGCGCCGTCCGCGAATTCGACGTGCATTTCCAGCGCGATGCGCATCAGCCGGCTCAGGTAGCGGAACCCTTCCGCGCGCGTCAGCGGATCGTCCGGCGCGTCGGCGCGCAGGATCTGTTGTCCGCTGCGTTTCAGGGTGTCGCAGAAATCGGCCCAGGTCTGGCCCGAAAGCAATTGCGTGGCACGTGTGTCGTCCGTCATGTGTCGTCTCCGCCGATGGTCGAGCGCTCACCTTAAGCGCCTGCGTCGCGCGCCACTTCGTCCGGGTGGACTAAGGAAAGATCCGCTGTGCCGCCAGGTCGCCTCTTAGTCCACCCGGACGAAGAGCAGTACGCCCCCTGCTCGATACCGTTGGCGTCATGCACGAAACGCCGCACATGTCGCGCGGCGCCGGCATGAAACAAGGAGACGAACGATGTTGACCCACTTGGAGCGGCTGGAGGCCGAAAGCATCCACATCATGCGCGAGGTGGTCGCGGAGAGCGAGAACCCGGTGATGCTGTATTCGATCGGCAAGGACAGCTCGGTCATGCTGCATCTCGCGATGAAGGCGTTCTACCCGGCGAAGCCGCCCTTTCCGCTGCTGCACGTCGATACGACGTGGAAATTCCGCGAGATGATCGCGTTTCGCGACGAGACGGCCGAGCGCCTCGGCCTCGACCTGCGCGTGCACATCAACCCCGAAGGCGTCGCGAACTACGTCAATCCGTTCACGCACGGCTCGGCCGTGCACACCGACGTGTGGAAGACGCAGGGGCTCAAGCAGGCGCTCGATCACTACGGCTTCGACGCCGCGTTCGGCGGCGCGCGCCGCGACGAGGAGAAATCGCGCGCGAAGGAACGCATCGTGTCGCTGCGCTCCGAACAGCACCGCTGGGACCCGAAGCGCCAGCGTCCCGAACTCTGGTCGCTGTACAACGCGCGCAAGCGCAAAGGCGAAAGCCTGCGCGTGTTCCCGATCTCGAACTGGACCGAACTCGACATCTGGCAGTACATCCAGCTTCACGACATCCCGATCGTGCCGCTCTACTTCGCGAAGGAACGCCCTGTCGTCGAACGCGACGGCGCGCTGATCATGGTCGACGACGAACGTTTGCCATTGCGCGAAGGCGAAGTGCCGCGGATGCGCAAGGTGCGCTTTCGCACGCTCGGCTGTTATCCGCTGACGGGTGCGATCGACAGCGATGCGACGACGCTCGACGACGTCCTGCAGGAGATGCGCGAGACGCGCACGTCCGAGCGCCAGGGGCGCCTGATCGACAGCGATTCGGCCGGCTCGATGGAAAAGAAGAAACAGGAGGGATATTTCTGATGGCACACGTACTCACCGCTCCCGACGCGCGCGCCGACGACGACGCGCAAACCAGGGACCTGCTGCGCTTCATCACGTGCGGCAGCGTCGACGACGGCAAGAGCACGCTGATCGGCCGCCTGCTCTACGAATCGAACATGCTGTTCGACGACCAGCTCACGCAGCTCGAGGCCGATTCGAAGAAGGTCGGCACGCAGGGCGGCGAACTCGATTTCGCGCTGCTCGTCGACGGCCTGTCGGCCGAGCGCGAGCAAGGGATCACGATCGACGTCGCATACCGCTTCTTCGCGACCGCGCGACGCAAGTTCATCGTCGCCGATACGCCCGGCCACGAACAGTACACGCGCAACATGATCACCGGCGCATCGACCGCCGATCTCGCGGTGATCCTGATCGACGCGCGCAAGGGCGTGCTCACGCAGACGCGCCGCCACAGCCATCTCGTCGCGCTGATCGGCATCAAGCGCGTCGTGCTCGCGATCAACAAGATGGATCTCGTCGACTACGACCAGGCCGTGTTCGAGCGCATCGATGCCGACTATCGCGCGTTCGCGGCCGAGCTCGGGCTGGCGGAGATCGTCAGCATCCCGATGTCGGCGCTGCGCGGCGACAACGTGATCGTGCCGAGCGCGCAGATGCCGTGGTACGCGGGCCCGACGCTGATGCAGCATCTCGACCGCCTGCCGCTCGCCGCGCGTGTGACGCGCGACGAGCCGTTCCGGCTGCCCGTGCAGTGGGTCAACCGCCCGCACCTGAACTTCCGCGGCTACGCGGGCAGCATCGCATCGGGCGAGATCCGTGTCGGCGAGCGCGTGCGCGTGCTGCCGTCCGGCAAGGAGAGCCGTGTGGCGTCGGTGATCACGCAGCGCGGCGAAAGCGACATCGCGCGCGCCGGCGACGCTGTGACGCTCACGCTCGCCGACGAGATCGACGTCAGCCGCGGCGACCTGATCGCGCGCGCGGACGCGCCGCCGGAAGTGGCCGACCAGTTCGAGGCGACCATCGTGTGGATGCACGACGAGCCGCTGCTGCCCGGCCGGCCGTATCTCGTGAAACTCGGCACGCAGACGGTCGGCGCGTCCTGCGCGACGCCGAAGTACAAGATCGACGTGAACACGCGCGAGCATCTCGCCGCGCGCACGCTCGCGCTCAACGAGATCGGCGTGTGCAACCTGAGCTTCGACCGGCCCGTCGCGTTCGATCCGTACGACCGGAACCGCCATACCGGCGGCTTCATCGTGATCGACCGCTTCACCAACGACACGGTCGGTGCCGGGATGCTGCACTTCGCGCTGCGCCGCGCGCACAACGTGCACTGGCAGGCCGTCGACGTCGATCGCGACGCGCGCGCGGTGCAGAAGGCGCAGACGCCGCGCATCGTGTGGCTGACCGGGCTGTCGGGCGCCGGCAAATCGACGATCGCGAACCTCGTCGAAAAGCGGCTGCATGCGCTCGGCAGGCACACGTACCTGCTCGACGGCGACAACGTGCGGCACGGGCTCAATCGCGATCTCGGCTTCACCGAGGCCGATCGCGTGGAGAACATCCGGCGCGTCGCCGAAGTGGCGCGGCTGATGCTCGACGCGGGGCTCATCACGCTCGTGTCGTTCATCTCGCCGTTCCGTGCGGAGCGCGACATGGCGCGCGCGCTGGTCGGCCCCGACGAGTTCGTCGAAGTGTTCGTCGACACGCCGCTCGCGGTCGCCGAGGAACGCGATCCGAAGGGCCTGTACAAGAAGGCGCGGCGCGGCGAGCTGAAGCACTTCACGGGCATCGACTCGCCGTACGAGCCGCCCGCGCAGCCCGAGCTGCGCGTCGACACGGTGGCCGAGTCGCCGGAACAAGCGGCGGACCGCATCGTCGCGCACCTGCTGCGCGAGCGCGCGGCGTAAGCGCGGTGTACGGGCAACCCGGCGGTTGCCCGCATGCCCGCGTCATCTACTCCGTTCGGATGACGCGGGCCGCCGGCCGGCCGGTATGCTGGTTCGGGAACACTTCACCCCGACCCAGGAGAACACGAGCATGCGGATCGCGCTGGCGCCCGGCGACACGGCCACGCACGACGGTTTCGACGACGCGGCGTGGACGGCACGCGAACTCAGCGCGTGGCTCGGGCTCGTCTACCAGGGCCCGTCGGAAGCGACCCCGTGGGCCGGTTTTCTCGAAGCGGTCCGCGTGCGGCTCGACGCGAGCTTCACGACGCTCGTGCTGCGCAATCCGGGCGGCTCGCGGCACGGGCTCATCATCAATGCGTCGACGCATGGCCCGCTGCTGCCCGGCGAGCCGTCGTACAGCGAGCAGTTCTATGCACTGTGCCCATTTCTCGATCACCCGCCCGGCCAGGTCTTCACGGCCGACCGGCTGTTCGGCGAAACCGCGTGGCGCGCACACGATTTCTACCGGCAGTACCTGCAGCCGCTCGACCTGCGCTACATCCTCGGCGCGAACCTGCGCGGCGAACGCGGCGTCGAGTGCGCTTTCTTCGTGAGCCGCGCGCACGGCGGCCGCGATTTCGACGCGGCCGAGTGCGCACAGGTCGCGACGCTGCTGCCGCACCTGCAGCGCGCGGTCGAGCTGCACGCGGCGTTCGACGTGCTCGATGCCGAACGCGCGCTGTACGCGGGCACCGTCGACCGGCTCGATGTCGGCACCGCGATCGTCGACGAGGACGGCCGCGTGATCAAGCGCAACCGCATCGCCGAGCGGCTGATCGAGCAGCAGGACGGGCTGTGCATGCGCCAGGAGCGGCTCCACGCGTCGTGCCCGCTCGACGAGCGCCGGCTGCAGAAGGCGCTGCAGGCCGCGCTCGAGCATTTCCGCGCGGGCGCGCTCGCGCGCATCGAAGCCACCACGCTGTCGCGCCCCGGCGGCGCGATGCCGTTGAGCGTGCTGCTGCGCCCGCTCGCGCCCTATCGCGGCGCCGAGGACCGCCAGCACCGGCCGGCCGTCGCGGTCTTCGTCCGCGATCCCGCGTCGTCGCCGCAAACGTCGCGCGACATGCTGCACCGGCTGTTTCGGCTCACGCCGATGGAGACCGAAATCGCGCTGCTGCTCGTCGACGGGCTCACGCTCGACGAGGCGGCCGCCGCGACGGGCATCACGAAGAACACGGCGCGCGCGCACCTGCGCGGCATCTTCGCGAAAACGGGCGCGACGCGACAGGCCGTGCTCGTCAAGACGCTGCTCAACAGCGTCGTGTCGATGGCGTAGCGGGCCGTCACGGCGGCCGCCGGAGAGCCTGCGCGGCCGACGCACGACGCGGGTCGCGACCGGGCACCCGGCGATCGACGCAATCTCATTTGACGTCATACGTCATCAGACATGATCGAATAACCCGCCAGCCTCATGACATTCTCCAATATTTAGGAAATTTCCGGGTATACCCGCGACGCCATCATCGGTGCTCAGGCGTACCATGTCATACGACGACATACTACATAGACCGCCACACCGACGCCGATGCGGGCTGCCGCCCCGTCCGCCGCCGCCCGACCGGAGACACCGTTGAACCCGCCCTCGCCCGCCCTGCCAGGCCGCGACCCGCTCGCGTCCGCCGTCTCGAAAGTGAAGTGGCATGTGCTGCCGCTCGTGCTAATCATGTTCATTGCGAACTACATCGACCGCGTGAACGTCGGTTTCGTCGATCGCCACCTCGAAGCGTCGATCGGTATCGGCGCGGCCGCGTACGGGCTCGGCGCCGGGCTGTTCTTCGTCGGCTATGCGCTGTTCGAAGTGCCGTCGAACCTGCTGATGCAGCGCTACGGCGCACGCGTGTGGCTCGCGCGGATCATGGCGACGTGGGGCATCGTCGCGGCCGCGATGGCGTTCGTGTGGAACGACACGTCGTTCTATGTGCTGCGCTTCCTGCTCGGCGCGGCCGAGGCCGGCTTCTTCCCCGGCGTCGTGCTGTACCTGTCGCAATGGCTGCCGCCGCAGGAGCGCGGCAAGGCGATGGCGATCTTCCTCGGCGGCTCCGCGTTCGCGTCGGTGCTGTCCGGGCCCGTCACCGGCGCGCTGCTGTCGATCCACGGCTTCGGCCTCGAAGGCTGGCAATGGATGTTCCTGATCGAAGGGCTGTTCTCGGTCGCGCTGTGCGGCGCGAGCTGGCTGCTGCTGAAATCGTACATCCGCGACGCGACGTGGCTCACGGCCGAAGAGCGCGCGGCGCTCGAAAATGCGCTCGACGCGGAACGCGCGACACGCGACGTGCGCTCGAACGTGCCCGTGCGCGCCGCCGCGCTGCTGCGCGATCCGCAGATCATGCTGTTCTGCTTCCTGTATTTCTCGATCCAGTTGACGATCTACGCGGCCACGTTCTGGCTGCCGACGATCATCCGCAAGATGGGCGGCCTCACCGATTTCCAGGTCGGCCTGTACAACACGATCCCGTGGATGATCGCGATCGGCGCGATGTACTGCTTCGCGGTGCTGTCGTCGAAGTGGAAGCATCCGCAGCGCTGGCTCGCATTCGCGCTCGTGCTCGCCGCATGCGGGTTGTTCGCGTCGACGTCGCACGATCCCGTCTGGTCGTTCGCGTCGATCTGCTTCGCCGCGCTGGGCTTCAAGGCTGCGTCGTCGCTGTTCTGGCCGATCCCGCAAGGCTATCTCGACACGCGCGTGGCCGCGGCCGTGATCGCGCTGATCAACTCGGTCGGCAACCTCGGCGGCTTCGTCGCGCCGACGGCATTCGGCTATCTGAAGCAACATACGGGTTCGATCACGGGCGGGCTGTATGCGCTCGCGATCGCGTCCCTCGTCGCCGCGGGCGCCGCGCTGTTCGCGCGCACGCACCGGCGCAGCGATCCGCCGCGCGGCCTGCCGGCCGACGAGTCCTTCACGAACGCTACGATGCTCCGCCATGCCGAACACTGACCGCCTGACCGTCGTCGTCTCGAATGCCGCCGACGGCGATCTCGCCACGTTCTCCCTCACGGGCGACGGCACGCTCGCGCCGCTCGCCCGCTACCCGGCCGCCGACGTCGCGATGCCGATCGCCGTACAGGCCGACCGCGCGCGGCTCTACGTCGCGACGCGCGGCGAACAGCCGACGATCGTCGCGTTCCGGGTCGCCCCTGCCACGGGCGCGCTCGCACGCATCGGCACGACGGCGATCGACGCGAGCCACGCGTACCTGTCGCTCGACCGCAGCGGCCGCTGGCTGCTCGGCGCGTCGTACGGCGGGAATTCGCTGAGCCTCTACGACGCCGCGCGCGTGCGCGACGGCGACGGCGCACCGCTGCAGGTGGCCGGCGGCATCGCGAACGCGCACGCGGTGATCGTGTCGCCGGACAATCGTTTCGCGTACGTCAGTTCGCTCGGCTCGGACCGCGTGTTCAGCTTCGCGCTCGTCGAGGACGCAGCCGGCCTGCGTGCGCTCGAACACGGCGAAACGCGCGTGCCGGCCGGCTTCGGCCCGCGCCACTTGCAATTCGCGCGTGACGGCCGCGCGCTCGTCGTCGTCAGCGAATTCCAGGCCACGCTCGCGACCTTCGCGCGCGCCCTCGACACCGGCCGGCTCGGCGACGCGCACGTCAGCGCGCGCCACCCGGCCATCGCCGAACTCGCGCAAGGCCATGCTCGGCCGCCCGCGCCCGCCGAACCGTCCGTCTGGGCCGCCGACCTGCACCTGACGCCCGACGAGCGCTTCGCGTATGTCAGCGAACGCACGTCGAGCCGGTTGCTCTGCTATCGCCGCACCGCCGACGGTACGTTCGAGCCCGCGCACGCGACGGCCACCGAGACGCAGCCGCGCGGCTTCGCGATCGACCCGTCGGGACGCTGGCTCGTCGCGTGCGGCGAGCAGTCGGAACACGTGGCGGTCTATGCGATCGCGCCGGACGACGGCACGCTGTCGCTGCATGCGCGGGCGCCGGGCGGGCGCGGCGCGAACTGGGTCGCGATCGTCTGACGAAACAACGCCGCGCGCAGGATCCGGCAGGCCGGCAGCACAGGCCCGTTCGCCCCTGCGTTCAGCGCCGCTCGCTCGGCGCGACGCCCGTCCAGCGCTTGAACGCGCGCGTGAAGTTGGCGCGGTCCGTATAACCGACGCGCGCCGCGATCTCGTCGACCGGCAGCCGCGTGCCCTCGAGCAGGCGCAGCGCGTCGCGCAGCCGGATCTCGTCGAGCAGCGTCGAATAGGTCGCGCCGTACTCGGCGAGCTTACGCTTGAGCGTGCGCGCCGACACATGCAGCTCGCGCGCGACGTCGTCGACCGACGGATAACCGCCATCGCCGCAGATCAGCAGGTTGCGCACGCGCTCGACGATGCTCTCCGCATAACCGAGCCGCGCGAGTTCGGCCTCGCATTGCTGGACGATCATCTGCGCGGTCTGCGCGTTCGCGGTGCCGATCGGCTCGTCGAGCAGCTCGGCGTCGCAGCGGATGCGGTTCGCGCTCGCGTCGAAATGGCAGCGCGGCAGCCGCGCGCGATAACGCTCGAACCACGGCGGCTCGGGCCACGCGAAGTGCAGCTCGGCTGCGCGACTGCAGCGTGCGTCCCGGCGCCGGATACAGCAGCGAATTGAACAGGATCGCCGTTTCGACCAGGAAGTTCTCGACCGCGAACTGGCGCAGCCGGCCGAGCGGAAACGCTTCGAGCACGTCGATGTCGACGATCCCGTCGAGCTGTGCGAGCCGCACCGAGAAGAACGGCACGCGCGTCGGCAGGTAGCGGATGCCGAGCGCGATCGCCTCGCCGAGCGTCGCGCAGCTCATCAGCCCGAAGCCGATCAGCCCCGCTTTCGTCAGGCTGCTGCGCAGGCCGATCTCGATCGCGATCGACGGGTCGTCCGTCGCGTCGAGCAGGTTGAACACGATCGCCGCCTGCTGCAGCGGCGTGATGCGCACATCGGGCTGCGCGAGCCGCTCGCGCTCGACGCCCGAGCCGGCGAGAATGCGGCCGCCATCGATGCCGCGCTCCTCGGCCAGCATCAGCATGAACAGCGCATACGCGGACGACACCGTCGCCTTGTTCAACTGGCGCGCGGCATCCGGGACGGACAGGGCCATGCGGGGGACTCCAGAGCGGTTTCGGCGGATTGTAGCGTCGCTGGCCCGCAATGACACCGCAGCGGCACTCTAGCCGCTCGCCGGCCGTCGTGGCCTGGAATGACACCACCATTGGCACCGGCGGCCCTCGCGTGCGGTGCGGCGCGCGCCTATGCTTGTCACATCGGCATAACGCCCCACTCTTTCCGCACGGATTCCGGTCGATGAGCCAACCCGCACGAACCGTCTTTCGCCACGACGCAGACAAGGTCGCGTACGTCCGCCGCGAGGTCAACGCCGCGAGCGACGCGATCCGCGCGCGCTTTCCGCTGCTCCACAACCAGAACCTGGTCGGCGCGACCGTGATGGCCGCGTCGGTCGCCGCGATGCTCGCGATCGCGTGGCTGTATGCGCGCGGCACGATCGCGTGGTACGTCGCGCTGCCGCTCGCCGCGTTCGTCACGTCGCTGATCCACGAGCTCGAGCACGACCTGATTCACCTGATGTACTTCAAGAAGACACCGTGGGCCTATCACCTGATGATGGCGCTGTGCTGGCTCACGCGGCCCGGCACGATCAACCCGTGGACGCGGCGGCGCATGCACCTGCATCACCACAAGGTGTCGGGCGGCGAATCGGATCTCGAGGAATTCGGCATCACCAACGGCGAGCGCTGGGGCGTGAAGCGCCTGCTGATGATCGCGGACGGGATGCTCGCCGTCGTGCTGCGGCCGGCCGCGATGCGCCGCAAGGTGCAGCAGTATGTGGCCGCGCAGCCGGTGCAGGATCCGGCCGAACGCATGCAGTTGCGCGTCGAGCAGGTGTCGTCGTACATGCCGGTCGGTCACGTGTATTACGCGCTGTG
This sequence comes from Burkholderia pyrrocinia, assembly GCF_018417535.1. NCBI lineage: Bacteria > Pseudomonadati > Pseudomonadota > Betaproteobacteria > Burkholderiales > Burkholderiaceae > Burkholderia > Burkholderia pyrrocinia. The sequence goes on along the minus strand of NZ_CP070977.1, from coordinate 320,620 downwards.
GCACGCGTTCATCGTCTATCACGTCGGCCTGTTCGCACTGCATGCGTTCGGCTACGCGGTGACGGTGCCGGCGATCGTCGAGCGCGCGATGAACGTCGTCGATTTTCTCGCGGTAGTGTGGCTCGGGCCGAACTTCGTGCGCAGCTTCTGCATCAACTTCGTCAGCTCGAACATGCATTACTTCGGCGACATCGATTCGCGCAACGTGATCCAGCAGACGCAGGTGCTCAACCCGTGGTGGATGGTGCCGTTCCAGTTGTTCTGCTTCAATTTCGGCAGCACGCATGCGATCCATCACTTCGTGGTGCGCGACCCGTTCTATATCCGGCAACTGACCGCGCGAACCGCGCATGCGGCATTGCGCGAAGTCGGTGTGCGCTTCAACGACGTCGGCACGTTTGCGCGTGCGAATCGCTGGGGCGCGTATCGTGCGTCGCGCAGCGCGCGCCACGCGCAGGCCGACGCGTAACGCCGGCGCCGGGGCGGCGCACTGCGCCGCGCCGCCCGATCATCGGCCATCAGTCGCCGATCGGCGGCATCGCTCCCTTGCCGCGGATCCACGACCAGTTTGCGAGTTCGGCCATTTCCTTGTCGCCGCGGCTGTCGCCGTATGCGAACAACTGCTTCGGCGGCCGGTTGCCCCACCACCCGCGCAGCCGCACGACCTTCTGCGGCCCCCAGCAGTTCTCGCCGTCGAGCCGTCCGGCGAATGTGCCGCGCTCGAACGCGAGCCGCGTCGCGAGCACGGTGTCGAAGCCGACCGTCTTCGCCCACTTCTCCAGATACAGCGACGGCGACGCGCTGACCAGCACGACTTCGTGCCCGCGCGCCTGGTGCTCGCGCATGCGCTCGAGCATTTCCGGACGTACGAAGTTCGGCAGATACGTGTCGACGAACGTGCGCGCCAGCACGTCGAGCGCGTCCTCGCGGATCGGCCCGAACGCGAACCACGCGAACTTCGCCTTCGCGTCGCCGCGCGACAACAGCCCGGCCTTCATCGCGGCGATCCACGGCAGCGCGCGCAGCCCGGCCCACGCAAAGCGCGGCGTACCGACCGCGTAGCGGACGAAGTGGCGGAAGCTGTCGGTAGTCGTGATGGTGCCGTCGAAATCGAACGCGGCGACGATGCGGTCAGTCATGGAGAATCGGCGGGAAAGCGATGAGATGCCCGGGAAGATAGCAGACTCGTGCCAGTGCGCGCGAAACGGCGTGACGAAGCTTGACCCGGGCAGCGACCACGCGCGCCGCAGCGCACGTGGTCGTCGTGCCGTGCTCTCAGCGCTGCGGCCGCGCCGCCAGCGCTGCCGGCAGCACGACGTTCATCAGGTGATCGGCACGCGACAGCAGATCGGTCACGCGCTCGTCGAGCCCGCGCAGTTGCGCGGGTTGCATCCGGATCTGCTGGACGGCCTGCCCGACGATGTTGCGGCGGTCGAACAGCGTGCGCTCGACGCCCGCGTCGTCCGGCACGCGCACGACGTCCGCCACCGCGCTCAGCGCCGCGAGTACGACCACGAGGTTCTCTTCCGCATGGCGGACCTTCGCGGCAAGCTCCTCGGTGCGGCGCGGGAAGAAGCCGAGCGACTGCTTGAGCGCGCCGAGCGCCGCACGGTAGTCGACATGGCCCGACGCCGCGCCGAACCAGCGTTCGAACATGCCGGCCTTGCGCGTCGCCTGCGCGAGCATGCCGGCCATCATGTCGGCCGCGCCGAGTTCGTTGAATTCGCGGGTCGTCGCCGCGACGGCTTCGACGAGGTTGCCCGCCGTCTCCAGCGCGCCGTCGCCGATCGTCGCGACCGTCGCGAGCTTGAGCGGCACCAGTTGCCGGATGTGCCGCTCGATGCGCGGCGCGTAGTCGGGATAGAGATTCGGGAAGCTGGCCTGCGCGGCGCGGAAGCACGATTCGAGCAGCGGGTGGTTCGATTCGCCGAACAGCGCGCGGCCGACCGCATCGGCGGGCGCTGTGCGCATGGCCTGGTCGACCGCCGGCCCGAAGTCGAGCGCCTGCGGCGCCGGCCGGTCGGGCGCGCGTGCAGCCGGCGCACCGGCCGCGGGCGGCGCGTCGAACGCAAGACGCCCGGGCGTGCGCTCGGGCGTCGTATCGAATTCGAGCCGCTTCGGCTCGTCGGACGGATTCGTCATCGCTGCATCCTGCCCGGCGCGGCGGTTTCCCGTACGCCGGGCTGCCGCCAATCAGACCGCGCCGCCGTACGCGAGCACGAAGTCGCCGAGGCCACGGTTGTAGCCGGCACCGACCGCCTTGAACATGAAGTGGCCGTCGCGGCGATAGAAGCTGCCGACCTGCACCGACGTCTCCATCGAGAAGTCTTCCTCGAGCGCGTACTTCGCGATCACCGCGCCCGACACCTCGTCGGCAATCTGGATGTAGCTGTTGCGAACCTGCCCGAAATTCTGGCGGCGCGCTTCGGCCTGGTCGATCGTCACGACCACCGAGATTTCCTCGACATCGGCCGCGAGCTTCGTCACGTCGATGAAGATCACCTCGTCGTCACCGTCGCCGCTGCCCGTACGGTTGTCGCCGCTATGCACGACGCCCATGCACTTCGAGGCCGGCATCCCGCGCTTCGGGAAATCGTCGCCCGGCTGGATGAAGGTTTCCTTGCGGTCCATCGTACGCACTTCGCTGTTGTAGAACACGAAGTGCTGATCGGAGATCAGCTTCGGATTGGTCTGCGCATCGTACTTGCACAGGAACACCGACACGTCGAGATCGAAATCCGTGCCCGTGTCCGTCGCGTTCGCGTCCCAACCGAGACCGATACGGAATTTCTGCGTGCCGGGCGCTTCCTTCGACAGGTTGACGCGACCGCCTTTCGACAAATTGATCATCTGAACCTCTTCTGCTGGAACCGCCGTTGCGCCGGCGGCAATGCCGGGCCGCACGGTGCGGCCCCTCGTTGATGGTTTCCGTGCCGCGCCTGACGCGCGGTTATTCGCCCGCCACCGCAGTCCGGTCTTCCTTGCGCTGAACGACGATCGACGACCACACGGCCGCGGCGATCATCGCCGCGCCGATCAGGCCCGTGACGACTTCGGGCACGTCGAACTTCACGCCGAGGAACATGATCGTTGCGAGCGCACCGATCGCCCAGAACGCGCCGTGTTCGAGATAGCGGTACTGCGCGAGCGTGCCCTTCTTCAGCAGCACGAGCGTCATCTCCCGGATGTAGGCCGCGCCGACGCCGAGACCGAGCGCGATCAGGAAGATGTTGTTCGACAGCGCGAACGCACCGATCACGCCGTCGAAGCTGAACGACGAATCGAGCACTTCGAGATACATGAACCCCGCGACGCCTTCGCGTACCACGCGCGTGCCCGTCTCCTCGCCGCCGACCAGGTCGCCCACGCCGTGCGCGATCACGAAACCGATCACGCCGAACGCGCCTGCGAGCAGGAAGCTGACCTGCTCGGCCGCCGGCACATGGAACGACGCGACGATCACGATCGCGAGCGTCAGCGCCACTTCCAGCGCCGTGATGCGGCCGAGATGGCGCATCGGGCCTTCGAGGAAACCGATCCAGTGCTCGTCCTTCTCGGTGTCGAGCATGAACTTGAAGAACACCATCAGCAGGAACGCGCCGCCGAACGCCGACACCTCGTGATGCGCGGACGTCAGCACCGCCGCGTACTTCTCCGGCGATTCGACCGCGAGCGTCAGCGCGTCCCACAGGCCGATGTGGCCGATCACCGCGACGATCAGCAGCGGGAACACGAGCCGCATGCCGAACACGGCAACCGGCAGGCCGAACACCATGAAGCGGTTGCGCCACTTCTCCGACCAGTTCTTGAGCACCGATGCGTTGACGACCGCGTTGTCCAGCGACAGTGAAATTTCGAGCACACACAGGACCGCGACGATCAGCATGTCCTTCACGCCGCCGAGGAGATAGGCCGCGACCAGCGCGAGCACCGTGAGCGACAGCGGGATCTTGAAATCTTTCAACATGATGGGGGTAATCGAGTTCTGAAAAATGGGCGTGTGGGCCGCGCTTACTTCGCGCGCACCCAGTCGCAGAATTCCTGCGTGATCAACTGCTCGTAGATCTGTTCGTCGCTGACGTCGAGCGATTCGAGATGCAGGAAGCCGACGTTCGGCATCTCGTCCGCGACTTCCGCGAGGAAGCCGAATTCGCTCGGATCGCCGACGCCGACGAGCGACCAGTACAGCGGGAAGTGCTGCGACTCGGCCAGCAACTGGCGCACGCGCTTGCGGTCGTTCTTCGGGTTCTGGCCGTCGGTGACGAACAGCACCCATGCGGGCAGATGGCCGTTCGCCGGCGCGGATGCGGCCGGCGCGGGCGTTTCGTCCGCGCCGCCGAACAGCCGGCTCAGGAAGCCGCGCTTTTCCTCGCGCTTCGGCGCCGGCTCCGGCGCGCGGAAGAAGAAGTCGACGATGTCGTTCATCACCGGCGCGTACTGCGTGCCGCCCCACTTGTCGATCCGCGCTTCGAGCACGTAGTCGGAGATGTACGAGCCGTAGTTGTCCGGCGTCGCGGTCGGCAGGCGGTCGTAGCCTTCGGTGAAGGTCCACGTGTCGACTTCGCCGTTGTCGTCGAACTTCAGTGCAATGCCGAGGATCCGGTCGTGCGTCTCCTGGATCACGCCCGACTGGTAAAGCGGCTTCGCGGAGCCCGAGATGTCGAGCGCCGCGCCGACGCGCACGACGGGCGGCTTCAGGATCTGGCGTTTTTCGAGGACGATCGCGACCTTCGCCGCGCGTTTCTCAAGCGTAATCATGCGGTGTTCCTCAATGGTGCTTCGGAGCGAATCGGGTGATCAGGTCCTGTTCGAGCTGGCGCAGGCGCGGTGCGTCCTGCTCGCGCTGGCGCTTGCCGTCGGCGATGATCTGCGTGATGTCGTCGAACGCGCCGAACAACTGCTGCTGCGCATATTCGAACGTGTCGGTCGAGATCACCGGGCGCTGGCCGAGCTTCGCGACTTCCTGCGCGTTCTGGCGATTCAGGTCGGCCTGCGCGCGGATCGCCTCGTCGGCCGCGTCGTACGTCGCGTTCGCGAGCGCCGCCGCGCGCTTCGTGCTGAGCTGCTCGAGGTAGAGCGCGAACGCGTTGGTCCACGCGGGGATCAGCACGGTCTTGATCGTCATGAATTTCGACGTCAGCGTGCGTTTCTGGTCCTGCTCCATCCGGATCTGCGGCGCGAGCTGCTTCGACATCAGCATCGCGCGGTCGAGGTCGTCGAGCTTGCTCTCGAGCGCGTCGACCTTGCGCTTCACGTCGAGCAGGCGCTGCGCGCCGAACGCGTCGTCCGGCTGCTGCTGGCCGGCCGCGAGATGCGCGCGCAGCGTCGCGAGCGCCGTTTCGCCATGCGCCTTCGACTGCGCGAGCGCTTGGTGCAGCGCGTAGTTGTCGTTGTACATCCGCTCGAGCTCGTCGATGCCGGCCTTCTGGCGCTGCGCATGGTTTTCCAGCTCGACGACGAGCGCGTCCATCCGCTTGCTCACGGACTCGTACTGCGACAGCAGCTTCTCCTTGGTCGAGCGGAACAGCCGCGTGACCTGCGTGAGCAGCCCGCCCTTGTCGGCGCCGCGCGGGTCGAGCCCCTTCGCGGTTGCAATCAGTTCGTTGAGCTTGTCGCCGAACTGGTCGGCATCCGACGCGCGGACGCTGGCGAGAATCTGCTGGGAGAAGGCGGCGATGCGCGTACTTTGGGCCACGCCGAGCTGGTCGATCTCGTCGACGGTGATCAGGCGCGCATGCTCCGTCGGCTGCACGGCCGGCACGACAGCGTCGGCAGGCACTGCGACGGGTGACAAAGACGGGGTGGAAGGACGATCGCTGACCGCATCGGATTTCTTGTCATCGAATAGCGGCTTCATGTGGCTACCACGTTTCCTTTTCTGCTTTTTGCTGCGTGTTGTCGTGCGCGCGAGGCGCGCATCCGCGATTACCGCCGTGCTCTCTCACGGACGGCAGACGGACAATAAATGGCGACGGTGCAGTGCGTCAAGGGACGGAATTCTTTCAATTTCCATTCATTTTGTAATGAAGTGTGTGAACGCGATGCACGGACGTCGCCGCTCCTGCCGCCATGCGCCTTGGCCACGCAAGATCCGGACACATCCAAACTTACATGTCTGATCAATGCGAAAGAAAAATGAAATCGCCGGTATTTACGGATTTCAGGCGCCGCGCACACGCGGACGAGACACTCACGATCGCCGATCGCGCGTTACCGATCCTGCACGCGATTCATGCCAAGCCGAGGCAGGATGAACGGCACGGATCGGTTACGAATCGTGAAATCCCATCGCCCGTCGATATCCACGAACGTTGCGCTGAAATGCCGGTCGTCGGACCACGTGATGTCGTCCAGATGGCACGACGCGTACATCGCGCCGACCGTGCGCTGCGCGCGCACCTTCAGCGGATCCTTCGACACGAGCGTGAACGTGACGGCTTCCTCGAACGGGCAGTCATAGTCGGTGACGAGCAGATACGCGGCCGGCATCTCGAACTGGCGCAGCAGCACGTAGCCGGAAACGGCGAGACCGGAGCGCACGCCGCCCACGAGCACATGCGTGCGTGACGGCCACGATTCGTACGGACCGTCGTGCGTTTCGAGCGTAAAGCGATCGACCGGTTTCATCGCCGCGCCGGTGTCGGCGTGCCGCTTTCCCGATGCATCGCCGCGTCAGTTCGCGGTCTTGCGATACAGCGCGACATACCCCGCGAGCATCAGCAGCAGCGACCCGCTGACCCGGTTCAGCCACTTCTCCCCGGCCGCTTTCCATACGCGCACCGAATGCACGCCGAGCAGCGCGTAGCCGGTCATCCCGATGACGTCGATCGCGACGATCGTCGCCGCGAGGATCGCGTATTGCGGCGCGATCGCGTGCGACCGGTCGACGAACTGCGGCAGCAGCGCGGACATGAACAGGTAGTACTTCGGGTTGCTCATCGCGACGAAAAAGCTCTTCAGGAACGCAGTCCGGCGATCGGGCGTCGCGTGCTCGAACTCCTGCGCTGCAGTGGAACGGCCGCTGGACATCAGCATCCGGATGCCGACATACGCGAGCCACGCCGCGCCGAGCAGCTTCAGCGTCACGAACGCCGTTTCCGACGCGTCGAGCAGCACGCCAAGGCCGAGCCCGACCAGGGCGACGAGCACGACATCGGCCGTGACGGCGCCGAGCATGCCGACCATCGCGTGACGCAAGCCGTACCGCGACCCGTTGCTCATCGCGAGCAACACCGTCGGGCCGGGCGTCGCGACGCCGACGGACAGGATCAGGGCAAATGCGAACAAGGCGGAGAGCGACATGGCGGGGCGTTCCTTCTGAAGGGAGCGGTGCGTACGGATTGCATCGTCTCCATCGGCTATGCGGGTCGCAACCGGCACCCTCGATTTGTTGCGACGAATACGGACGGTCGATGATCGCACATTCATTCCGATGCCCGCTCGGCGGCTGTGCAACGTCGGTACAGGCGCGCGACCGTGCGTAATGTCGCAAACAAGTCGTACCGGTCGTCGACGATCGGCGGGTATCTGACGCAGGGCGATCCGCGGTCGGTGTGGCTGTCGATGACGACGGATTTCCGACCGACGTGCAAGGGAGTGGCGGGCCGCCGTCAGAGTTTGCTATACTCTCGGTCTTCCGGAGAGATGGATGAGTGGTTTAAGTCGCACGCCTGGAAAGCGTGTATAGGTTAATCGCCTATCGGGGGTTCGAATCCCCCTCTCTCCGCCAGAATGCCTGAAGCCCCTTGATTTCCCGATAAATCAAGGGGCTTTTCCTTTGGCGCACCGACACGCCCCGCATCCGCCCGCCTTCCGCGTCACGGATGCCGAATGTAATCCACCAGCGCCCGCGTATATTCATCCGGCCGCTGATCGCACAAGCTCACCGCAATCGCCACCGCAAACCCCGCCGGCACGCCGAACACACCCGAACTGATCGGCTCGATCCCGAACCACGTGCGCCCCGCGAACCCCGTCAACTGCGTGAAGTACGGATAGGTCGACACGATGTAGTACACGCACACCGCGAGCCCCGTCACCATCCCGGCGATCGCGCCGCGCGTCGTCGTGCGCTTCCAGAACACGCCGAGCACGAGCACCGGAAAGAAGCTCGATGCCGCCAGCGAGAACGCGGCGCCGACAAGAAACAGGATCTTCCCCGTATTGAGCGACGCGACATACGACGCGAACAGCGCGACACCGAGCAGCAGCACCTTCGAGATCGTCACGCGCCGCTGGCTCGACGCGTCAGGCGCGACCATGCAGTAATAGACGTCGTGCGACAGCGCGTTCGCGATCGTCAGCAGCAGCCCGTCCGCGGTCGACAGCGCGGCGGCAAGCGCACCGGCCGCGATCAGCCCCGACACGACATATGGCAGCCCCGCGATCTCCGGCGCGGCCAGCACGACCATGTCCGGCTGCATCTGGATTTCCGACCAGTGCACGATGCCGTCTCGAATCACCTCGACGACGCTGATCAGATCGGGTTCGAAGTGATGCCATTGCGTGACCCACGCAGGCAATTCGGCGAACGGCCGCCCGACGAGGTTCGCGAGGATCTCGTACTTGATCAGCACCGCGAGCACCGGCACGCTCAGGTAGAACAGCGCGATGAAGAACAGCGTCCAGCCGACCGAGCGCCGCGCCGACGCGACCGACGTGGTCGTGTTGTAGCGCGTCAGGATGTGCGGCAGGCTCGCGGTGCCGAGCGACAGGCATAGCAGCAGCGCGAGGAAATTCCGCTCGCGCGGCTTGCGTTCGTCGTCGCTCGCGGCGGGAAACGGCTCGTGCATCGGCACGGGCGGCTCCGCGCGCGCAAGCATGTCGTCGCGCGCCTGCGTCCACGCGACGCGCGCCGCCGCCGGATCGCGCGGGAAGTCGGCCAGCTCGCGCTCGCGCTGGCTGATCTCGCGCAGCGGCCCGTTGTGGCGCCGCAAGTCGGCGAGCTGGTCGACGAGATGCCTGCGCGCGTCCGCATAGGACGCCGGCAAGCGGTCGAGCCGCGTCTGGATGTCCGCGGCTTGCCGACGGTACGCGTCGCGCACCTTTTGCTCGTCGGCCGCGTCGCGCACCTGCGCCTCGCGCGCCGCGACACGCTCCATCAGCTTGCCGTAATTGAACTGCGGCACGGGGCCGAGCCCGTTCTTCATCGCGATCAGCGACACCGGAATCAGGATCGCGCTGATCAGGATGATGTACTGCGCGACCTGCGTCCACGTGACTGCGCGCATCCCGCCGAGAAACGAGCACACGAGAATGCCCGCGAGCCCGCAGAAGATCCCGATCGCGAAATCGACGCCGATGAAGCGCGTCGCGATCAAGCCGATCCCCTGGATCTGCGCGACCAGATACACGAACGAACACAGGATCGCCGCGCCGGCCGCCAGCGCGCGCACGGCCGTGCTCGAGAAGCGCGTACCGAGAAAGTCGGGAATCGTGTAGCGCGCGAGCTTGCGCACATAAGGCGCGAGCAGGAACGCGACGAGGCAGAACCCGCCCGTCCAGCCCATCACGTACGCCAGCGCGTCGTAGCCGGTCGAGTAGAGCGATCCGGCCAGGCCGATGAACGACGCGGCCGACAGCCAGTCGGCCGCGGTCGCCATCCCGTTGAACGCAGACGGCACGCGCCGCCCGGCCACGTAGTACTCGACGAGATCGGACGTGCGCGACAGCAGCCCGATCACCGCGTACACGGCGATCGGCACGAACAGGAACACGTAGCCGATCCAGACACCGGAGCCGGTCGCGCGCTCGATCCGCCACATCAGCAGCACGAACCCGAGAAAACCCAGCGTGTAGAGCGCGTATGCGCGTATCAGTCGATGCGTCAGCATGAATCAGCGCCCGCCGTGCGCATTGCCGTGCGCGCCGCATGGTCGTCGTACGCGCGGCGCAGCGTGCGGTCCGCGCGTTGCATCAGCCCGATGTAGACGACGATCAGCACGAGATACACGAGAATCGCGCCCTGCGCGCCGACATAGAACGGCAGGCTGAAGCCGGCGAACCGGACCCCGGCGAGCGCGGGCCCGAAGAACGGCACGATGAACGACACCGAGAAGCCGATCGCCATCAGCACCGCGATCAGCGCGACGTTGAAGCGCCAGTAGCGCGCGTGGGCACGCGCGAGCGGCGCGGGAACGGGCGGCGGCGCGACAGGCGCCGGACGGGTCGGAACGGTCATGCCGTTATTTAGCAAAAAGCCCCTGCGCGGGCAATCGGGATTGCCGCGCAGGGGCTCATGCGCGCGTGATGCACGACAGGTACGATCAGCGCACTTCGGCGAGTTGGTCGAGGATGGCCGGGTTCTCGAGCGTGGACGTGTCCTGCGTGATCGCCTCGCCCTTCGCGAGCGAGCGCAGCAGGCGCCGCATGATCTTGCCCGAGCGCGTCTTCGGCAGGTTGTCGCCGAAACGGATGTCCTTCGGCTTCGCGATCGGCCCGATCTGCTTGCCGACCCAGTCGCGCAGCGTCTTCGCGAGCGCCGCGGCCTCTTCGCCTTCCGGACGCGAACGCTTCAGCACGACGAACGCGACGACCGCCTCGCCCGTCGTATCGTCCGGGCGGCCGACCACGGCCGCCTCGGCAACGAGCTCGTGCGACACCAGCGCCGACTCGATCTCCATCGTGCCGAGCCGGTGGCCCGACACGTTCAGCACGTCGTCGATCCGGCCCATGATCGTGAAGTAGCCGGTGTCCTTGTCGCGCACGGTGCCGTCGCCGGCAAGGTAGAGCGTGCCGCCGAGTTCTTCCGGGTAATAACTCTTCTTGAAACGCTCCGGGTCGCCCCAGATCGTGCGGATCATCGCCGGCCACGGGCGCTTGACGACGAGGATGCCGCCTTGCCCGTTCGGCACGTCCTGGCCCGTCTCGTCGACCACCGCAGCCATGATGCCCGGCAGCGGCAGCGTGCACGAACCGGGTACGGTCGGCGTCGCGCCCGGCAGCGGCGTGATCATGTGCCCGCCCGTCTCGGTCTGCCACCACGTATCGACGATCGGGCAGCGCTCCTGGCCGACGTGCTTGTGATACCACATCCACGCTTCCGGATTGATCGGCTCGCCGACGGTGCCGATGATGCGCAGGCTCGACAGGTCGTAGCTCTTCGGATGCACCTTGTCGTCGGCTTCGGCGGCCTTGATCAGCGAACGGATCGCGGTCGGCGCGGTGTAGAACACGCTGACCTTGTGATCGCCGATCATCTTCCAGAAGCGGCCGGCATCCGGGTAGGTCGGCACGCCCTCGAACACGACCTGCGTGCCGCCGCACGCGAGCGGGCCATACGTGATGTACGTGTGACCGGTGACCCAGCCGATGTCCGCCGTGCACCAGAACACGTCGGTCGGCTTCCAGTCGAAGGTCCACTTCATCGTCTGCGCGGCCCACAGCAGGTAGCCGCCCGTGCTGTGCTGCACGCCCTTCGGCTTGCCGGTCGAGCCCGACGTATACAGGATGAACAGCGGATGCTCGGCGCCGACCCATTCCGGCTCGCACGTGTCGGACTCGCCGTCCGCGATCTCATGCATCCACAGGTCGCGCCCTGCATGCCAGTCGATCTTGCCGCCGGTGCGGCGATAGACGATCACGCTCTTCACCGCTTCGCAGCCGCCCATCGCGATCGCCTCGTCGGCGATGCTCTTGAGCGGCAGCGTCTTGCCGCCGCGCGCCTGCTCGTCGGCCGTGACGAGCGCGACCGCGCCGACGTCGACGAGCCGCTCGTTCAGCGATTTCGCGGAGAAGCCGCCGAACACGACCGAGTGCGTCGCGCCGATGCGCGCGCAGGCCTGCATCGCGACGATGCCTTCGATCGACATCGGGATGTAGATGACGACGCGATCGCCCTTGCCGATCCCGCGTTTCTTCAGCGCGTTCGCGAAGCGCGATACGCGCGCCAGCAGATCGGCATAGGTGATGCGCGTGACGGTGCCGTCGTCGGCCTCGAAGATCACCGCGACGCGCTCGCCGTTGCCGGCTTCGACGTGACGGTCGAGGCAGTTGTAGGACGCGTTCAGCTCGCCGTCGTCGAACCACTTGTAGAACGGCGCGTTGGACTCGTCGAGCACGTTCGTGAACGGCTTGTGCCACGCGAGGCCCTCGCGCGCGAGACGCGCCCAGAAGCCTTCGTAATCGCGCTCGGCCTCGGCGGCGAGCGCGCGATAGGCCGGCATGCCGGAAATGGTCGCCGCCTGTTCGAGCGCCGCGGGCGGCGCAAACTGGCGGGTTTCGTGAAGAACCGATTCAATCGCAGACATCGACTACCCCTTGGTGAACATGAATCCTCTGCATGGCGGCGCGATCGTGCGCGCCGCGCGTCTTGGCCGGCGCATATGCGCCGCTGTCTCCCACCCACCCGCGCACGACCACGAAGGCTGCGCGCGATGCTGCACCGCACCACGTCACGCGACGGTGAACGTGCGGCCCGGCGGTTCCCACGATAAGCGCTCCAACTTACCCGTCACTTACGCGGCATGGCCGTTTCGCCCGCCGGGCGGCGCTTTACGCTGTAACAACCGCGACCCTACAATCCTAACTGAACTCGCCTCCCGGATTCCAGCTTGAATCGCTACGCCCTCTTCCTCATCCTGTCGATGCTGTTCGTCGGCAGCAACGTCGGTATCGGTAAATCCATCGTTGCAATCGTTCCCGTCGCCATCCTCGCCACGCTGCGCTTCGTGATCGCGATCGTCGTGCTGTGGCCGCTGTTCAGCCCCGTGAAGATGCGCGCGGTCAAGCGCGGCGAGTGGCTGAACCTGTTCCTGCAGGCATTCTTCGGCACCTTCATGTTCACGCTGCTGATGCTCAACGGCGTGCAGCGCACGAGCGCGGTGGCGGCCGGCGTCATCACGAGCACGATCCCGGCGATCGTCGCGCTGTTCGCGTGGCTGATCCTGCGCGAAAAACCGAACGGCCGTGCGCTCGTGTCCATCGCACTCGCGATCGCCGGCGTCGTGACGATCAACCTCGCCAACGGCAGCGCAACCGCGCATGGCGCGCACGGCGACGCGTCCGGCTCGCTGACCGGCAACCTGCTGATCCTCGGTGCCGTGTGCTGCGAATCGATCTACGTGATCCTGTCGCGCCGGCTCACGCAGACGCTCGCGCCGATCGACATCTGCGCATACACGCACCTGTTCGGCCTGTTCCTGATGCTGCCGCTCGGCGCGACGGCGCTGTGGCACTTCGATTACGCGAGCGTGCCGGCCGGCACGTGGGCGCTCGTCGTCTGGTATGGCCTGTCGGCCAGCATCTTCTCGTTCTGGCTGTGGATGAAGGGCATCCGGCACGTGCCGGGCAGCCTCGCCGGGGTATTCAGCGCGGTGCTGCCGATCGCCGCGGCCGCGTACGGGATCGCGTTCCTCGGCGAGCGCCCGACGCTGGCACACGGCATCGCGCTCGCGTGCGTCGTCGCCGGCATCGTGCTCGCGAGCCTGCGCGTGAAAAGCGTGCCGGCGGCCGCATCCTGATCGGTCCCCGGCCGTGCCGGCGCGTCGCTGCAGTCGCGCTGGCCGACGCGTTACAATAGCGCGCCTTTTCAAGATTACCCTCGATACCTGCGCCCCGCGCCCGACCCTCCATCATGTCCGCCCCGCATTCGCCCGGCCGCCCCGCGCGTCGCCCGCTTCGCCCGCTTCCCGCGCTGATTTTCATGAGCCGCTGGCTCCAGGTTCCGCTTTACCTGGGCCTGATCGTCGCGCAGGCCGTCTACGTGTTCCTGTTCCTGAAGGAAGTCTGGCACCTGCTGTCGCATGCGGCCGGCCTCGACGAAGTCAGCGTGATGCTCGCGGTGCTCGGCCTGATCGACGTGGTGATGATCTCGAACCTGCTGATCATGGTGATCGTCGGCGGTTACGAAACGTTCGTGTCGCGCCTCGGCATCGAGGGCCACCCCGACGAACCCGAATGGCTCGACCATGTGAACGCGGGCGTGCTGAAGGTCAAGCTGTCGATGGCGCTGATCAGCATTTCGTCGATCCACCTGCTGAAGACCTTCATCAACCCCGACCAGCACACGATGCACGCGATCATGTGGCAGGTGATCATCCACGTGTCGTTCCTCGTGTCGGCGCTCGTGATGGCGTGGGTCGACCGCCTGACGACGCACACGCATCCCGCCCATTTCCACGAGACGCATGCGCCCGCCGCGGCCGCGTCCCGCAAGCCGGCCGAAGCAGCCGTCAACGCATAAACGCATTCCCCACTGTCCCCACAGAGTCTCAGCCATGACCGTCATCAAACAGGAAGACCTGATCCAGAGCATCGCGGATTCGCTGCAGTACATCAGCTACTACCACCCGCTCGACTACATCCAGGCACTCGGCCGCGCGTACGAGCTGGAAGAGAGCCCGGCCGCGAAGGACGCGATCGCGCAGATCCTCACGAACAGCCGCATGTGCGCGGAAGGCAAGCGCCCGATCTGCCAGGACACCGGCATCGTCACGATCTTCGTGAAGGTCGGCATGGACGTGCGCTGGGACGGCGCGACGATGGGCCTCACCGACATGATCAACGAGGGCGTGCGTCGCGGTTACACGCACCCGGACAACGTGCTGCGCGCGTCGATCGTCAACCCGCCGGAAGGTGGCCGCAAGAACACGAAGGACAACACGCCGGCCGTGATCCACTACGAGATCGTGCCGGGCGACAAGGTCGACGTGCAGGTCGCGGCGAAGGGCGGCGGCTCGGAGAACAAGTCGAAGTTCGTGATGCTGAACCCGTCCGACTCGATCGTCGACTGGGTGCTGAAGACGGTCCCGACGATGGGCGCGGGCTGGTGCCCGCCCGGCATGCTCGGGATCGGCATCGGCGGCACGGCCGAGAAGGCGATGCTGATGGCGAAGGAATCGCTGATGGAGCCGATCGACATCCAGGAAATCATCGCACGCGGCCCGCAGGACTGGGTCGAGGAACTGCGCGTCGAGCTGCACGAGAAGGTCAACGCGCTCGGCATCGGCGCGCAGGGCCTCGGCGGCCTGGCGACCGTACTCGACGTGAAGATCATGGCCGCACCGACGCACGCGGCATCGAAGCCGGTCGCGCTGATCCCGAACTGCGCGGCCACGCGCCACGCGCACTTCGTGCTCGACGGTTCGGGCCCGGCCAAGCTTGAAGCGCCGTCGCTCGACGCCTGGCCGAAGGTCCAGTGGGAACCGAACACGGAAACCAGCAAGCGCGTCGACCTGAACACGCTGACGCCGGAACAAGTCGCGAGCTGGACGCCGGGCCAGACGCTGCTGCTGTCGGGCAAGATGCTCACCGGCCGCGACGCCGCGCACAAGCGCATCGCCGACATGCTCGCGAAGGGCGAAAAGCTGCCGGTCGACTTCACGAACCGCGTGATCTACTACGTCGGCCCGGTCGACCCGGTGCGCGACGAAGTGGTCGGCCCGGCCGGCCCGACGACGGCCACGCGCATGGACAAGTTCACCGAGACGATGCTCGCGCAAACGGGCCTGATCTCGATGGTCGGCAAGGCCGAGCGCGGCCCCGTCGCGATCGACGCGATCAAGAAGCACAAGGCGGCGTACCTGATGGCGGTCGGCGGCGCGGCCTACCTCGTGTCGAAGGCGATCCGCGGCGCGAAGGTGCTCGCATTCGAAGACCTCGGCATGGAAGCGATCTACGAGTTCGACGTGCAGGACATGCCGGTGACGGTCGCCGTCGATTCGTCGGGCACGTCGGTGCACCAGACCGGTCCGAAGGAGTGGCAGGCGAAGATCGGCAAGATCCCGGTCGCAACCGCTTAAGCGCGATCGAACGAAAGGCCGGACGGGAGTCCGGCCTTTTTGCTTCTCGTTCTCGTTATCGTGCGCGGCCGGTTATTCAAGGCTGATTCTCATTACACGCAAAAGGCAGGCCCGACAAGGCTTCGAGGCTTGGCTTTTCTCGTTCGAGCGATTATCGTTCGGTTTCTGAAGCCCCACTGAACAAGGAACAGCCATGCAAGGCGACAAGAAAGTCATCGAATATCTGAACGCCCAACTGAAGAATGAACTCACGGCGATCAACCAGTACTTCCTGCATGCGCGCATGTACAAGCACTGGGGCCTCGACAAGCTCGGCAAGCACGAGTACGACGAGTCGATCGGCGAAATGAAGCACGCCGACTGGCTGATCGAGCGCGTGTTCATGCTCGACGGCCTGCCGAACCTGCAGGACCTGCACAAGCTGCTCGTCGGCGAGGAAACGGAAGAAATCCTGAAGTGCGACCTGAAGCTCGAGCAGATCTCGCAGGCCACGTGCAAGGAAGCGATCGCCTACTGCGAATCGGTTCGCGACTATGTGTCGCGCGAGATCTTCGAAAAGATCCTCGACGACACCGAAGAGCACATCGACTGGCTGGAAACGCAGATCGACCTGATCGGCAAGGTCGGCCTGCAGAACTACCAGCAATCGATGATGGGTTCCGCCGAGTAATCGCCCCACGCGCCGCCGCGCCGTCCCCATGACGATGACGAACCAGCCAGCCGCTACCGCGATGCGCGCCGCCGCCCCTGTCGGAATCTTCGATTCGGGGCTCGGCGGCCTGTCGGTGCTGCGCGCCGTGAACGCGCACCTGCCCGGCGAGTCGTTCGTCTATACGGCCGATACGCGCTACATCCCGTACGGCGAACGCGACGACGCATTCATCACCGAACGCACGCTCGCGATCGGCGAATGGTTCGTCCGGCAGGGTGCGAAGGCGCTCGTCGTCGCCTGCAATACGGCGACAGCCCAGTCGATCGCGGCGGTACGCGAACATCTCGCGATCCCGCTCGTCGGCGTCGAGCCGGGCATCAAGCCGGCCGTCCAGCAGTCCGCGAGCGGTGTCGCCGGCGTGCTCGCCACCCAGGCGACGCTGCGCAGCGCGCGATTCCAGGCGCTGCTCGAACGTCATGGCGCCGGCTGCCGCTTCATCTGCCAGCCGGGCCACGGGCTCGTGCAGGCGATCGAGAGCGGCGACACGGGCTCGCCCGCGCTGCGTGCGCTGCTCGACAGCTATCTGCAGCCGATGCTCGACGACGGCGCCGATACGGTCGTCCTCGGCTGCACGCACTACCCGTTCCTCACCGCAACGATTCGTGACATTGTCGGCGACCGCATGGCGATCATCGACACGAGCGATGCGATCGCGCACCAGCTCGTGCGCGTGCTCGACCAGCACGGCCTGCGCGCGCCCGCCGGCACGCCTGTCGCACCGCCCCGCTTCTGCTCGACCGGCGACGGCCGCCAATTGCAGGCACTCGCGTCGACGCTGCTCGGCCTCGATGCGCCGGTCGAATCCGTCACCATTTCCTCGCCCAACGCGCGCGCCTGCGCGACCGCCTGACGCGGGCCGGCACGCGCTATCCCGACGCGGCTCCGCCGCGCCCGCCGTTTCAAGGGTCCGATGACCTTAAAAAAAGCCCGACCCAGGCTTGTCAACGTCCGCAAAATTAATGATAATAATTCGCATTAACGTTAGCTATCGCAACTCATCATGATCGTCTGCGTGTGCAAGTCTGTTTCCGATCGCAAGATCCGCGCGTCCCTCGCAGAGGGCGTGAATTCTTTCGATGAACTCCAGTTCGAGCTCGGCGTGGCCACGTGCTGCGGCAAGTGCGAGGAGTCCGTACGCGACCTCATGGCCGAGCAAGGCGTCTGCGCGAGCCGGTGCGGCGTCGAGCATCACGCTCACCCGATCCCGGTCACGTTCTACGAACGCAAGGCCGCCTGACCGGCGCCGAGTGTGCGCATGCGGCCCAGGCCGCATTTTTTGTATTGACCGTCAGCAAGCCACCGTCTACGCGAGCCAACGGCTTACCTGCCAAGGAGCCAGTGATGGAATTGCTGATCGGATTTGTGACCACCGTTTGCATCTCGCTGCTGATCTTCCGCAAGTGATGCCGATTCACCCGCCGCGCCCCGGGTGCGACATCGATCTTTCAAGCTAACATGCAGGCTTCGCATTTCGCTCCTGCCGGCGCCTTGCCGGCTGCACCACGTATGAATCCCCGAGTGATCGTCGTTGCGGTCGGTGTGCTTGCCGCACACGCGATCATGCTGACGGCCGCCTGGCTCCATCGCAACGCGCCGCCGCCGAAATCGGTCGAGGTCCAGACGATCACCGCACAGCTCATCACGCCTGCGCCGATCGCCCAGCAGGTCGCGGCAGAATCGATCCCGCAGCCGGCGCCGCCGAAGCCTACGCCGCGCGTGAAGCCGAAGGTCGAGCCGAAGCCGGTGCCGAAAACGGCGAAGCCGACACCTCAGCCGGTTGCACAATCGCAGACCCCGTCGCCGACGCCCGCGCCGGCAGCCGCCGATCCGACGCCCGCACCCGCCGCGCCCGCTCCCGCGGCACCAGCCGCCACGCCCGGCCCCGCGCGCGAAACGATGCAGGTCAGCGCGCCGAAGAACGTGCCGACGCTGCAGTGCAACTTCGTGAAGCCCGACTACCCGTCGATGTCGCGCCGCCGCGGCGAATCGGGCACGGCCTATGTTCATTTCGTCGTCGGCGTGACCGGCAAGATCGAAAGCATCGATCTGCAGAAGAGCAGCGGCTACCCGCGCCTCGACGATGCCGCACTCGACGCGATGCGTTCGACCACCTGCCGTCCGTACATCGAGAACGGCCAGGCGATCCGCGCCGCCCGCACACAGCCCTACAGCTTCGGGCTCACCGACTAACCTGCCTCATCCGGAAGATTCAAAGGAAACAAAAAAATGCAAAGCTACGGTATCGCGCACGTCTGGGCGCAAGGTGATTTCGTCACGCGCGCCATTGCGATCACGCTGCTCGTGATGTCGGTCCTGTCGTGGATCGTGATTGTCATCAAGGGCTGGAACGTGGTTCGCCTGAACCGCCTCACGAAGAACGCCGAACAGGCATTCTGGCATTCGGACGATTTCGACGACGGCATCAAGAAGCTCGGGCTCACCGCATCGACGCCGAACGACAACCCGTTCCTCGCGCTCGCGCTGTCGGGCAAGGAAGCAGCCGACCATCACCACCAGACGCAACCGCACCTGCACGACCGCATGGACGTGTCGGACTGGGTCACGCGCTGCCTGAAGGACACGATGGACGAAGGCATCTCGCGCATGCAGAGCGGCCTCGCGATCCTCGCGTCGATCGGCAGCACGGCACCGTTCGTCGGCCTGTTCGGCACGGTCTGGGGGATCTACCACGCGCTGCTCGTGATCGGCGCAACCGGCCAGACGTCGATCGACCAGGTCGCGGGCCCGGTCGGCGAATCGCTGATCATGACGGCCTTCGGCCTGTTCGTCGCAATCCCGGCCGTGCTCGGCTACAACGCACTGACCCGCGCAAACAAGGGTGTCGTCAGCAAGCTGCGCCGCTTCGCGCATGGCCTGCACGCCTACTTCGTGACCGGTGCGAGCCTCGCATCGTCGTCGACGCGCGACGGCCTGCGTCTCGCGACGCGCGCCAGCTGAGACGGGGTGAACCATGGCAATGAACACCGGTTTCAGCGACGATGACGACGATGCCGTGATGAGCGAGATCAACATGACGCCGCTCGTCGACGTCATGCTCGTACTCCTGATCATTTTTCTCGTGACGATCCCGGCGATGCAGCATGCGGTGAAGATCGACCTGCCGCACGCCAGCAGCCAGCCCGTCGATGAAAAGCCGCAGACGGTCGACGTCGCGATCCAGGGCGACGGCACGATCCTGTGGGACGACCACACGGTCACGCGTGAACAGTTGCAGGCGCGCATCGCGGAAGCCGCGAAACGCACGCCGCAGCC